>NZ_QCZL01000001.1:0-467865 GCF_003634395.1 Yersinia sp. IP36721
TACGGCTTCAATTTTGAATTCTTCAGTGAAATTTTTGGCTGACATAAACACTCCTTCATTGAGCCTCCATTATGAGGTAAAAAAGTGTCTACGAAACCCGGGTCTATTCATTATGGCCTGCTCCCCGTTTATAGACATGCAGCTTTGTTAGTAACGCCCACATCAGATGTAAGAGTAACGGCTAACTTCCGCTTTTCGCTCATAGCGGACTATGGTCAAGGTTGTTGGCAATTGGGGGCCAATGATAAAAGCTTTTTGGCCTGCCTAAACCTTGCTTTGATATCCATATTGGTGTTGTACTGATATGGTTTTGTGCTTACTCGTGGTGTCTGATTTTTGTACGGATTTTTGTTTGTGGGTACAAGTGCGGGTACAAGCTCTTAGTGTTAAAAATAAATAATATTGATATCAGTAGGTTGCATGATATATGCGAGTCCGGCCTTCGCACCATTAGTATGAAAATCAAGTCACCGCAAGGTGGCTTTTTTTTTTGCCTAAAATCCAGTTCCCGCATAGCTTTCCCTCTCTTTTCAGTCAACCTGATTCAATCTACATCAAGTTACTGATGTGGGAACATTTGCGAGTAATCCCGCTTAGATAATGTTTGTCCCCACACAGAGCCCTTGAAAGGATACTCATCATGGCTTTGAGTGATGTGAAGGTTCGTACGGCTAAGCCTGAAGCAAAAGCCTATAAGCTGACTGACGGCGACGGCATGGTTTTGCTGGTTCACCCTAACGGCTCCAAATATTGGCGGCTTCGTTATCGCTTTGGCGGTAAAGAAAAGATGCTGGCGCTGGGCAAATACCCTGAAGTATCGCTGGCTGATGCCAGGGCGTGGCGGGATGAGGCGGGGATGAATAGCGCAAAAGGGTAGTAGCGAGGTAGGGTGATTTCTAAGGCCGCTTCTTTTGTCATTGTCAGTTTTTAGCTGTTTTCGAGTTAATTAAAAGAGCAAGAAAATTTAAATTTACCTTAAGTTTAATTTATTTCTGAAATTGGATGGCGTGATTTTTTGATGTTCCATACAGGCAGATATGAGAAAGGTTTCTAGCGAGGTTTTTTTAATCTTATTCTTGACTATTTTGCTATTTTTTAAATTTAGAATAATAGCTTTTAGATTGATTTATTCGTCTTGTAGGGATTTTCCTACAGCGTTATGAGAAAATTCATATATCAGATGTAGGATATTTCATTTATTATTATACGCCATTTCATTTTTATTGGTTTTGATCAAATAAGATATATCGCTATTAAATTAAAAACATTTAGCACTTAAGTATGACAATCTTTACTTTATGGATACGAAACACCATATTTAACTGTGTTTTGAAGGATAAATATCTATTTAATTTAATTAAAACGATCTTTTAATCGGAAAAATCACAATTTACTAGATAAAAAGATCGTGTATAGTTCGTTCGTGTTGTTCGGGGTGAAATTTAAGGAAAGTTGATAATTCAGAGTATTTAGAAAAATCTGTTAACTATGACATATAGTGTAGGCATAAAGAAAGTCATAAGATGGGTATCTTCTTAATTATCCTCTATTTGTCTGCCTATAAAAAAATATTATCGGTTTTGCTATTCTGTCTTTTTAGAAGGTTTGTACCTTTTAATAATTATTTTGTTTTCTTATTTAATTTTTAATGGCTATTCAATTGCGGTGTTTTCAGCTAAGAATTTGAATTTATCGCACAATCATATCTGTATAAAAATATTATCTAATCAAAGGTCTTTATTATGTCTAATTTCAAGAGAAGTGTATTGGCTACAGCATTTATTTCTTCTGCGTTTATTTCTCAGGCATTTGCTGCCGATGAAGGTAATGGGCGAGTCCATTTTACTGGTACAGTAATTAATGCTCCTTGTTCGATTGCGCCAAATTCTACCGATATTAATGTCGATTTGGGACAGGTATCAAATAAGGTGCTGGAAACTGGCAATAAACATTCCGAGAACGTTAGCTATAACATCGATTTGCAAGATTGCGATCTGAGTGAGCAAACGGCTGGTTCAGTAACTTATCCGGCAATGTCTAAAGTTAGCGTGACCTTCGGTGGGGTTTCCGATGCCTCTGCTGTGGCTTTGCTGGCTAACACCGGTAGCGCGACTGGCGCGGGTATCCGCCTGATCGATGCTAATGGCGCATTACTAAAAGTTGGCGATACCAGCGCTGATATCAATCTGATCTCCGGTATTAACCAAATTGCTTTTGCAGCTCGTGTTGAGGCAACTGGTACAGCAGTGAAGGCCGGTACTATTGTTTCTCAGGCTACCTACGCACTGAACTATAAATAATCTCTCTTTTTATCACGTCGATTTAAGGGGAGGAAACTCCCCTTTGTTCATTTGTGCCAAAAAAGAAACGCTCTAAATCGATATAAATAATTATTTATACGCCATAAGACAGTGATTTATTTATGCAGAGTAATTCTAAAAGAAAAGCAATGATCTTTCGAATGATGCCAATATTATCGTTGGCAGGCATAGGTTTATTCCTGCCTGAGTGTGCTACGGCGGTAGAATTTAATACCAATATTATTGACGCTCAAGACCGTAATAATATTGATCTTTCTCGATTTGAAATTAATGACTATACGCCACCAGGTGATTATCTTCTGGATATTATGGTCAATGGCAGGTTATTACCTGATTCATCTCTGATTACCTATTTGCCTATTGATGAAGGGAGGTCAAGTAAGGTTTGTTTAACGCCTGAATTGGTCAATTCTTTAGGTCTTGCTCCAGCAGTGCGTAATTCAATGGGGTTATGGGATAACGGTCGATGCGTTTCTATCGATGATAAACAAGAAATAACGGAAAGTTACGATAAAGAAAAACAGCATTTGATTATTTCTATTCCGCAAGCCTGGCTAGCGTACAGCGATCCAAATTGGGTTCCGCCATCGCAATGGGATGATGGCGTACCCGGCGCTTTGCTGGATTACAACCTGTTTGGGAACTATTACGCACCTAATTCAGGGAGGAGTACGACAAATATCAGCAGCTACGGTACCGCAGGCGCCAATATGGGGCCTTGGCGTATTAGGGCCGACTACCAATATATTAATAGTGACAATGAAGGTACGCATTACAGTAATTTTGACTGGTCGCAGGTTTATGCTTTTCGTGCTATTTCGTCGATAGGTGCCAAATTTGTCGGTGGGCAGACGTACCTCAGCTCCAGTATTTTTGATTCTTTTCGTTTTTTGGGGGCTTCCCTCGCGACTGATGAGCGGATGTTGCCACCTACGCTGCGTGGCTATGCGCCACAAGTTATGGGAATTGCCCGTACCAATGCGCGTGTCGTTTTGAGCCAGAATGGCAGAACCCTTTATCAGACTAACGTTGCTCCAGGCCCATTTGTTATTCAAGACATTAGTGAAACGGTGCAGGGAAATATTGATGTGAGAGTAGAAGAAGAGGATGGGCATACCACTTCTTTTCAGGTCAGCGCTGCTAGCGTGCCATTTTTAACTCGTAAGGGTTCAGTGCGTTATAAGACCGCTTTGGGGCGGCCAATGCATGGCAGCCATAATGCGCTGGGCGATCCGATTTTCTTTAACGGGGAATTTTCCTGGGGAGCCTTCGACGATATATCGCTATATGGTGGCCTGATTGCCACGTCGCAGGATTACACAGCGGTTGCGATGGGAATGGGGCAAAATTTGCATGAGTTTGGTGCTTTATCCGTTGATGCGACTCACTCACAAGCTCAATTACCTGAGCAGGAAAAACTGAGCGGGGAAAGCTATCGGATCAACTATTCCAAACGTTTTGATCAGACTAATAGCCAAATCACCTTTGCCGGATACCGTTTCTCCGAAAAAAACTTTATGAGCATGAATCAGTATTTGGATCGGCTGAGTGGCAATAACTATCTACAAAATGACAAACAGACTTATACCCTGACGGCCAACCAATATCTGACATGGCCGGATGTCACGATGTATTTATCCGCGACGCATAAAACCTACTGGAATGATGTTTCCAGTAATAACTATGGGATTTCGCTCAGCAAGCTTTTGGATATTGGTCCGTTTCAGGGCATTTCTGCGGCTGTTTCTGCCAATAGAGTGAAATACGAGAACGAAACTGAAAACCAGATTTTCTTCTCTTTTAGTTTGCCAATTGGCGCAGGGCAGAAAATTAGCTATGACGCGCAGCGAGATAAGACGAACGGCTACACGCAAAATATTTCTTACTTTAATAGCCTGGATGCCAAAAATATCTGGCGTGTCAGTGCTGGCGGCGGAAATCCCGAATTGCAGAAGGGTGATGGTGTATTTCGCGGCGGTTACCAGCACCGTTCGCCTTATGGAGAATTTGGTATTGATGGTAGCCATAAAAATAACCAATACAACTCGGTGAATGCCAATTGGTATGGCTCATTAACGGCGACTGCGCAAGGCGTAGCCGCGCATCAGAATCCGTCGGGTAATGAACCCAGACTGATGATTGATACCGGTAATATTTCTGGAGTGTCTTTCAATATTAACTCTACCGTAACTAACGGTTTTGGTTTGGCCGTTGCCAATGGAGTGACAAGCTACCAGCAATCGGATGTTCGGGTTGATATGCAAAGTTTGTCTGATGATATCGAAGTGTATAACACAGTGATTCAGAAAACCCTGACCGAAGGTGCGATTGGCTACCGAAAGATTCGGGTGGTGAGAGGTCAGCAACTGATGGCAGTCATTCGTTTATCCGACGGTAGTTATCCGCCATTGGGTTCTTCGGTAGTAGCAGATAAAACCGGCGCTGAAATCGGAATAGTTGGAGAGAACGGGCTGGCTTATCTGGCCGGATTGGAAGAAGCGGCACAGTTAACCGTGCAATGGGGGAAAAATCAGTGTCGTCTGACATTGCCAGAGAATAAGGGTATCAACTCCGGAAAAATTTTACTGCCTTGCCAGTAACCCAATGATTAATTGACCTTCAGATTGACCTGAATGGCTCAGGCAATTGGGCAATAGAGAGTACAGAACTGACAAAATTTAAAGTGAGTATTAATGATGAATTTAGAAAAAAAAATGAGACGTATGACGGCTAGTCAGTCTAAAAACATGTTGGTGGTGCTGGCGTTAATGCTGCTCGGCACTATGAATAGTCAGGCGGCAATAAATTTGGACCGGACACGGATTGTTTTCGATAGTAGCGATAAATCGGTCAGCATTATTCTTGAAAATAAGAGTAAAACTTCCCCTTATCTGGCTCAGTCCTGGCTGGAAGATGCGAAAGGGAAAAAGATTGAGCGTCCTCTCGTCGCCTTGCCGCCGATGCAACGTATTGATGCAGGTCAAAAAAGTCAGGTTCGTATTATGAAATTGCCTGATGCCAGCACGCTTGCTACGGATCGCGAAACGTTATTCTATTTTAACGTGCGTGAAGTTCCGCCAAAAAGTGAAATGGCTAACGTGGTTCAGATTGCTATTCAGAATCGGGTAAAACTCTTTTATAGACCAACGGCGATTAAAGCGGATTATAAAGAGTCCTGGCAGGACAAACTTCAGCTTACTAAACAACGTGAAAGTCTGAAAATCTATAACCCGACGCCTTATTACGTGACGCTGGGATATTTGAGTCAGGATAATCGAGGTAATTTCCCCGGTTTTGATAGTGTGATGATTGCGCCTTTCAATACTGAAATCGTGAAAACTCCGGGCTATAGCGGAGATCATTATAGCTTGGGATATATGGATGATTTTGGCGGCTTGGTGTTGCGCATATTTAATTGCTCATCGGTTGAGTGCCAGATCCAGCCTGCGGAAAAGAATAAATAATGTTTATTGCCGTTTCGTTAATGGCCAAGGATAAATAATGATTCCTTTTTTTCTAGCTAAATTGCGCCGCTTCTATGGCTCGCTGGTTCTTTTGAGCGCAACTTTGTTACTGGCTCCAACGGCATATGCCCTTGATTGTGTAGAAGCGGGCACCGGCATGGTTATAAAACCGGCAATTCCGATTGGTGCATTGGCAATTCCATCCAATGTCGCTGCAGGAACTAAGGTCTGGGAATCTAATGATATTACGGTGACGGCTTACTGCGATAATGTGCTGGGAAGTGTCCGGGATCAAGTATGGTTTTATTTTAACCCGTTGAATAACGCATTAGGTCAGGGTTTGCAGTTAGGCGTGAGTTATTTAGGTCAGGAGTTAGAAACTAACGGTAAGGGAATAAATACCAATACGGCACCTATCGTTAAAGGGCAGAGCGTAACCGTGACCGTGACCTTCAGACTTTATATTAAAGTGACAGGAAACCCGCCCTCCAGCGGCACTTATCCCGGGGCTAATACTTTTACGGTTTTCCAGTTGGATGGCTCCAATGGGCTTAACCTTACTCCAGCAGCGAAGAATCTAAGATATTCTCTATCTGGATTAAGTTCGACGCGCTTTATTGCCTGCGGTGCGGATTTAGTGGTTTATCCGGAATCACAGGTCGTTAGTTTTGGTTCGTTTAATAAATCGCTGTTATCAACGACGGGAAATGGGATTAGCGCGCCATTTGCAATTACTTCAGTGAAGCAAGGCTGTTTGTCCAACTTTTCTATTCAGGCACAGTTTTCAACTACCAATCCGTTAATTGGTGATAATGCCATCGATATGCAAAATGGTTCTAAATTGACCATTTATGATGATGCTAATCAAGCGGTAGTATTTAACCGTTATGCTGATTTTGCCGTGATGAATGATGTGAATCAGGTAACGAAAAATTATACCGCTAGCCTGAATGCCATTCCGGGGCAAGCCATAAAATTGGGGCAGTTTGATGCGACGGCAATAGTTAAGATTAACTATTACTAGGTTGAGACAGGCAAGTGAAGACTGAAAAGATGCAGCCAGACGAGGCTGCATTTATGGTGCACCCAGATTAATTGATCAGGAATGATTTACCTTGCTGGAGTACTAAATCACAGGCTTTAGTTTTAATTTTTTCAGTGAGTTGGGCAGTGCCCAGATTATTGAGATCCAGACTTTTACCTTCGCCGGTTTTCAGTAATCCCCCCAGGCCTTCCTGATAGTCCTGACTTTTGGCATTTTCCGTACTGGTAATGCCCAATTTACTCATCAGCTGATCTTTAATTGCCGAAGTGCCATTGGCCGATAAAACGTTATTTTGAACGCAGTATTGCAAAATACCTGCGGCATTCGTCATGGTACTCGCGCTGAGTGCTTTATCGCCGCCGTTAAGCAGCCCGGTAAGCGAAGATAATGATGAAGAGCTATCCCCCGATTTACTGTACTCGTCCGCTGCATTTTTTACCGAGTCGAATAAACTGTTGGCTTGAGCACTACCGGTTACCAGAGTGCTGGAAAAGGCCAAAGCCAGTAATAGACGATGGGTGTTATTCATAGAAACTCCTGTTTCACATTGTGGGCTATAGCCAAAAGCCTGAAGCACTGAAGCAGTTAGATAGACCGTTAGTCGTTAACTTCACGGGCAGCATAACGTAAAAATATAACTTAGGAGAGCGTGTGATTTTAGCTCTACTGCATATTTACAGATTTAGAATCCGCATATCAGGTTGTCCGAAAGCTGATAACTTATCGGGTTGGATAATAGAAACACACTGAGAATCATCGGAAATCTACCCCTGAGTGACACATTATGGGATGATCATGACAACAACATAATTTAGGGGACGTTATGGCTTCGCTGAAAGATGTGGCTAATTTGGCTTCGGTATCATTAATGACTGTTTCTCGGGCGATTAATAACCCGGAGCAATTGCGGCCTGAAACCTATCAGCGAGTGGCGCAGGCCATCGAAGCTCTTAATTATGTGCCTGATTTTTCTGCGCGGAAAATGCGAGGTAACACCACGAAAACCTCGACGTTAGGAGTTTTGGCTTTCGATACGGCCACGACGCCATTTTCCGTTGAAATGCTGCTTTCGATTGAGCTGACGGCGCGAGAGTGCGGCTGGAATAGTTTTCTGGTGAACCAAACTTCAGCGGAAGACAGTGAACGCGCTGTTAATCAACTGCTTTCCCAGCGTCCAGATGGCATTATTTTTACCACTATGGGGTTACGCAGTATCCAGATCCCAGCGCGCTTAATGGATAAAAAGTTAGTGCTTGCTAACTGCGTGAGCGACAATTCGGATGTGGCCAGCTATATTCCAGACGATTTTTGGGGACAATATCAGGCGATAAAACGACTGATTGAACGTGGGTATCGCCGCCCTTTGTGTTTTTATCTGCCTGAAAATACGCTCGCTGCTCAGGCTCGTCGCGCTGGCGCTGAAAAAGCGTGGCAGGATGCCGGTCTGCCTTTAAGTGATTTACGTCAGGAACACATGATTTGGGGGGATGAGCATTACCCGGATGTCGTTACACTGCTAAATGCACACTGTCCTAATGGAAAACTAGATTTTGATATTTTGGTTTGCGGCAATGATCGTATCGCTTTTCTCGCTTATCAGGTGCTATTAGCCAAAGGCATTAAAATCCCGCAGCAAGTTGGGGTGCTCGGTTATGACAATATGGTCGGTATCGGTGGGCTATTTTTACCTCCGCTGACTACGGTGCAATTGCCGCATAATGAAATCGGCCGTGCCGCTGCTTTGCATTTAATCCAAGGCAGAACGGACAGCGAAATTCATAAAATTCCGTGTCCTCTGCTAGAAAGATCCTCTCTCTGACTTTCCAATTAAACCGACTGCGGTATTCATCCGCAGCCGTTTAATCCTAAATTTTTCAACCTGTTTTTAGCGTCCAGTATTGCCCACTCGCCAGCAAGGCCTGGCCATTATCTGCAAAAAGTGAAAGCTGGCGCAGGCCTTCACTTGGATAAATTCGACTGGTCAGGCTAGCTTCGCCATTATTTACAAACACCTCTATTGATGATTTATCGATAAATATTCTAAATGATAAGGTGTCGCCAGCGGGGATTTCGACGCTGCGATAGCCGGAAAGACGGTGCTGCGGATAATGGCGATTGAGGATCAACCGTTGAGCCTGGTTGTCGATAAAGACAGATACGCCTTCATCTGCGCCCTCAATTCCCCCCAAACGTAGGCCGAAGCGTTCGGCGTTGCTATCGTTGAGATTCCATTGCAACTGGATTTCCAGCGCGCTGGCCTCGTCGACTATTTGTCGGGTAGCGTTTTCCAATGGCAACTTTTCTAACTCTACGTGCTGGCGACGCAGCGTTTCCAGCTCAGATATGGGCTGCATCCATAACTTCCCATTATCCTTAATACTTAATTCTCGCGGTAAAGTCAGGCAACCGGCCCAATATTCCGCTTTAGAAGGCATATTGGATTCCCACATATCCATCCATCCAATAACAATTCGGCGACCATCTTTTGCTGTGAATGATTGCGGTGCATAAAAATCATGTCCCAGATCCAGCTCGACAAAAGGTTGGGCACGATGAAAGACCGTGCCGGGTCGCCAGGAACCGCGTAAATAACCGCTCTGGAACCGATTCCGGAAACGGTAGCCTTCGGCTTTTATACCTTGCGGGGAAAACATTAAAACCTGCTCCCCTCCCAGAGTGAAGAAGTCCGGGCACTCCCACATATAGCCCTCGCCGGTATCCGCTTTGGCTAGAACCTGTTGAAAAGTCCATTGGTGCAGCGTTTCGCCGCGGTATAGCAACACATGTCCGCAATCGACATGATCTCGCGCACCAATCACCATCCACCAAACGCCGTCTTGTTTCCATACCTTGGGATCGCGAAAATGCATGATGCCGTTCGGTGGAGTCAGGATAACGCCCTGTTTTTCAAAATTGATTCCATCTTGACTGGTTGCTAGACATTGCACTTCGCGAATAGCGCCATCATCTCCCGGTTGATTGAGCCAAACGTGACCGGTATAAATCAGGGTCAGCGTGCCATTATCATCTACCGCGCAGCCGCTGAAACAGCCGTCTTTATCCCACTCATCGCCCGGCGACAGTGCGATCGGCTGGTGTTGCCAATTCACCATATCGGTGCTGGTGGCGTGCCCCCAGTGCATGGGCCCCCAGTTTTCGTCATAGGGATGATGCTGGTAAAAGGCGTGATAAAGGCCGTTATGATAAATCAGTCCGTTGGGATCATTCATCCAACCCGCCGGAGGAGCCAGATGATAATTGGGGTAAAAAGCGTCCCCGACCTGAGGAATTAATTGTTGCAGCGCATGGTTAGCGCGATCCAGTTGCGTTTTCATAATCATTCACTTGGTTGATAAGTTAAGAGATAAGTGCTGGTTTCGGGGATCAGCGCGTAGCAGGAAGCAGGAAAGCAGAGTCAGGCCCAGCACCATGCCGCCCATGATCATGTAAGTTGCAGCGAAGCCGCGTAGGTCATAGCTATGTCCCGCCAATGGCGACAACACGCTGGCGCAAACCTGAGTGACAAATTGGAAACCCACCAGATATAAAGTGGCGGAGAGGCGTGGATCGAACTGGCTGGTGATGTATTTGAACATGGCGATCAATAGGATCGGCAGTTCAACGGCGTGTAGCAGTTTCATTAGGGAAATGGTGACGGCATCATCAGCTAATCCTGAACCGATAATTCGCAGCGACATGATCATACCGCTTAGTAGCAGAGCTTGTTTGGCACCAATGCGATTAACCAAGAAGGGAGCCAAAAACATGCCGCCTGCTTCCAGGAATACCTGTAGTGAATTCAGAAAACCGTACATTTCATTGCCATGGCGCGGATCTGAAAATAGAGAAGAGAAATAGACCGGGAATTGTTGGTCATAAACGTTATAAATACTGACGCCCATAACAAATACGACCAAAGCCCAAAAACGTGGCGTTTTAAGCAGGCCTAGAGCATCTGATAGGGTTAATGCGCTAGATTTGCCATATTCCAACTGATTGAGGGCATCGGTTTTAACTTCCCGAAGACAGAGTAATAACAGCAGAAAGACCACTGCCGATGAGGATGCCATCCAAAAATTGATATTAGGATTAATGTTAAACAGCATTCCGGCAAAGAAAGTGGCGCAGGCCCAGCCTAAAGATCCCCACATGCGTGCTTTGCCAAATTCAAAGCCGACAATACGGCTAACGCGTTCGGTATAGGATTCCAGTGCGCCGATGCCCGCGAAGAAAGTGGCTCCTATATATAATCCGCCCACAATTGCGCCAGCCAGCATGTTAAGTCGCAATAACGGAGCATAGATAAAGATGAAGAAGGGGCCGCTGAGCAGCAATAAGCCGCCAATTGCCCACAACAGATTTTTCCGTAGCCCTAATTTATCCTGAATAAAGCCGTATAGCGGTTGGGCGCATAACGCAGTGAGCGCGATGGCTGAAAATGTAGTGCCCGTTTCTGCGCCTTTTAAACCGACACTTTGATTTAACCATATGGAAAATAAAGAGAATGCCGAAGACCAGGTGAAGAAAAAAGTAAACAGCAGTCCGCTCAAAATCAGATATTGGTTACGAATGTTGCCTTTCATAGCAGTACCCTGATGGCTTTGTATGGCGCTATTGTTAACGTTAACTTTTCATCATGAGAAGCTAGCGTCTTCTTTATTTGCGATGTTAATCACAAATGTTAACGTTAACATTAATGGGTTGTGAGCTGGATACCATAAATTAATTGGTGGACAAGAAAGCAGAGGAATACAGGAAAAAGAGATGTTGATTTGTTTTGGCGATGGTTATTAGTATATTGATATGCAAAAACGATTGCCATAGGGTAAATGGCTGATATAGCATAATTGCCCTTATCTTTTGTTGCCTAAAATGGCGCATCCCATGATGAATACGTCAAATAAGACACAATCCCTCGATGGGCAACGTTCAGCCTCATTATCTTCGTCAACACTTCCCGATGCTGTCCGGAATAAAGAAAGTGTTCAACGTATCCTGGTTATCAAACTGCGGCATTTTGGTGATGTTCTTTTAACCACCCCGTTGTTAAATACGCTGCGAGAAAACTATCCGAATGCGTTGATAGATGTGCTGCTTTATGGTGGAACAGAAGCGATGCTGGCGGCAAATAGCACCGTTAATCATGCTTATATCGTCGATCGAGATTTAAAGCATGCTGGTCTCAAGGCACAAATTTGTGGCGAAAAAGCGTTGTTTAGCGATCTGAAAAAACAGCGATATGATCTGATCCTCAATTTATCCGATCAATGGCGCGCCGGCGTTTATTGCCGTTTATTACAGCCTAAATTCAGTATCGGTATTCGTTTTCCTAAACGGGATAACGGGCTGTGGCGCTACTGTCATTCCCGACTGGTGGATATTCCGCGGGCAGAAGAACAGCATACGGTATTAAATAATCTGGCGATTCTTGAGCCGCTTGGGATTGAGAATATCAGTACTCAAGTCACGATGGCATTCAGTCAGGCTAATATCGATCGGGTCGTTGAGATCCGCCAACAGAATCAACTTGATAGCTATGTGCTGATTCAACCTTCTGCCCGTTGGCGATTCAAGACATGGTCTGCCAGTCATTTCAGCCAATTGATCGATTCACTGACTCAGCAAGGTCAGAAGATCTTGCTGACCGGGGGACGCGACTCCGCCGAGTTGGATTATATTGCCGAAATTATTGGCGGCTGCGCGCAGCCTGAGAAGATTATTAATCTGGCGGGGACGTTGGATTTACCTGAATTAGCTGTATTAATTGATCAGGCAAAACTATTTATTGGGGTAGATTCGGTAGCGATGCATATGGCCGCAGCTCTGCAAACGCCAGCCGTGGTGCTGTTTGGCCCAAGTAATCTGCAACAGTGGTATCCTTGGCAGGCGCCACATACATTGATATGGGCAGGGAACTATCGGACGCTTCCTCAGCCAAATGAAATTGATACAGATACAACCGAGCGTTATCTGGACGCTATTCCGGTGAATGAAGTGAAAATTGCGGTTGATGCCTGGCTTAACGGCTCAGATCATTAATCCATGGCCATTCATTCTCCCCTTAACCCGTCTGAATTGAGAGTACCATGACGACAACATTAAGCTCTCCGGAGGTTCGCTCCCCGGAAATATCTTTGGCCAATCGCTTAAGCGGTTTACTGGCCGGCTTTGCTGCTTTTCTGCTAGGGGTAGCTCTGCCGACTGCCACTTCTTTCGTGAATATTGCGTTGGTTCTGATTATTATTTGTTTGATTATTCAGCGCGACAGGCTGCAATTCAAAGTGTTGGCAACCAACCCAATTGTTTATTTACCCGCGGTGATGTTCTTGCTGCTGGCGGCGTCATTATTATTCCATCATAACGATTACGGTTCTGAGATGGTGGGTAAAATGAAGAAGCTGCTGTATGTACTACCGCTGGCTTTATTTTTCCTGCATCAGAATCGTTTGATTAAGCTATTTGGTGCCGGTTTCCTGCTGGCAAACGCGGTTATATTGGCAGGTTCACTATTGGTTGGCGTATTGCACGTACCGCTAGGCATGATCGACCCGGCGAATCCGACGATATTTAAACTGCAAATTACCCAAAACTTCTTTATGGCATTAGCGGCGGTATTGTGGCTGATGCTGGCGTTTAAAAGCAGCGGTTGGAAGCGTTTGGGATATGGCGTTCTGGTTGCAGGTGCTTGCTATAGCGTGCTGTTTTTAGTACTGGGTCGTACCGGTTATGTGGCTCTGGTCGTAGGGTTAGGATCTTGGCTATTTTTCTCATTGGGAAACCGCCAACGTCTTGGTCTGGTGGCTTTAGGCATTATTGCATTTGCTATTATCGCGCTGGTTCCTAACCGGGCAACTGATCGTATTATGCTGGGCGTTAATGAAATTAAAGCCTGCATGGCATCAACTTCCGGCGATGAATATCAGGCTTGTAACTCTTCTATGGGGCAGCGTTCCGCCTTTGCTATGGAGGCTGCACGACTGATTAAGCAGGCACCTATTATGGGCAACGGTGCGGGCGGTTTCTTCTATTCGAATCCGGAAACTGGCTATAAGATCAATAACCCGCATAACCAATATCTGCTGGAAACTATTCAGTCTGGTATTTTGGGCGTGGTGATATTTTTGGCCTGGGTAGTGTGCTGTTTCCGTGCAGCCTGGCAGCAGGAGCCGAAGTTACGCAATCTGCTGCTGGCATTACTCTGTAGCTATATGGCCTGTAATTTCTTTAACTCCTTCCTGCTAGATTATTCAGAAGGCCATCTGTTCATGATACTGGCTGCGATACTGGCGGGATATTCGGTATCAGCGAAGCAAAAAAGGCCTCAGACGCTATAAGTTAGCCCTGGCTGATCGACGATAAAACGGCTCCTTATTGGAGCCGTTTTGCGTTGTCGCTCTCCTAACCTATGGCTGGCTTCTGGCAACCTGCAAACTTGTCTGAGAGGGACTCAATCTGTTTTGTCGTGGATTCTGGCGGTCAAAATAGTCAGATATGCACTTTATCTGATTAGCTCGTAACTGCAAGCCAGGGGTAACTGAGCGCCCGTTTTTAGCCGTAATAAACCCAATTATATATTTCCCATTCAAATCATAAATCTCAGAATCTAGAAACCATTTTATTCTCATTCTACTCAGCCACGTTAAATAACCCGGAGCAGCGTTTTTTTTCTTATTGGGTAAATAATCGCCATTATGGGTACAGCACCGGATTAACTACTCTGTTAATAAGGCTGCTCTTAGCAGGCATAGCGCACAGGTTTAATTCAGGCGTGGGCAGTATCTGGAATGGCATACTAGAACGAGTGCCGAAGTGGCGCTGTAGCTGGATCTGAGAGGTTTGATGCGGTGAGTTTGTAGATGCAGGTTTGCATTTATAGTGCAGAATTTTGGTGAGTAGAATAATAACTTGGTAGTATGAAATTTGTACTGTAAATAAGACTGTTTGATGACATATCTGAAGCTAACGGAATTACATTATATTCTGTCTCCGCTGTCTGTATATGGATTATTTTCTCAGAAAAAATAGAGGTTTGATCAGCTTAAAGTGTAATAGTTGAGTAGCTTTAGGAAAATATAGATAATTCATTAAATAATGCTAATAATTTATACAAAATAAACAGTAAAAAAATTAACAAGCCATCACGATCTCTGTATTATCGGTTTTTTATTTGATTTTTTGTGAATAAAAAATAGGTGAAAAATAATTTAATTTACTTTTTTCTATCAAGATGGCGATATTTAAATGAATGAATCATGACTAAGCATTGGTGATGGATATATTGATAAATAATAATTAGTTTGTTTTCTGTACAGCCGAGTGAAAATGAATTTGTGGAAAATAAATACTCATTTTTTAGTTTATATATTTTAATTAGACGTTTGCGGTGGGTTTTTATGCTGCTTGATTTGCTTTTGACCGACTCCAATGTTGTGAGAATCTAATGCATAGAAAATGAGTATTTATTATTTATAAGTGGATAAATGTAACTTAAAGCACTTAACATGATAATAACATGTGTTATTGGTGTGCGGTTTTTTTCGAATTAACAGTCACTATTTGTTATAGGAATAATCCCATTATTGTCTGACTCTATTCATTTGCTCTTGGCAACAGAATGCTTATGAATATAGGAGTTTTAAGCAGGATGTTTTTATTTTTAAACACTCATAATAAGATTGAGTCTGTAGTGTGGTTATCACTACATTTTTAACGTTAAAACCTTAGGGATAGCAAGGATTAACAAAAATTTATTTTCCATGGTTTGTTTTTTATTAATTTATTGATTTTATTGTATTTTTATCATTTTTGTTTACCAATCCAACTATTAATCATAGGTGGTGCAATACCTAATATCAAGGCGGGGTTTATTTGTTTTGAATTGGCAGAGTTATCTGATTCTTTGTCATTAAAATTTAATGCGCGGTGATTATAAGGAAATCAAAACACTGTGGTGAAATTGGCTAATAAATTTAATGTGATGCGTAATTCGTTGATTGATAATAATCATAAATCATGATGTGGATCACTTTTGGCCATTTGTAATATGTGTGATAATTTTTTCAATGATTTACATTTTGAAAAATCCAGCCTACTTTCGGGATATTACGCAATAGTTTTAAATCTGACTATGATAAAGATGTATTTCTATTCCTGAGCTGGTTCAGGTTGATTCTGCTGATCGCCTAAACAGAATCTACATTTATTAACCTATCCAACGTCATTGAGAGAATCATGGCAAACTCATCAGCGAATAAACTATCGTTACCCGCACTGACTTCTCTTGTAGTTGGTTCGATGATTGGCGCGGGTATTTTCTCCCTGCCAGCGACATTCGGACGAGCAACGGGGGGATTCGGCGCCATTATTGCCTGGTGTATCGCCGGTGGCGGTATGTTAATGCTGGCTTTCGTTTTTCAAACGTTAGCGCAGCGCAAACCTAATCTGGATTCCGGCGTATTCATTTACGCTAAAGAAGGTTTTGGAGATTATCTAGGATTCGCCTCAGCCCTGGGTTTTTGGGCCGGTACCTGTATTGGTAATGTCTCTTATTTTGTGTTGATCAAATCTACCCTAGGCGCGTTTTTCCCAATATTCGGTGACGGTAATACTATTCCGGCGGTATTAGTCGCCTCGGTGATCTTATGGGGCTTCCATATTCTGGTATTACGCGGAGTTAAAGAAGCCGCAGCGATAAATACCATTGCCACCTTCGCGAAAATTATCCCGATCTTTATCTTTGTTATCGTTCTGATTTTTGCCTTTAAAGGCGATGTCTTTGCGCTGAACTTCTGGGGAACGCCGGATGTCGTCAAAGGGGCTGATTTATCTCATCTTAATGATTATGGCTACGTTGGCCACGCGGCGGCGGCAATGAGCACCGTGGTAGCCGAGCCTGAATCACTATTCTCGCAGGTGCGCAGTACCATGCTGGTCACGGTATTTGTGTTCCTGGGCATTGAGGGTGCCAGCGTTTATTCACGTTACGCTAAAGAACGCAGTCACGTTGGTATTGCGACGGTTTTAGGCTTTATTGGCGTGCTGTGTCTGCTGGTATTAATCACCATGCTGTCTTACGGCGTCATGCTGCGACCTGATTTAGCCGCTCTGCGTCAACCCTCCATGGCCGGTGTATTAGAAGCCATAGTAGGACGCTGGGGCGCAATATTTATCAGCGTCGGACTGATTATTTCCGTGCTCGGTGCTTATTTATCCTGGTCATTGCTGGCGGCCGAAGTGCTTTTTTCTGCGGCCAAAAGTAACAGTATGCCAAGAATATTTGCGACGGAAAATAGTAATGCAGTACCCTCCGCTGCGGTGTGGCTGACCAATATTTTTGTGCAAATATTCTTAGTTCTGACGCTATTTACCGATTATGCCTTCCAACTGGCACTGGAGTTAACCAGTTCTCTAACGTTGATTCCTTATCTGCTCGTGGGTGCTTACGGTCTGAAATTAGCCTGGACCGGCGAAACCTACGAAACCAATGCTAAAGGCCATCGAAAAGATCTGATTTTTGCATTGATCGCCACCTTCTACGCGGCGCTGATGTTGTACGCCGGTGGCATGAAATATCTGCTGTTGTCCGCCATTATTTACGGTCCAGGTACCATCCTGTTCATTATGGCGAAACGCGAGCAGCATCAGAAAGTCTTTAATGGCGCTGAAAAAATCTTGTTTGCCATCGTGATTATCGCAGCGGCGGTCGCGCTGTATAGCATTTTCACCGGAATCATCACCATATAATTTACTGGAGCTATTATGTCGGATAAGAAAACCAAGAAGTCAGGCGCTTACGGCGTACATTCAGAGGTTGGTACTTTACGCAAAGTTCTGGTTTGCGCGCCGGGTAAAGCCCATAACCGTCTGACACCAAGTAACTGTGACGAATTATTATTTGATGATGTTTTGTGGGTAGAAAGAGCCAAGCGCGACCATTTCGATTTCATGACCAAAATGCGTGAAAGAGGCGTGGACGTAGTAGAAATGCACAATCTCCTGACTGAGACCCTGCATAATCCGGTGGCAAAAAAATGGATTTTGGATCAGCAAATTGTACCTAATGAAGTTTCGTTAGGCATTTTGCATGAAACCCGCAGTTTCCTCGAAGGTTTGGATCCGCGAACGCTGGCTGAGTTTCTGATTGGCGGTTTATCTACGCGTGAATTACACGAAGTGGGTAAGTGCGACAAAGAAGAATTGAAGCTGATTCGTGAAGCCGTCGGTATTACCGAGTATTTACTGCCGCCGTTGCCAAACACTTTATACACCCGCGATACCACCTGTTGGATATACGGCGGCGTGACGTTAAATCCGCTGTACTGGCCTGCTCGCCATGAAGAAACCATCCTGACTACGGCGATTTATAAATTCCATCCTGATTTCGCCAATGCCGATATCAATGTATGGTGGGGGGATCCGACTCAGCACCACGGTTCAGCCACGCTGGAAGGCGGCGATGTGATGCCGATTGGGAATAAAACCGTCCTGATTGGTATGAGCGAGCGAACTTCCCATCAGGCGATTACGCAACTGGCAGCTTCACTGTTTTCCAATAAGAAATCTGGGGTTGAGCGCGTGATGATTGCGGCGATGCCGAAGCTGCGCGCTGCCATGCATCTGGATACGGTTTTCACCTTCTGCGATCGCGATGTGGTGACGCTTTACCCGGCGATTGTTAATCAGATCCAGACTTTCTCACTACGTCCGGATGTTGGCCCGACTGGCATGAAGCTGAGCCGAGATAAAGGCACCTTTGTTGACGCGGTAGCCGGTGCGCTCAATCTGAAAAAACTACGAGTTGTGGAAACTGAGGGCAACGATTACGACACTGAGCGCCAGCAGTGGGACAGCGGCAATAATATGGTCGCCATCTCTCCGGGCGTGGTCATGGCGTATGATCGCAATACCAAAACCAACACTCAGCTGCGTAAAGAAGGGGTGGAAGTGATTGAAATTGTGGGCAGTGAATTAGGCCGTGGTCGCGGGGGCGGTCACTGTATGACTTGCCCGCTTATCCGCGATGCCGTTGATTTTTAATTGCTGATAACCGCCAGCTGCGGAACGGTTCTCGCCAGCTGGCGACAGTGCTCTTAAAAAATAGTCGAGAGTGGACAGTGTTATCACGCTGGTTTGCTGTCGGCTATCTGTATTTAAAATCGCCGAGTGTTTTGGGCGACGTAATAGATTTTTAGAAAAGGACGGCACTGTGAAATACGTTTATACGGTACTTTTTCTGTTAATTGTCACATTAACCACTCTTTTTGCCTTTCAGAACAGCGGCGCCGTTCAGGTATCGCTACTCTTTAATGAGATAACCTTGCCCTTGTCCGTGCTGATCGTCCTGATTTACTTTTTGGGCATGTTGACTGGCGGAGTTCTGCTAACGCTGATGAATAAGCTGATTCGCAAAGTGATAAAAAAAACCGATAACAAAACCGATAGCAAGAACGCAGTCAATGGGCGCTGAGATAAGGGATAAACAGAATGTAAATCTGATGATGTTAGGCCGTTTGTTTCTGTCGTTGCGAAGCTATCTGCGGCTAATCCTAACCACAATGTCATCATATTTTCACTTTTTAACCCGATTTTTGCTGGTGCGTTTCAACCGCTGTTGCGCAATTGCAACCCCAATATTTGATTGAACGAGATCTTTATAGTGAAGACAAAAATTGTAGTGACTCTGTTGGCAACGCTGTTATTGGCTGGCTGCGATAAACCTGCGCCTGAAGTGATGGAAAGCGTGCGCCCGGTAAAAATATTTACGGTTGAAGACAGCGGCCAGAACGGCGTGCGTTATTTCCCGGCGCGATTGCAGGCTGGGGATGAAACGCAACTGTCATTTAAACGTGCGGGACAGCTTCAGCAATTACTGGTGCGAGAAGGTGAACAGGTTAAGAAAGGGCAGAATATTGCGATGTTGAATAACACCGATCTGACCTTGAGAGTACGGGATCGCCAATCGGCGTTTAATCTGGCTCGCGATCAGTTCAATCGTTTTAATACCTTGCAAGGGCGCAATGCCATTTCTCGCGCTGAGCTGGATATTCGCCGAGCCGAGCTGGAATCCGCTCAGGCAGCGCTGGATATCGCTCGCAAAGAGCTGAGTGATGCCACCATCAGCGCGCCTTTTGACGGTGTGATTGCTAACGTTAGCGCGCGTAATCATCAGGTCATGGCCCCGGGGCAGGTGGTTGCGACCTTGAGCGCACTGGATACGCTGGACGTGGTATTTAGCGTGCCGGAACGTTTATTTACCGCATTGGATATTGGTAACAAGGATTATCACCCTACGGTGCGTTTAAACCATTTACCGGATCGGGAATTCCTGGCCGAATATAAAGAGCACACTACCTCCACCAGCGCTGGCTCCATGACTTTCCAGGTGACGCTGACCATGAAACGTCCGCCGGACTTACCGCTGTTGTCTGGCATCAGCGGTAGCGTTCGTATCAATACGCATAAATTAACTGGTTCGACGAACGCATCGATTATTGTGCCGGTAGAAGCGGTATTTAATCCCGATAGCACCCAGCTCAATGATGCGCGAGTTTGGGTAGTTAAAGAGGATAAAGGCCAGCTCCACGTTGAAGAACGGGAAGTGCAGGTCGGGCAGCTGATGGCCAACGGTATCCGGATTACTTCGGGTTTGAACGACGGTGAGCAGATTGTTGCCGCCGGTACCAGCGAGCTTCGTCCACAGCAGTTGGTGCGGGCGTGGGTCCGTGAGCGGGGTCTGTAATGAAGCTAACGGACAATTTCATCAACAATAACACGCGAATCTGGCTAACGATTCTGTTGCTAGGAATTGGCGGACTTATTGCCTATCTGAATATCGGCCGTTTGGAAGATCCGGCTTTTACCATTAAAACCGCGGTGGTAGTCACTCGCTACGAAGGAGCCTCGGCGCAGCAGGTGGAAGAGGAGGTGACGCTGCCGCTGGAGAATGCCATCCAGGAGCTGTCTTACGTCGATAACGTCAGGTCAATCTCCAGCGCCGGTTTATCGCAAATTACCGTCAACGTAGGTTCCCAATACGGGCCGAACGAACTGCCGCAAATCTGGGATGAGTTACGCCGAAAAATCAGTGATAACAGCGCCCGTTTGCCTCCTGGGGCCGGTACGCCGCTGGTTAATGACGATTTTGGCGATGTATATGGTTTCTTCTTCTCGCTATCGGGAGAGGGCTACACCAATCAGGATTTACGTAATTTTGGCGAGCAATTACGCCGCGAGTTGGTACTGGTTAACGGCGTTGGGAAAGTCGCTATTGCCGGCATTTTACCGGAAGAAATTCAGATTGATATTTCGCGGGCGCAGATGACCGCCGCCGGTATTACTCCGCAGCATTTATCGGATTTGCTGAGTCGCCAGAACGTGGTTTCCAACTCCGGGCAACTGTTGGTTGGCAGCGAATCGATCCGCCTGCATCCAACCGGTGAATTTAATAGCGTGCAGGAATTGGGAAACTTATTGGTCAGCCAGCCGGGCAGCCCGAAAAGCGTCTATTTGCGTGATATTGCCACCGTGACTCAGGGAGTGACTCATTCGCCTACAAATATTTATCGTGCGAATGGTCAGCCTGCATTGGGGGTGGGGATTTCTTTTGCGCCTAACGTCAACGTCGTCACGGTGGGGAATGCCGTTAAATTGCGGTTAGCGCAGCTAGAGCCTGAACGGCCATCCGGCATGCACATCAGTATTTTTTACGATCAGTCTCATGAAGTGGAAGGCGCGGTAAACGGCTTTATCCTCAACTTCCTGCTGGCGTTACTGATCGTGGTCGTTACCTTATTAATCTTTATGGGCGCGCGCAGCGGCATTGTTATCGCGCTCTCTCTGGCACTGAACGTGCTGGGGACATTATTGATTATGTGGTTGTTTAATATTGAATTGCAGCGTATCTCCCTTGGTGCATTAATTATCGCCCTCAGTATGTTGGTGGATAATGCCATCGTGGTGGTGGAGGGAGTGCTGGTTGGGCGCCAGCGGGGAGATAATATTTTCACCGCGATCAGTAAAGTGGTGAAGCGCTCGATGTTCCCGTTGCTGGGCGCCACGATCATCGCGATTCTGGCCTTTGCACCTATTGGTTTATCAAATGATTCCACCGGCGAATATTGCCGCTCGCTGTTTGAAGTATTACTGATTTCGTTAATGCTGAGTTGGTTCACGGCGCTGACCTTAACCCCGGTATTCGCCAAATGGGCCTTCCAAAACCAAAAATCGGCTCCGGTTGATGAAGATAAGCCGGTTAAGCAGCCTTATGACGGCTGGTTATTCCGTAACTATCGGGTGGTGTTGAATAAGCTATTGCAGCATCGCAGCATCACGCTGGTGGTACTGACTGCGATGCTGGTGGCGTCTATTTACGGCTTTGGTAGCGTGCGGCAGAGCTTTTTCCCGCCTTCGAATACGCCGATCTTTTTTGTCGACTTATGGCTGCCGTATGGCACGGATATTAGCTATACCGAAAGCATCGCGGCGGAAGTAGAAAAGCATATCAAGGAGCAGGAGGGCGTTACCGATACCGTTGGCACTATTGGTCAGGGCGCGATGCGCTTTATGCTGACCTATAACGGCGAGCGGCAATATGCTAACTATGCGCAAATTATGGTGCGTACCGATCGGTTGAATCGCATTCCCGGATTGATCGAAGAAACCGAACAATTTATGCAGGATGAATACCCGCAGGTGAATGCGCGGTTGAAGCGCATCATGTTCGGGCCATCCAATAACAGCGCGATCGAAGCGCGATTTAACGGGCCAGATCCGGACGTATTGCGATCTCTGGCTACGCAGGCCGAAAAAGTGATTGTGGCCGATCCTCTGGCTGATGGCGCGCGTCATGATTGGCAGGATCGCAGCAAAATGATCCGTCCGCAATTCTCAGACTATCTGGGGCGTGAACTGGGCGTAGATAAGCGTGAAGTGGATAGCACTCTGCGGATGAGCTTTGGCGGCTTGCCGGTCGGGTTGTATCGGGATGGTACGCGGTTGATGCCGATTGTCCTTCGGACACCGGACGCCGAGCGGTTGAACGCAGAAAGGCTCAACGATGTCATGGTATGGAGCCAAGCGCGTCAGGCGTTTATTCCTATCGATAACGTTGTCACCAGCTTTGAAACCGAATGGGAAGATCCACTCATTATGCGTTTGGATCGTAAACGCACGTTAACGGTGCAAACCGATCCAACATCGGAAGGCGGGGAAACTTCCGCCGAGTTGTTACAGCGGATCAGGCCGAATATCGAAGCGATCAAACTGCCGTCGGGCTATGAACTGGAGTGGGGAGGCGATTACGAAAGTACGAAAGAGGCACAGCAGGGGATCTTCACCAGCTTGCCAATCGCCTTCATTATCATGTTTGTCGTTACAGTGCTGATGTTTAGCTCGGTACGTAACGCTTTGGCTATCTGGCTAACGGTGCCTTTAGCTTTGATTGGCGTGACCGTTGGTTTCCTATTAACCGGAATTCCTTTTGGTTTTATGGCGTTACTTGGTCTATTAAGTCTGAGCGGTATGTTGATTCGTAACGGGATCGTATTGGTAGAAGAAATTAGCCTACAGCGACAGGAAAAACCGCTGCGGGATGCCATTATTGATGCCTCGACCGCCCGTTTACGGCCAATTATGCTCACGGCCTTTACCACGGTTCTGGGGCTGGCGCCGCTGCTGAGCGATGCGTTCTTCCAAAGTATGGCGGTGGTGATTATGTTCGGTCTGGGTTTTGCAACGGTACTGACTTTACTGGTATTGCCGGTGATTTACAGCTGTATGAATCCAGAGCCAAAACCGCAGCCGACTACCGAGTAATGTATTTTTTCAGCTAAAAAACCGTCCGATGGACGGTTTTTTTTCGGCTGTGGTCAGAACCTTATTTATAAAAACGCTTTTTTATCGTTCCTCGATTTTCCCATCTGTGCGCCAGCTCTCTTATTAACTGAATTAACAACCCTCTTTGTTTCACAATGAAACTCGAATTTCCATTGGTGGTTTCATAATGGAACGTTTTCCCTGCCGGTTACTCAACGGTTTTTCTCGCTCTATAGTGGTTTTAGCCAAAGTAAAACCGTCTCCCGCCAAAGACCGATGCTGACCCGAGACGCCACCTTCTAAAATACATTTACGCTTCAGGAGCCAGATATGCTTAAAGTCATTCAATCTCCGTCTAAATATATACAAGGCGCTAACGCACTTCAGTCTATTGGTGAGTTCGCTAAGCTATTGGCAAATAACTATTTCGTCATCGCCGATGACTTCGTCATGAAACTCACGTCGGATACCGTTGGCAGCAGCCTGCAGGTCAGCGATGTTAAATATCACTTCAGCCAGTTCCGCGGCGAATGCTCTCGTAAGGAAATTGAACGCCTGACCGTAGAGCTGAAAAAACACGGTTGTAACGGAGTGATCGGTATCGGCGGCGGTAAAACCCTGGATACGGCGAAAGCCATCGCCCACTATCAACATATTCCGGTGGTCGTAGTGCCAACTATTGCCTCAACCGATGCGCCAACCAGCGCCCTGTCGGTGATTTATACCGAAGAAGGGGAGTTTGCTGAATATCTCATTTATCCAAAAAATCCGGATATTGTTCTGATGGACAGCGCGATTATCGCCAAAGCACCGGTGCGTTTATTAGTTGCCGGTATGGGGGATGCGCTTTCTACCTATTTTGAAGCACAAGCCTGTTTTGATGCCAAAGCTATCAGTATGGCGGGCGGAGCCTCAACGCTAGCCGCCGTGACGTTGGCGCGTTTGTGCTACGACACGCTGCTGACGGAAGGTTACAAAGCTAAGCTGGCCGTAGAAGCCGGTGTGGTTACCGAAGCGGTAGAACGCATTATTGAAGCCAACACTTACCTGAGCGGCATTGGTTTTGAAAGCAGCGGTCTGGCGGCGGCGCATGCCATTCATAACGGTTTTACCGTACTGGAAGAGTGCCACCACCTGTATCACGGCGAGAAGGTGGCTTTCGGTACGCTGACACAGTTGGTGCTGCAAAACAGCAGCATGGAGCAAATTGAAACCGTACTCGATTTTTGTCAGCAATTGGGGTTACCCATCACGCTGGGCGAAATGGGCGTTCATCAGGATATCGAAAAGAAAATCCGCGCAGTGGCCGAAGCCAGCTGTGCCGAGGGTGAAACCATCCACAATATGCCGTTTGCCGTTACGCCGGACAGTGTTTACGCGGCGATTTTGGTTGCCGATAGGCTGGGGCGCGCTTTCCTCAACTAAGTTGAATTCATTGTGATAACGAACCGGGCCGCCTGTGGGTCGCTCGGTTCTGCCCCACACGGGTAAACGAGCCTCTTTATGGAGCACAGCATGAAAAAACTGATTAATAGCGTTGAAAGCGTTTTACAGGAACAAATTCAAGGTTTAGTGGAAGCGCATCCGGAACTGACTCTGCATCAGGAACCGCTGTTTATTACTCGCCGAGATGCGCCGGTACAAGGCAAAGTGGCGCTGATGTCCGGTGGCGGCAGCGGTCATGAACCGATGCACTGCGGCTTTATTGGTGCAGGAATGCTGGACGGTGCCTGTCCCGGTGAGATTTTTACTTCGCCAACGCCGGATCAAATGTTCGAGTGCGGTCAGGCTATCGACGGCGGGAAAGGCGTGTTAATGCTGATAAAGAACTACACCGGCGACATTCTTAATTTTGAAACCGCAGCCGAACTGCTGCACAGCGAAGGCACCGCCGTTGCCACGCTGGTGATTGATGACGATGTCGCGGTAAAAGACAGCCTGTACACCGCCGGACGCCGTGGCGTCGCTAATACGGTGCTGATCGAAAAATTATTAGGTGCTGCCGCCGAACGCGGTGATTCACTGGATGAATGCGTGGCGTTAGGACAAAAAATCAATAATCAGGGACATTCCATCGGGATTGCCTTGGGAGCCTGTACGGTGCCTGCGGCGGGTAAACCGTCCTTTATTTTGGCTGAAAATGAAATGGAGTTTGGCGTGGGTATCCACGGCGAGCCGGGCATTGAACGCCGTTCCTTTACCTCCCTGGATAGCACCGTTGACGCAATGTTCCAGACGTTGATCGAACACGGACAGTATCAACGCACGTTGCGCCACTGGGATCGCCAGCTGGGCGATTGGCAGGAAACTCGTCAGAGCAAACAGCCGTTGGCGGCAGGGGATAGAGTCGTGGTGCTGGTGAATAATCTGGGCGCTACGCCGCTGTCTGAGCTGTACGGCGTTTGGCATCGGTTAGCCGCGCGCTGCGCCGAGTTTGGTTTGAAAGTCGAACGTAAACTGATTGGCTCTTACTGTACTTCGCTGGATATGCAGGGTATGTCGATTACGTTGCTAAAAGTGGATGATGAATTACTCACGCTGTGGGACGCACCGGTCAATACTCCTGCGCTGCGTTGGGGTTGTTAAATGTCGGAGGAAAAAATGGGATTAACCAAACAAGATATCGTCAATTGGCTGCAACTATGCGCCGAGGTTTTTACTCAACAACGGGATTTCCTCACTCAGCTAGACACTGAAATTGGCGATGGTGATCACGGGCTGAACATGAATCGCGGTTTTAACAAAGTGGTCGAAAAGCTCCCTTCGGTGGCAGACAAAGATATTGGGTTCATCCTGAAAAACACCGGTATGACGTTGTTATCCAGCGTAGGTGGAGCCAGTGGCCCGCTGTTTGGCACGTTCTTTATCCGAGCGGCGCAGAGTACTAATGCTAAACAAAGCCTCGATCTTTCCGCTCTGTGCCAAATGTTTAAGGACGGCGTTGAGGGCGTAGTGATGCGCGGTAAGGCAGAACCCGGTGATAAAACCATGTGCGATGTCTGGTGGGCTGTTGTGGATCAGTTGGAAAAGGCCAATCAGCAAGGTTTATCAGTGGTGGACGCATTGCAACAAACGGTGGAACGCTCGCAGCAGGCGCTGGCCAGCACCATTACCATGCAGGCGCGTAAAGGCCGTGCCAGTTATCTCGGTGAACGCAGTATTGGCCATCAGGACCCCGGCGCGACTTCGGCCATGCTAATGATGCAGGCGTTATTGCAGGTAACCAGCCGTTAGCCATGCGCGTTCCATGAACTGCTTGCCATAAAGTATCAAAAGTGTGTCCGTCAGGCCGGTGCGATAACCGCAGGGCAGTATCAGATTCCAGGAGGAAAGATGGTCAATATCGTTGTAGTTTCCCATAGTGCGTTACTGGCTCAGGGCGTTGCCGAGCTGGCGCAGCAAATGGCGCAGGGCGGATGTCGGTTGGCTCTGGCCGCAGGGGTGGACGACGTGGATCATCCCATCGGCACTGACGCCATTAAAGTGATGGAAGCCATTGAGTCAGTTTACGATCCCGCCGGGGTATTGGTGTTGATGGATCTTGGTAGCGCCGTGCTGAGCGCTGAAACCGCGTTGGACCTACTCGATCCGGAGATGGCGGCCAATGTGTTGCTGTGCGCGGCTCCTTTGGTAGAAGGCACGCTAGCGGCGGTAGTCGCGGCATCGGCAGGCTCATCATTACAACAGGTTCGTGCCGAAGCTATGGGCGCTCTGGTGGCGAAAAGTGGCCAATTAGGCGAAGAAATCCAGTCGGAAGAATCTGGCTCTGCGACGGGATTCGGCGATGATGCGCAAAGCGTCAGCTGGCGAGTGCAAAATCCCAACGGTTTACACGTTCGCCCAGCGGCAAAGTTGGTGGAGGCTTTGGCACCTTTTGACGCCGAGCTACTGCTGGAAAAGAGCGGTAAATGCGTGAACCCACGTAGCCTGAACCAACTGGCGATTTTGCAAGTACGTAAAGGGGATACCATTCGCCTGCTAGCTCGCGGAGCTCAGGCCGAATTGGCGCTGGCTGCGTTTGAACACTTGGCTCAGCAGCATTTTGGTGAATCAGTCGCGAACGGGGATAACGCGGAACTAGCGGGAATTATGGTGCCAAACGGAGTCGTTCGTGGGCCAATACTCCAGCTTCCTCCTGCGATGACGGCGTTTATTCCCCGCACTATCAGTGCCGAACAAGTAGCGGACGAACAGCAACGTTTACAACGGGCGCTGATCCAAACTGCGACAGATTTGGAATCTCTGGCTGCGCAGGTGGGAGAAACGCTTGGTGAAGAATTTGGGGAAATATTCAGCGCTCATCAGCTCCTAATCAGCGATGAAGAGCTGCAGCAGGCGGTCAATCAGCGGATGGCTCAAGAACGTGTTTGCGCCGAGTCCGCCCTGCAAAGTGAGTTGATGGCAATGGCCGCGGATTATCAGGCGCTGGATGATGAATACCTGCGGGTTCGCGAGCTGGATATTCGCGATATTCTTAATCGGGCGCTGGGACATCTGACCGGTTTGCCGTTGGTTTCGTTGCACATTGGTGGTAGCGCGTTGCTGGTGGCGGATGAGCTAATGCCATCGGCGTTGGCCGGGCTGCGCCGACAGCAAGTAAAAGGTATTTGCCTGAGTCAGGGGAGCACGGTGTCACACAGCGCGATCCTGTCCCGCGCCTTGGGGATTCCAATGGCGGTGGGGATGAGCGGCTGTTTGGATGCCACTCATACAGGCATGATGGCTGAACTGGATACAGCCAGTGGCGTGTTAAAAATCAAGGGGTAAGCTACCGGAGCGAAGGAGACTCGCCATCAAAGTAGCTATATTCCAGCAAAATAATATGTTCTCAGCGATATGAGAAAAGGAGCCAGAATTGGCTCCTTTTCTCTGCTTAACTATCAAGATATTAAACCGTTTCTCCGCCTTTAAACTGTCCGATATCCAGCCGGTGCAGCTTCACTTTACGCCACAGTGTGGTGCGGCCAATGCCCAGCAAGGTTGCCATTTCATTAAGCTGACCCTGACACACCAGCGCGGCGCGAATTATCGCCTGCCGTTCTAGCTCTTGCAGTGATAGCACGGGCTGCGGCTGCGGGGCGTCCGGTTCAAGAAGCAATTTTTCACCCAGCAAATGCTCAGGTAAGTCATTGAGACGAATTCGGTTATTGCGACAGGACATCGCAGCGCGTTCGACAACGCTTTTCAGCTCCTGATCGTTGCCCGGCCACGGATACTGATTGAGCTGGCGATTAACGTCTTCATCGGTCTGATACTGGCAGTGAAAATGCTGCCCTAAATCCCGCAGGGTATGGTGTACCAGCAGTTGAATATCCTGTTGGCGCTGGCGTAACGGCGGGATATGTAGTTCGAAAGACTGAAGGGTATAGAACAACTGGCGGCGAAAACGCCCCTGTTTGACTAGCAGCGGCAAATCCGCGCCAGTGGCGGCAATAATCCGCACATCCACCGGAATCACCCGATTGGAATTGACGCGCATCAGAATGCCGGTTTTAACGATCTGCAGCAGCGCGGACTGCATTTCCGGCGACAGGTATTCCACCTGCTCCAGATATAATGTGCCACCGTTGGCTAACTCGAATTTACTCGGTTGTCCGGCCTCGCCTTCGCTGGCATCGCTGCCGAGGAATTCTCGTGCCATTAAGCTTTGCGGCAATGCCTGACAGTTCAAAGCGATATAAGGGCCATCGGATCGTTCGCTGGCGTTATGAATCGCCTGCCCTAGTCGCTGTTTTCCCACGCCTTCTTCACCGTGTAGCAAGATAGGATGCTGGCCTTTAGCTGCCTGTTTGCCGTAACGAACCAAACGGCGCATTTCCAGAGAGCTAACCGGCATCTCATCGAAGGTATGGCTGGCCCGGCCCAATTGGTTGTGTACCATTTGGCGCAGCAGTTCCTGTGGATGCAACAATGCGATAAAGCCGCAACGATCGCCGTCGGGTATGGGTTTTAGCGTGAGTAACGCCGGAATAAACTGCTGTTGGTTCTCAAACGTCACCTCTACGTGACTGAGAGGACTGCGCTGCTGAATTGCGTGGGTCAGCAGAGCGGGAAGCGTCAGTAACTGGTTGACCGGTTTTCCCAGACTATTGGTTGCATCCAGCCGCAAAATGGCGGCGGCGCGCCGATTGAGATACAGCAGGCAGCCACGCTGATCCCAGGCCATCACGCCGTCCTCCACGCCGTCCAGCAGGGCGTTTAACTCATTCAAATGGCGATTGGTTTCTGCCAGCAAGCTGTCCGCATGCAGGGAATTACCGATTTCCCGCGCGATAGCCAGAGTCAGCGGTAAATCACTGGCGGCTTTTTCCGTTAGCAAACAGCCCAACACGATCACGGCTCGCTGTCGCCCGCTGTTGTCGTATACCGGCGTTGCGCAGAAATGCCACGGATGTAGCGCCAGCTTAAAGTGCTGACTGCCGCTGACCTGCATTGGGTTACCTTCGGCTATTGCTAGCGCCGGAGCGTTAGTACCGATCAAACCTTCGGCCCAGTAGCTACCGGCGGTAAAACCTAATTCACTGAGCTGGCGCAGCGTTTTCGGATGACCGCATTGCCACAGGGTACAGCCGCTTTCATCCAGAATAAGCAGGCTGCACTCGCGGGATTCCATATATTCATACGCATCTTCCAGCGCCGCTTGTCCCAGAACCAACAGATCGTTTTTACGCTGGCATATCGAGCTGAACGTTGCGCCAGCCGCCCGATGCGGAATTCGCCAAGTGGCGGGTTGCATCAGTTTATGACAGCGTTGCCAGGAATCATTCAGTGCGGGCGTAACCGCCGGCGCCTGAGAGTTGTAAGCTGATTCAGTAGGAAGCGGGGCAGACTTTGGGGCCAAAATAGATTTACCTCAACCAGACAGTGATCTCCAAAAACCGAGAATCACTATTAACTCTGATTATTGTCTGAATTGTTGTGAAGCCGCAGGCAAATGCGGCTGTCACTTTATTCGCAGCGAATTGACTGAGGGAATAGTGAGCTTTCAACCTATCAAGCTTTAGAGTCTGGATGACGCCAGTGAATTTGCCCCGGCAGAATCAGCCGCTGCTGTTCTAACGGTTGCTCGGCGATCAGAGCGGTAACCATCTCGAAGCTATGACGCGCTAGCCCTTGGCAGTCCTGAGCGATGGTATCGATTTTTAGCGGCAGGCAGTCAAACAGGTAATGATCGTCAAAGCTGCACAGGTGAATATCGCTATCCATCAATTGATATTGGTTCAGGTAACGCAGCACCCCTTCCAGCAGGCCACAGGCGGCGGTAAATACCGCTTTCGGTGGTCGGCCCAATTGAGCGCAAAGTTGAGCGATCATTTCATAGCCGGAGCTAGGCAGATAATTGCCGTTGAGTATCCATTCCGGGCGACATTCTACGCCAGCGCGCTGTAAACCCTGCTGAAATCCGCTCAGGCGGTCGCGCGTCGGTGAAATTCGCGGCTGGCCGCCGAGGAAATAAAACTCATCCTGATGTTGCTGCGCCACTTTCTCCACCAGCGTGGCGGTAGAGGTAATAGAATCGGTGATTACCAGTGGAAGATCCGATTCGCCGATCAGCCGATCCATTTGTATCACCGGCAGCCGAGTGTTGATCTTTTGGTATTCGCTATCGTTCAGCTGGCTGGAGGCGACGATCAAACCGTCAACCTGACGCTGCACCAGACTGTTCACCGCCATCATTTCCTGGCTAGGATTTTCATCGGTGCAGGCGATAAGCAGTTGTAACCCGGCTTCGCGACACAGCATTTCCAGCTCGCGGGAAATCAGGGCAAAACCATGATTGGTCATTTCAGGCACCACCAGACCCAGCGTATGGCTGCGGGTCGATCGCAAAGAACGAGCGTGGAAACTTGGCTGGTAATTGTGTTCGTTGGCCAGAGCGATAATGCGATCCCGGGTTTCGTCAGAAACACGATATTCCTTACTGCGACCATTCAGAACCAGGCTGGCGGTCGATTTAGACACACCAGCCAGTTTAGCTATATCGTTAATAGTAATACGTTTACTGTTTTTCACTGACTGCATCTGCCACCGGGAAAGATGCCCTTATTCTAACATGGGTGACAGTAACAACCAGTGCCGCAGGTGCAGTTCACCCTTGCCGCTGAAAATTGCCTGTGGTTCAGGCTGAGGGAAATAGCTGGAAGTCATGACGCCTTCACCATTGTTGATAAAGATTTCCACGCTACAGCGGTCGAAAAGCAGCTGTAACTGATGCACAGAACCGCGCCAGTAGCGGAACTCTCGCTCGCCTGTACGCAGATTATTGCGACTAAGAGTCAGGCGCTCGCCGTCCCACTCCAGCGTCATGGTGTCGGCCAGTTGTAGGGTGAACTCGCCGCTGATTTCCAACTGGATTTCCGCATTGTCGATGCGAAACGGTGGTGCGGCATCGGCGCTTCCTTTCCACTGGAAAAGAACGGTGCGTAGTGCGGTTAATTCACGGGCTGGTTGCTGAATAATTTTGCCATTACGCAGCGACAGCTCGCGCGGACTGCTCATCGTGTGAATCCAGCCGTAATTCACCGTTGGCTGATATAACTCATCCTGATTCGGAATGCCCATCCAGCCAAACAGTAAACGGCGGCCATCCGCTGCCAGCGTGGTTTGTGGGGCGTAGAATTCGAATCCGGCGTCCAGCTCGTGGAAAGCACCGTGGTTAAACTGGCCTTGCTGATAATCGAGTTTTCCGCAGACATAACCGGCCTGATAAGTATTGCGATAACGTTCGGCCTCCGCTGCCAGCCCTTGCGGACAGAAGATCAGCACATCTTCGTCGCCAAGCGTAAACAGATCCGGACATTCCCACATATAACCGAAGTCATTCAAACCATTGATACCAGAACCAGCGATTTCACCCAGACTTTGCCATTGATGCAGATCCGGCGAACGGAACAGCAACACTTTGCCTTTCAGCTCAAGATCCTGTGCGCCCAGCACCATGTACCACTGACCGTCGTGCTGCCAAACTTTCGGATCGCGCACATGGCCGGTATAGCCAGCAGGTAGGCTCAGTACTGGCCCCAGCTTATCGAATTCTCCGCGCGCATTCTCTCGCGCCAGACATTGAAATGCGGTGCGGCTACCATCTGGATATTTCACATTACCGGTATACATCAGGTGAATGCGTTCGTCGTGGATCACCGCAGAGCCAGAGTAACAGCCGTGGCTTTCATATTCTTCGCTCGGTGCCAGCGCCAGAGGCTGATGTTCCCAGTGAATCAAATCCGCACTGCGCCAGTGTCCCCAATATTTACTGCCGTGGGCGCAGGCCAGCGGATTCCATTGATAAAATAAATGATAGTAGCCAGCGTGATAGATAAAACCGTTAGGATCGTTCAGCAGCCCGATGCACGGAGCCAAATGCCAGCCGGGCCGATGTGGATCCCGCGCGGCCCGAACCTGACCGGACATCACCGCCAACGTGAGTTGTTTGAGTAAACTGGCTTCTTGCATTATTCACTGTCCGTTTTGTATTTCAGCAGCAGCGAGATGATAAAGGCCGAGCTGAAAGCGATAACCAAACCAATCAGATAGCTGACAATGGCACTGCTTTGAACGATAGCCAAACCGGGAATGCCGGTTAAACCAACGGCGGTCATACCGACGTGATTGGCAACCACCCAAGCACCGCCCAGAGCGCCGCCGGCTAGTGCGGCCAGAAACGGCTTCACAAAGCGCAGGTTAATACCAAAGATTGCCGCTTCGGTAATACCTAGCATGGCAGAGAAGGCCGACGGCACTGCGATAGCCTTGATTTTGACATCTTTGGTTTTGAAGTACACCGCCAGACAGGCACCGCCCTGAGCAACGTTAGCCATCGACCAAATCGGCAGCAGAAAGTTAACGCCAATGTTTGGGTTACCCAGTAATCCGGCCTCAATCGCGTGGAAACTATGATGGATACCGGTAATCACTATCACCGAATACAGGCCGCCGAACAGCAATCCGGCAAACCAGCCTGCGTGGGTGATCAAAGTGCTGAGGATCATTGAAATACCGTCGCCGAGTACCCGACCTGCCGGGCCGATGAACAGCAGTGCGATAAAACCGGAAATCACCACGGTGAGGAAGGGCGTCAGGATCAAATCCAGCGCGTTAGGCACCACTTTTCGCAGCCGTTTTTCCACCATGCTCATAAACCAGACCGCCAGTAACACCGGAAACACGGTGCCCTGATAGCCGATCATGGCGATTTCTAATCCGAAAAAATTCATGGTGTGGAAGCCGCCCGCAACGCCCCAGGCGTTGGTCAGTGCCGGATGAGTGAGAATCCCGCCCAACGTGGCACCCAAATAAGGGTTTCCGCCGAACTCTTTCGCGGCGGTAAAGCCAATCAGAATCGGCAAAATGATGAAGGCGGCGGAGCTGAACATATCCAGCATGATAAAGATGGCGTTGTCGGCGTCGGCCCAGCCATAGGTTTTCACCATCCCCAACAGACCCATTAATAGGCCAGAGGCGACGATAGCCGGAATAATTGGCACAAAAATATTCGACAGTAAACGAGCGACCCGTTGGAACGGATTGAGTTTTTTTGCGGCCAGATCGGCTGCTTCAGATTTACTGGATTCGTTTACGCCGGTTTGTCGGATAAATTCCGCGTGAACCTTATTGACCAAACCGGTGCCGAAAATAACCTGAATTTGACCGGCGTTACTGAAGCAACCTTTTACGCCATCCAGTTTTTCGATGGCGGATTTTTGTACCAGATTATCATCTGCCAATACCAGCCGCAGACGGGTGGCACAGTGGGCGGCACTGACGATATTTTCCTTGCCTCCCAGCAGCGGGAGCAGAGCCGAAACGGTCTCAGTCATGTTCATTTTTTTCCCTCATTCTATCCAGCAAAGCCGCGTTCAGATTCGCATAGCGGCCTTTCTCGTAGCGATACATTGTTATTTATATACAGGGTGACTTTATGGTATGTCCGCCGTCATTGCGGTTCGACGGCCAGTTATTATCAGAACCAGGTTTCCATTTGCACACCAAAGTTCCATTGGCCACCGGCGGTAAAATCATTTTTACCGAAAGCATCCTGCTGAGAGTAGTTATCCAGATCTTTGCTCCAGTCCATATAGGTAGCGAAAACGCGCAGTTCCGGACGACTGAAGAAATTCCCAATATCACCGGCTTTAAAGGTTGGTGCGAAGGTCAATTTATAGAAACCGCCGCTGACATCTTTATAGTTGTTGTAGCCCCGTGGGTCTAAATTCATATATTGGTAGGTGCCTTCGTAGGCCAGCGCAAAGTTTTCGGTAATTTCCTGAATAAAGCGGGCGTTGAATGTCACCCATTTATAGCTGTCACCTTGAACATAACGATCTTCACTCTGCTGAGCCATAATCGCCGGTGCCAGACTCCAGTTCTTGCTGAGCGGCGTGGTGCCGTAGGTGGCGATACGCCAGGTATCGGCGCTTTCGTTGAGATTGCCGTCGGAGCCAAGGCCTTTTACTTCGGCACCTAAGCCGTGGCCGTAAAGCACCGCGATTTTAGCTGTTCCTTCGCGCAGGCCGTAGAAGCTGTCGCCGTGGTAGGCCAGCATAGCGTGGAAGCCTTTCTCCGCTGCGTTATCGCTGGCGACAATGCCGTTGATTTTCCGCTGATCGTTATCCTTGGCACGCAGGCCACTTAGCATGAACTGGAATGGGCCAGCGAAGTTATTGGCAGTGAAAATGTAGTTCTGGATGTCATCATCGATGCCTTCAATGGCACCGAAATTACGACCGTAAAGTGAAAAGTTGCTTTTCAGATCTTCATTCCATTTCACATCGTAAATACCGCCGCCGGTGCCGCCGAGGAATACCACATCGCTATCCAACCAGTGAATATCAAAGTTATCCCGATCGAAACGTTTACCGGCCCACAGAGTACTGTCCTTGAATATGCCTGTGAAAGTCGGCAGAGAGCCTAATTCCACGAAAGCCTGACGCACATTGAGTTTGCTGTTATTGCCGGTCCAATCGTTATAGTCGCGCTGACCGTCTGCCAGCATCGCTTTAAAGCGAGTCGTTGCGCCGTTTGACAGAGTCTGTTTTTTCTCCAGACTCAGCTCAACGTAAGTATCGGGTTCGTTGCCCAAACGCCCAATATTGCCGCCGGTACTGCCTGCTGGCGTAACGTCCGGGCCGCCTTGGGTACGGGCACCATTACTATTCATCAGCAGCCCGGAACGGGCATAGCCGTGGAACTCAAAGCCACTTTCTGCTGGCGTTTTGCTTTCCAGCTTCTCAGTGCGCTTAGCCACTTCTACTGTTTTTTCTTCCGCCTGCGCGGTGCGTGCTTCTAATTTTTTCGCCTGTTTTTCTGCAATTTCTGCTCGTGCTTCAGCCTGTTGCGCCCGGCGCTCTGCCTGGTGTAAGCGTTGTTCCAACGCATTTAAGCGCGCTTCAATGTCACTGGTGGAAGCTGCCGTAACGCTGGTGGCCGAGCATGAGAGAATAAGTCCAATAGTTACAGCGAGATAGCTAGGTTTTATCATCATTTTTATATCACTCGATATGTGATTCGTTGTTATTTGCTAAACAGCTAAACCGGTTTTTCATGGCTAACATAATGGAGTTAACCCTGAGTTAGCAAAACATTTTGCTAACCCGTTTCAGCCATTGTGATCCAGCTTACAAATCGATCGTTTCAAACGGAGCTGGCCGGGTTTTTAGCCATAAAAAAGCGCGCCGGGATCGGCGCGCTGGAGAAGTCACTCAATGAGAGGGGGGTTAAAGCGAGGTCATTACCTGAATACCGCAGACTCCTGTGGTGCTGAATGTTCGGTTTCATCGGCGGCGACCCATTTATAAATATCACCGCGCTTTTTGCTGGCATATTTGATTTTTACCCAAGTTTTATCGGTGTTTTCCAGAACGGTTAAATCCACGATCGCGACTTGATCGCCTTTCACCAGATACATCGCTGATTTCTGAGCTTTGTTCGGTGCATTATACAGACGTAACTTTTCATTTTTCACTGTATAAACATAGGGTTCACCTTCAATCCCAATAGCCTGTTGGCTGATTTTCTTACCTTGAGGATCGTAGTATCGTTCGAAAAAAGCGAAGGTTGAAATGTCGTGATCGGGAGCAACGCCCATGTTTAATTCCATATCCGAGGCCAGATAAAGCTTCCCTTGATCATCGTATTTAAATTTGTCGCTATACCAGACTGGGCCGCCACGGCAGGATGAAATGATGGTTTTGTTTTTCTCATCCAGCGTCACATCGGAAAACTGGCCGCAGGCGCCAGGATTATTCGGTTTTAGTGCTTTAAATTGGCCTGCTTCAGGCTGCCAGAGGTAGATGAAAGTCTCAAAATTCACCATGCCGACCGGCACATCGATGGCGATATCGTTATAACCATCGAAGTTGAAATCAGTGAAACTGGCTCCCGGATTTTTACCATCATCAATAAATTCAAAACCGCCCAGTTCCTGAGTTTTTCCGGAGGGTAACAGCACCTCGAAACGCCCGCCGTCGCTATTTGATCCTTCAAACTGCTCAATAGTTAATTGCCCTTTATGGTCTTTATCAATAACAAAAGGTGTTGGTGTAGCAAAAGCTGCCACGGGTAAGACGCTGAGCAGCAAGACCGCAGACAAAGATTTCACGTTGAGTTCCTTTCAGAAAAGAAAATAGCGGGCAGGTAGGTTCAGACAGGAAATATATAGTGGGGTTGGAGGAAAGGCAAATAAGCGGTTACTGCCGAATAACTACGATAAAACAGAGAGATCCGGCAGGTATCAGCGGGCTAAACCGGGGTTTTTAAAAAATGAGCCAGTTGGCTGGAGCTTGGCAACGCGGTCATCGCGCCTTTGGCCGTGGTCGCCAGTGCGCCGCAGGCTTGAGCCTGAGCGATTGCAGCGGGAAGATCTGTGCCTTTGGCCCAGTCTTGCTGGTCAGCCAGGGCGGCCAGCAGCCCGGCGACGAAGGCATCTCCTGCGCCAGTAGTATCTACCGGAGTGACTTTGCGGCTCGGATATTGCTGCAAATCCGTGCGATTATGCAGCCATACGCCATCAGCCCCCAGCGTAACCAACAGCAGTTTGCACGGGAAGTGTGCCATTATTTGCTCTATAGCTAGGGTGGTTTCATCGGTTCCGCTGATAAATGCCAGTTCTTCCAGCGACAGTTTGACTACGTCCGCCAATTGTAGCGCCTGATGCAGGCACGGCAGCAATTCCTCCGGATTTTGCCAAATATCTTCCCGAATATTAGGATCGAAGCTGACCCAACCGCCGGCGGCTTTGATATGCTTCATCGCTTCAAATGCGGTGCTTCGACTGGGTTCACGGCTGAGCGCAATGGAGCAAACGTGAAGCCACTGATGGGCTTCAAATTCCGGTAAATCATCGGGTTGTAGGAATAAATCGGCGCTTGGATTGACCATAAAAGTAAAGGATCGCTCGCCGTTTCGATCTAAATCCACCACCACGGTTGAGGTGTGATAGTGAGGATCTTGCGTCATGTAGCGGGTATCGACATTTTCCTGCTGCAATATCTGCTGCATAAAGCGGCCAAAGCTATCGTTGCCCACTCGGCCAATAAAGGCGCTTTTACCGCCTAAACGGGCAATTCCCACGGCGACGTTTGCCGGTGCTCCGCCGGGACATTTAAGGTAACTATTTGAATTATCAGGCACCAGATCAACCACGGCATCGCCTAAAACCCACACTGAATTCTTCATGATGATCCTCAAATTTATCCGATCCTATTGGTGGCTAAAATTAGAAGAATCGGTTTAGCAAAGCAACAAAATTCCTGAAGTAATCAGAAAAAGTGAGTCATAACGTGATCTAATCGATTTTATTGCAGTGAGAAATATTGGGTAGTTTAAAAACAAAAGATATGGATTATCATTAGCGTTCGAATCTTATTATGCATTTATCAAGGATATATCATGTCCGTTAGTCTTCTCCGCGCAGCCCGCTGGCTATTGGCTTCGCTGGCGATCCTTATGTCCTGGTCTGCGTTGGCTGCACCTATTGTGGTTACCGATGTGGCGGGGCGTGAAGTGACATTGCCTCAGCCCGCCGCCAAAGTCATGTTGGCTGACGCCAGAGCCTTGCTGGCGCTGAATATTTTGCATCCGCAAACGCCGCTAAAAAATATTATTGCTTGGGATAATTCGCTAAAAGTCAAAGCGCCAGATCTGGTAGAGGCTTACGCGAAGACATTCCCTGAAATCAATAAGATTCCTATTTTTGAAAACCCCTACGTTTCTGATTTTAGCGTGGAACAAGCGGTAGTTTTCAGGCCAGATCTAATAATTTTTGATATTGGCTTGCTGGAAAAACTGAAAAGCAGCGGCGTGTTAGGGCAGTTGGAAAAAGCCGGACTGCCGGTATTAATCATCGATTTCCGTCAGCAGCCGCTCACCAATACGGTGCCAAGTATGAGATTACTCGGCAAAGTCTTTGGCGAAGAGGCGAACGCTGAATCCTTTATTCAGTTCTATCAGCAACGTTTGGATTTGGTTCGTGAGCGGGTTGCGGCCTTAAAACCAGAGCAGCGCCCCAGCGTGTTTATCGAACGCAGCGCCGGAATGAAAGGCGATGATTGTTGCAGCACTTTTGGGAAAGGCAGTTTCGGACAATTTATCGATGTTGCAGGCGGTAATAACGTTGGAAGCAAGCTGTTTCCGGCAATGGGCGGAGACGTTAACGTCGAGCAACTGATTGCCAGTAACCCGGATTTTTATCTGATGACCGGCGCTGACTGGAGTCGCGGGCACCGAGGTACTTTAGCGGTTCCGCTAGGTTATAGCACCGATGAAGCTACCACGCAGGCGCGTCTGAAACACCTGATGAATCGCACCGGCATCAGCGTGCTGCAATCGGTCAAAGATAAGAAGGTTATGGCGATTTATCATCAGTTTTACGATACGCCGTTCAACGTGATTGCCGTTGAAGCCATTGCTAAATTCCTGCATCCGGAGCTATTTAGCGATCTTGACCCTCTGGCAGATATCAAGATGTTGCATCAAAAATACACCGCGCTGGATTACAGCGGCGTGTTTTGGGTTCAGGCTAAATAATTCCTGCCACGCTCATTTCTCCTGCTAATCCTCCCCTTACGGGAGGATATTTCTGAGCCTGTTCTATTGAGGCAATATTATTTGCCATTTTGAATATTCGCTCTGCTCAAATGGCTTGTGCGCGTCATGTTTGTTTGTGGTTTTCTACGTAAACCTTTGCCGGCCAAGACTTCGACTGAAATAAACTCTGATTCGATTTATTGCCAATATCGATTTACTTGGTAAGCAGAATCATTAAGATTAGCGTTTCTAAAAAATACATTCATATACATTTCCTTTCGGAATAAACCTCATATGTTTACTTTTACTCGTCTTTCCTTGCTAGCTGCATCCATTGCGCTGGCATTGCCTACCTACGCCGCGGATAAAAAAACTCAGGCTGATGATAACCAGCCAACGGCCAATCAGGATGCACCCGCCACGGGTAAAAGCGACACGCTTTCGGTAGTGGGAAACTGGTTGGATAACACCGATAACAGTACGGTTGTGCTGAATCATCCGGGGGCGCGAACCATCGTCACCCAGCAGCGTTTGCAGGAAAAAGGTGCGCAGACTATCGGTGATTCACTGCGCGGTATTCCTGGTGTTCAGGTGCGCGAAAGCAACGGTACTGGCGGTAGCGATATTTCTCTTAACGTTGGCGTTCGTGGTTTAACTTCGCGTTTGTCACCGCGTTCCACCATTTTGCAGGATGGCATTCCGCTGGCGGTGGCTCCTTACGGACAGCCACAGCTCTCTATGGCGCCGTTATCCATCGGAAATCTACAGTCTATCGACGTGATTCGCGGCGGCGGTGCGGTACGTTATGGGCCGCAGAACGTCGGTGGAATTATTAACTTCAATACCAAAGCGATTCCTAAAGAGTTTAGCGGCGCGGTGAGCGCGCAGACTCAGGGCGCTAGCCACGGCGGCCTGAAAACCCTATCCAGCGCTTCTTTAGGCGGGACGGCGGATAACGGCTTCGGCGCGGCGTTGATGTACTCTGGTTTACACGGCCAGGGGTATCGCGATAGTAACGACAATACCGACATCGACGATTTTCTGCTGAAAACTCGTTATGAAATCACGCCTAATGATGAGCTGTTGGCCAACTTCCATTATTACGAAGCCCACGCCGGTATGCCAGGCGGCCTGACCAGTGCGCAATATGCGCAAAACCCCTTCCAGTCGACTCGACCATTCGATCAGTTCGATGGCCGTCGCCGCGATATGTCTTTCAAATATAAGCATCAGGAAGAAGATAAGCAGTTTGAATTACTGACTTATTTCACCAAAAGCTTCCGCGGTAGCAATATTGAATCTGAAGGCACTGGCAATAATGTGGGTAAAAAACGGATGGTTGCCTATCCGCGCAATTACACCACTTGGGCCATTGAGCCGAGTTATTCCCAATTATTCCGTTTAGGCAGCACTTCCCATGAGGTGACGGTAGGCTATCGTTATCTGAATGAAACCATGGACGAGAAAGCATATCGTTCTGTCTGGTATGCACCGAGTTCAGCGTCTTCTACACCGGCGACGCCGGATTACTACCAACACACCTCTGGCGGCACTGAAGCCCACGCGGTGTATATCGATGATGCGGTAAACGTTGGCAACTGGACAATCACTCCGGGCCTGCGTTATGAAAAAATCAGCACTAACGTCGATGATTCTTTCTCACAAACTTCTCGTGAGAAGCATTACAGCGAGCCACTGCCATCCCTGAACCTGATGTATCATCTGTCTGATGAATGGAAGCTGTTTGCTAACGCGAATACCTCTTTTGGCAGTATGCAGTACTTCCAACTGAGCAAAGGTGGCAACGGTAACGCGCCCGCGCCGGGTCTGACCGCAGAGAAGGCGCATACCTACGAGATTGGTACTCGCTTCGACGACACACTTCTCACCGGAGAAGTGACGCTGTTCTACATTGATTTCGATAACCAACTGCAATACATCAGCAACGATATCGGCTGGACCAATCTGGGCGCGACCAAACATCAAGGGATTGAAATGGCGTTCAGTTACGATTTGAGTGAATTGAACCCGACGCTGGACGGTGTGAGCGTTTATACCAGCTATACCTACACCAAAGCGACGACCGAAGGCGGCGCGTTTGCGGGTAAAGATCTACCGTTCTATTCCCGCCAGGTATATACCGTTGGAACCCGTTACCAGACCGGAAACTGGACTTGGAATCTGGATAGCTATGCGCAATCTAAACAGCGTTCACCGGGGAGCGGCCCGATTTATATTACCGAAGAAAGCGCCGACGGCCAGTTTGGTAATATTCCGGGTTATATGGTGTGGAATACTCGCGCCGAATATAATTTCGGGCCACAGTGGTCAAATCTGACGTTAGGCGCTGGGGTAAAAAACCTATTTGACCAACGTTATTTCACTCGTTCAAATGATAACAATTCCGGCAAATATGTCGGCGAGCCGCGCACCTTCTTCGTGCAAGGTTCTGTAGCATTCTAAAGCCGTTCACCCGGCCAAATACTGGCCGGGTTTCTGATAGTGTTTCGAGCAATTTTTCCTGCTCCGCAATTTCCTTTCGCTATTTCGTGCAGCCATCCTTTCAAAAAAATTATGCCTGAAACAGCAGAAATAACATTCTATAAAAATAGTTACTAAACTAAATTAGCCGCGTTTAGATAGTCAAAATATACCTCGAGCGCGATAAGTTACGTGAATTATTTTCACAATAAACCGACTGATTCATTCCAATAAACTCAACGCATTTTTAATGTACTTATTTAATGGTTTGTATGACTAAATAAATTTTTTATCCCGTTTGGCGTGGTGAAATCCAATGTCTGCGGGGAGCGCTCTGGTATTTAACTGGCAGGGCAAATACATCGCCCCACAGGAAAGAGATAGTCTGGCTGACAACCGATATTTAGTGGACGGATTCCGCGGTAGCGAGCGTATCGCTGGCGAAAGCGACTTTATTGCGACCGTTTTTCTTGGCTTGATACAGTGCTTCATCCGCGGCTTTCAGCGAAGCTGGCAAATCCAAGGGTTGCAGCGGTGAAATGCCGGCGCTGAGCGTGACCGTAGTGGATACTTTATGATTGAAAACGTGGGGAATATCCAGCCCTAGTACGCGCTGGCGAACGCGCTCCGCCAGCTGTGAGGCGTATTCTTCGCTAACGTGGGTCAGCAATACCAGAAACTCTTCTCCACCGAAGCGCACCACGATATCTCGTGAACGCACAGCATCGCGAATGGCTGCAGCAACCCGCACCAAAGCCTGATCGCCCATGGTATGACCGTAGTTGTCGTTATAGGCCTTGAAATGGTCAATATCCAGCAACAAAACATAATGATTACCCGGCGACTGCGTTAGCAGGCTTTCCAGCTTACTTTCCAGGCCGCGTCGGTTATAAAGATTAGTTAATGGGTCTATCATGCTTAAATCACTGAATTTTTCTCGTTCATTATATAAATGGGCGACCAATTTTCGGGTGAATTCATCGCTGCGGCGCAGCATAAGATGATGTAAGCAAAAACCAATGAGTGGCAGCATAACAGTGAATATAATGCGGAAAATATTCTGGAAATCGTCCAGAAAAATCACGGCAATCGCCGCTGGCGCTGAATGTAAACAAAAGGCGATAAAGTTATCGGAAAGCGCGATAGTGCTGATAAAGAAAATTGTAAACAGGCTGATCAATAAGAAGTTATTTTCGTCTCGCCCCAAATATTCATATTTTAGAATGATTTGCCATGTCCACAGAATACCGAGAATAAATGCGAATATATTCAGTTTATTCGCATAATCCTTCGGAAAAAATATGTTAAATAACAATGCACTAATGCTGAGAATAGCAATCAATACCACCGGCAAAGTAAATGCTGGAGTGTAGTGAGCCGGTAATAACATATTAAAAATAGATGAAGACGCATTTAAAAATAAAAAGAGCAGTAAAGAGAGCCGATGCTTACTTTTCAATAGCTGATCGTAGGAATGGCCGTTCATATTAAATTCACTCTGTGTATGTAATGCTGTCCGCAGACAAATAAACAATATCCTCATGCCGCCTGATTTAAGGGGCACGATAAATAGTTTTTCTTTGAAATTATTCTTATTTAAATCTTTTTAAGATTTTTCTTAATACAAAATTACCATCTTTGGATCGGCATGTCATCATGATGTCGAGCTGCTACGCAAAATGATGCACTTAACTACAGAGTGTTATATGATATTGGTTATCATTATCACTTAGTGTGGGGGTATTATCATGATTGGAGCGACAATAGCAGCCTGCCGGTCGTGGAGGCTGAACGATTTCTTACTGAGTCGAATGGCCAGCGGATGGGGTGTTTTACTGCCTTGTGCGCTTTTACCTTTGCTGGGTTGGGGGGATTTTAGCGTGACCGAACTGCGTGGCATTATTGTCGCCGCGATGTTGGCAACGTTGAGTATGCTGTACCACCCGCGCCTGCGCCATTTTCTGTTGATTCCTTCCTGCCTGGCAATGGCTGGCGGTCTACTCGCAGTTTTGACACATCTATGAATACGGGCTGAATGACGGCGTATTTAGGGCAAAATAGGGAAGTTTTTTTGGGAAGATAACCAAGTGCTTTCGAGCGAGTACCGCTAAGTGAGCTATAGCCACATGCTATATCACTTGCACATACCAAGAAGGGAGAAAACCGAGGAATTCAATCAGTGTGGTGCGAAGGGAGGGACTTGAACCCTCACGTCCGTAAGAACACTAACACCTGAAGCTAGCGCGTCTACCAATTCCGCCACCATCGCACATCTGATTGTTTTTACTGCTTTAATTTATGTCACCAGCTTGGTGCGAAGGGAGGGACTTGAACCCTCACGTCCGTAAGAACACTAACACCTGAAGCTAGCGCGTCTACCAATTCCGCCACCATCGCGTACCATGTTCATCACTTTTGTGATGCAACCACGGGGGCGAATTCTAGAGATTTTCCTGTTCAGGTCAATACTTATTTCCCTTTATCGGGACGGTTGCTGTAAAAAACAGCATATCCGCAGTTATTCGGCTGATTCATTGAGATATCGGGCTTTTCAGCGCTATTTTTCGTCAGCATTACTGATGAGTTCATCGGAAATTAAAAGCTTTCTCATCAATAAGAAGCCTGAAATATGTGAGAGAGTTCGGGTTGAAAGGCGGGCAAAGTACGGAATAAGTGAGTAAACGGTGTTTACGCCATGCGGCAGCGGCTATGCGCTGCAACATGACGTGCTGATCTTGAAAATTTCAACGTTAGCGTATTCAAACGCCAAATTATTACAGTATCAGATTATTAACGTTTGGCTTTTGCGCGGGGAGCGCGGCCAACGGTCGCCTGATAAACCTTAAAACGACCATTTTGTGCCAGTACTTCATGGCTGCCAAACGCGGCATCCAGCAGCGCCGGATAAGGCAGGAAAGAGTTAGCCACAATGCGCAGCTTGCCACCAACGTGCAAATGACCGGTTGCACCACGAATGAGCATTTCTGCCGCGTGGAAACTGGTTTGTAACCCATCATGGAACGGCGGGTTGGAAATGATCATATCGAAACGCCCCTGAATGTCAGAGTAAACGTTACTCGCGATCACTTCAGCTTCGATTTCGTTGGCAGCCAAGGTTGCCCGGCTGGCTTCAATGGCCGCTGCGCTAACGTCGCTCAGAGTCCATTTAATCTTCGGTGACTGTTTGGATAATACCGAAGCCAATACGCCTGCACCGCAGCCGACGTCCAGCACGCGACCTTTAAAAGGTTCGTTGAAGGTGGAGAGCAGCAGGTAGCTGCCGGAATCCAGCGCGTCTTTACTGAACACGCCCGGCAGGGTTTTGATGGTGACATCATCAACCTGATAGCTATGCCACCAGCCTTCCGGATCAAATTCAGGCTGTTTATCTAAACGCGCATGGTACAAACCGCAGCGGCGCGCGCTGTCGATTTTGGTCAACGTGGCAAAATCACTCAGCATTTCTTCTGCGCTACGTACGCCACAGCGGTTTTCACCGACGATAAAAATATCGGTGCCGATTGGCAGCATAGACAGCAGATTAGCCAGTTGGAACTGAGCTTCTTGCTTGCTTTTTGGCCAGTAGTAAATCAGCGTATCACTTTGCGCCAGAAAATCGGCGTCAGCCAGCAGACCGAATTGAACATTGTCTTCCAGCGTATTGCTCAGTAATTGCCAGTGGTGATATTGGTTAGTGTGAACACGCACCTCGGCGGCTTCGAACTGCGCCGGTAACGCGTCCTGTAGGTCGCCTGCAAAAATCACGCGGCGTTGAATAAACTCATCACTATGGCGCAGCATCACTTCACTGGCTGGGGTTAATGCGGACATCAGTCGTTGGCTCCTTAATAATATGATCGGGGATTATAGAGGTTTGTTGGCGCATATTCGATGTGTTTGCTAGCATAGCGCCGAAACACGGGTATCTTGACAGGAAATAGCATGGCATCAAGACGAGACTGGCTATTGCAGCAGCTTGGCATTACGCAGTGGACGCTACGCCGTCCCGCCGTGTTGCAAGGCGAAATTGCAGTAAGTTTACCCGAGGATATTCGCCTGCTTATTGTGGCGGAAACGCTCCCCGGTCAGGACGATCCTTTGCTGTGTGATATCGTGCGCAGCCTTGGCCTGAGTGCCGCTCAGATATATAGCCTGACGCCGGATCAGGTGGCGATGCTGCCGGAAGATACGCAGTGTAATAGTTGGCGATTGGGTATCAGCGAGCCGCTTGCGCTGGCCGGTGCACAATTACACAGCCCGGCGTTGACCGAGCTTTATCAAGATGCGGGCGCGAAGCGCGCACTTTGGCAGCAGATTTGTCACCATGAAGCAGATTTCTATCCTGACGCCAGCCGATCTGGCCACCGCGTATCAGATTGAGCAAGCCAGCCACGAATTTCCGTGGACGGAAAAAAACCTGTTCAGTAATCAGGGCGAACGTTATCTCAACTATAAGCTGACGGTCGATCAGCAAATGGCCGGTTTCGCGATTACGCAAATTGTATTGGACGAAGCCACGCTGTTTAATATCGCCATTGATCCGCAGCATCAGCGCCAAGGCTACGGCCGCTTACTGCTTGAACATTTGATTGAACAGTTGGAGACGCGTGATGTAGTCACACTTTGGCTGGAGGTAAGAGCCTCAAACGCCCGCGCCATCGCGCTGTATGACAGCCTTGGCTTTAATGAAGTATCGGTGCGGCGTAACTACTATCCCAGCGCGAATGGGCGCGAAGATGCCATTATGATGGCGTTACCTTTGGCTTAAAGCCGGTTTCGCTGTCGCAGGTATTTTCATCGATTGTCTATCCCGGTTAAATCAGGGAAAATATCGCGCTATAACACTGATTCTCGCTTTCCTGAATCATGCATGACTCCGAGTGATGCCAGAGCAGGGCGGCCCAAAGTAGAAATATCTAACTATGTCTCCAAGTGAATATGCACAAGAAGTGGCGAAAAGACGTACTTTCGCCATTATTTCCCACCCTGATGCCGGTAAAACCACCATCACTGAAAAAGTGTTGCTGTTCGGACAGGCTATCCAAACCGCCGGTACGGTAAAAGGCCGTGGCTCCAATAACCACGCCAAATCCGACTGGATGGAAATGGAGAAACAGCGCGGTATCTCCATCACCACCTCGGTGATGCAGTTCCCGTATAAGGAATGCCTGGTAAACCTGCTGGACACCCCGGGGCATGAAGACTTCTCCGAAGATACTTACCGTACTCTAACCGCCGTCGACTGCTGTTTGATGGTTATTGATGCGGCAAAAGGGGTAGAAGATCGTACCCGTAAGCTGATGGAAGTGACCCGCCTGCGCGATACGCCGATTCTGACCTTTATGAACAAATTGGATCGTGATATTCGTGATCCGATGGAAGTGCTGGATGAAGTGGAACGCGAACTGAAAATTGCCTGTTCTCCAATCACTTGGCCAATTGGCTGCGGTAAGTTGTTTAAAGGGGTTTACCACCTCTATAAAGATGAAACTTATCTGTACCAGACCGGTAAAGGCCACACCATTCAGGAAGTCCGGATTGTTAAAGGCCTGAATAACCCAGAGCTGGACGTTGCTGTAGGTGAAGATCTGGCCAAACAGTTCCGTCAGGAGCTGGAACTGGTGCAGGGCGCTTCCCATGAGTTCGATCATGAGGCTTTCCTGACCGGTGATTTAACGCCGGTCTTCTTCGGTACCGCATTAGGTAACTTTGGCGTGGATCACATGCTGGACGGCCTGGTTTCCTGGGCTCCGGCACCGATGCCGCGTAAAACCGACGTGCGTGAAGTGGTGGCGTCAGAAGAGAAATTCACCGGTTTCGTATTTAAAATTCAGGCCAATATGGACCCGAAACACCGTGACCGCGTGGCCTTTATGCGTGTAGTTTCCGGCCGATACGTAAAAGGTATGAAACTGCGTCAGGTTCGTACCAAGAAAGACGTTGTGATTTCTGATGCGTTGACTTTTATGGCCGGCGACCGTTCCCATGTGGAGGAGGCTTTTGCTGGCGATATCATCGGCTTGCACAACCACGGAACCATTCAGATTGGTGATACCTTCACTCAAGGTGAAGATATGAAGTTCACCGGTATCCCGAACTTTGCGCCAGAGCTATTCCGTCGTATTCGTCTGCGCGATCCGCTGAAGCAGAAACAATTGTTGAAAGGTCTGGTTCAGCTGTCAGAAGAAGGTGCGGTACAGGTATTCCGCCCAATCTCCAACAACGACCTGATCGTCGGTGCGGTAGGGGTGCTACAGTTTGAGGTGGTATCTTCCCGGCTGAAAAGTGAATACAACGTTGAAGCAGTATACGAATCGGTCAATGTTTCCACCGCCCGTTGGGTTGAGTGCAACGACGTGAAGAAATTCGAAGAGTTCAAACGTAAGAATGAGCTGAATCTGGCGCTGGATGGTGGCGATAATCTGAGCTATATCGCTCCAACCATGGTCAACCTGAATATTACTCAAGAGCGTTATCCGGACGTTATTTTCCGTAAAACTCGCGAGCATTAATCTCAGCTGTATCCCTTATAATTCGGGGCATCCACTGCCCCGAATCTTTAGTTTTCCTCATCATTTATACCTCTAAGATTCATCCTACTAATCTTCCGATGTTGCCCCTTTAGGCGGATTCCTACTGTCTTTTTTTATCTGTGGTCTATATTTATAAGCGTGTTAGGCAATCGTTCAGATAAAAACAGTATTCTGAATCAATCAGTTAAGCTTTTGTTTGTTCATTGCCAAACGACAGGTTTAATTCTGTTAAATCAGTCAGTAAGCGAAAATGTGCTCTGGATTAAGCGTTATTGTCAGTTGTAGCAGGCAGTTTTGCTTCAGTTTGTTAATCCGGACTTTGTTTATGGCTGAATTTAATGGTGTTTTAGGCCGGCATCGCAATTGTGGATTGCAATTGCAGTATGTCTGACCGAGCAAGCTCAATTTTTGCCCGTTTGGAAATATTGAAGCTACAGTAATTGTGAAGTATCCATTGAGTGAGCCACGAAAACGGTGGCGAAACAACTGACACTGACTGGCTTCACACCAAAAAGGAAAAATCGATGAAAAACACTACATTTGCACGTTCAGTGATGGCTGTTGTTTTAGGTTCTGCGTTGGTTAGCGGAAGCGTAATGGCTGAAGACACTTTACTCAATAAAGCATCCAGCACGATAGACAGCACCGGTGCGAAAATCGATAGCTCCATGAAAAAAGTTGATAATTACATGGATGAGAGCGCAACTACGGCTAAAGTTAAAAGTGCATTAGTTGAGGATAAAACTATTAAGAGCGGCGATATCTCGGTGAAAACTGAAAATGGCGTTGTTGTTCTGAGTGGTTTTGTATCCAGCCAGGCTGAAGCCGAGCGTGCGGTTGCTGTCGCAAGCAAGGTAGAAGGCGTGAAATCTGTCAGTGATAAGCTGCATGTAAAAGATCAGAAAACACAATCAGTTGGTGAATATGCCGGTGACGCAACCACGACCAGCAAAGTAAAAGCCAAACTGTTGGCCGATGATATCGTTCCATCGCGCAAAATTACCGTAGAAACCACCGCTGGTGTCGTCCTATTGACGGGCGACGTAGAAAATAAAGCGCAAGCTGAGCGGGCTGAAAGCATCGCGAAAGCCATCGACGGTGTGAAAAGTGTAAAAAACGATCTGAACATTAAGCCTTAATACTTCCACAGACGGTCTGTGGAGTAGCAGGCCGTTCTGAAGAGCTTAAAACCCAGAGTTGACCCGTTAGTCGTTGCTGAAGCGCTCTATGGATGGGGCTTTTTGAAGCTACAAATACCACAGTAAGCGTGTTGTTCAGCACTACAGCGGGTCAATTTTATTGAGATACGGATGGAAGGAGAGGGCTTATGTTTCGTTGGGGCATTATTTTTCTGGTAATAGCGTTGATTGCTGCGGCGCTGGGTTTCGGTGGGTTAGCCGGTACGGCGGCCTGGGCCGCCAAAGTGGTATTCGTCGTCGGTATCATACTCTTCTTAATCAGTTTGTTTACCGGACGTAAACGTCTTTAGCTAGCGTAGGAAGATTTTTACATTCTTGTTTTTATGCTGGAAAGCCGCTGTCATTAACAGCGGCTTTTTAATGGGCCAAATGAAGCTATTTAAGAAACCACCAATAGCGAATTAAGACGACATCATTAGCAAAAAGAGTCTGTTTTTCCGATGTTAATCGGTGATTTACTGGGCGTAAAACTGGCTATCAGCAATGATTCTTTACAAGAAGATTAACGAAAGCGCGTAAGACAAGCTATTCTCGGGGTCTATTGCTACTCACTAAGGATGGATGGTGGGACACAGAATACCTATCACGCTGGGCAATATTGAGCCATTAGCGTACAAACCCTATCAGCCCGGGAAAATGGCGTTGGTATGTGAAGGGGGCGGGCAGCGGGGGATTTTTACCGCCGGGGTGCTGGATGAATTTCAGCGAGCCCGCTTTAATCCATTCGATTTAATGATAGGTACTTCCGCCGGTGCGCAGAATCTATCCGCTTTCATCTGTGACCAGCCGGGCTATGCTCGTCGGGTTATCACGCGTTATACCACCAGTGCGAATTTCTTTAATCCTTTGCGCTTTGTTCGTGGCGGCCACCTGATCGATCTCGATTGGCTGGTCAATATCACCTCTGAGCAATTGCCGCTAGCTATTGATCATGCGGAAAAGCATTTGTCCAATGGACGTGAATTCTTGATGTGCGCCTGCCGCAGCGATGATTTCACGCCGACTTATATCGCGCCCAATAGAGAAAACTGGCTGCCGGCGATTAAAGCCTCCAGCGCCATTCCTGGATTTTATCGTTCAGGGGTGGAAATGGATGGAATCAGTTATCTGGACGGTGGTATCAGCGATGCCATACCGGTGGAGGAAGCTCATCGTCGCGGCGCAGATACCATTGTCGTGATTCGCACAGTGCCTTCGCAAATGTATTACACCCCGCAGTGGATGAAGCGCATGGAGCATTGGTTTAGCGAAAGCAGCCTGCAACAAATGGTGCGAATTATGCAGCAACACGAGCATAGCTATCATCGCATTCAAAAGTTTATTGAAAAGCCGCCGGGGAAATTACGGGTGTTTGAAATTTTCCCACCTAAGCCGCTAGCCAGTAACGCTTTGGGCAGTAAAATAGCTTCGCTAAATCGGGATTATCATTTGGGACGCCGCTGTGGTCGTTATTTTTTAGCAACCGTGGGCCACTGGTTATTGCCTCGAGATAAAAGGCCGGATGATAAGAGTAAGGTGGTTTTCTCTCGTCGTTTAATTAAACCGCGCCATGACATTCAGCCTGAAATTGTAGCCTCGTCATTGCTCTCTGAATCGGGTCACTTTGCTGAAACGGGGAAAATCTTACCCGCCGAGAATATGCCGTTAGCAAAGGGGCTTATTTTACCGGCTAAGCTTAGAAATAAAGTGGCGCAGGTGATTTCTGATTTCACTCCACCGGTCAAAGCAAAAAAATCTAAAGGTGATAAGGCATAATGTCAGGTTCTAACAGCAGCGCAGCTTATTTTATTGATACTCACTGTCATTTCGATTTTCCGCCGTTTAGCGGAGCGGAGGTGGCTAGTCTGACATCGGCTGCGCAGGCGAACGTTCGGCAAATCATTGTACCCGCTGTAGAAGCCGAATATTTCGATCGCATACAGGCTTTAGCTAATGATTATCCGGCGCTGTTTGCCGCTCTGGGAATGCACCCGCTGTATATCGACAGGCATCAGGAGCCGCATCTGACTTTACTGGATCAGCGGCTGTCGCAGAGATCGCCAAAAGTGGTTGCAGTGGGCGAGATTGGGCTGGATCTGTATATGGAAAATCCGCAGTTCTCTCGCCAATTGGCGTTATTACAAGCGCAGCTTAAATTAGCTAAACGGTATGATTTACCAGTGATTTTGCATTCTCGCCGCACTCACGATCAACTGGCCGCGGCGCTGCGTAAAGCCGATCTGCCGCGCACCGGTGTAGTACATGGTTTTGCCGGCAGTCTGGTACAAGCGCAGGCGTTTATTAAATTAGGCTATTACATCGGCGTGGGTGGCACTATTAGCTATGAGCGAGCGCAGAAAACCAGAAAAGTGATGGCCGAGTTACCGCTGGAAGCGCTGTTGCTGGAAACCGATGCGCCGGATATGCCGCTGGCCGGTTTTCAGGGACAACCGAATCGCCCTGAACGCACGGCGGACGTGTTCACTGTGCTGTGTGAATTACGATCCGAACCAGCGGATGTCATTGCGCAGCAGCTTTATGCCAACAGTGTGCGTTTGTTTAATCTTCCTCCGGCGTAATACCTTTCATTTCACCGCGCAGTTGTGCTGACTACCTCCATTCATCCCCGAGACTTAGTCGGCTAAGCTCCCAACCACTCACTCAGCTGCCGCGTGGCTGCAACGAAAAATGAACGGATGGCTAACAACGGGCTGAACGTCATTGAAGCCCCTGAATGAGTTACTTAGCGTGGTAACATCCTAACTACTAATAACGGCTATAATTATGTGAATCTGATCACGTTTCCAGTCATTTGGTTGCTTCTTTGTGTGTTTATTTGTGACAGGGATTGTTTGCGATTTGAGCCATGACGCTATAATCCCCCCGAATTCAAAAAAGAAATATGTGGTCTGAACGCATATTAAATCGTGTCATTCTCCATTTAATACATACACAGGGAACATCAGATGCAACCCATCATGAGTTTGGTCGGGATGGCGGTACTGATATTAATTGCTGTCTTACTCTCGAGTAACTTTAGGGCTATTAATATCCGCACCGTCGTAGGCGCTTTTATTATCCAGATTGGCGTCGGAGCATTGGTTTTGTATGTGCCGATCGGTCGCCGTATTTTGGGCGGAATGTCCGAAGGCGTAGCGAATGTGATCGCCTATGGTAACGAAGGGATTTCATTTATTTTCGGCGGACTGGTCTCCGACAAGATGTTTGAAGTTTTCGGCGGCGGTGGCTTTGTTTTCGCCCTGCGCGTTCTGCCGGTTATCGTCTTTTTCTCCTCACTGATCGCGGTACTTTATTACCTCGGAATCATGCAGCTGGTGATTCGCGTACTGGGTGGCGGCCTGCAAAAACTGCTGGGGACTTCCCGCACTGAATCCCTGTCGGCTACCGCGAATATCTTCGTTGGTCAGACAGAAGCGCCGTTGGTGGTACGTCCGTACATCTCTACCATGACACAATCTGAGCTGTTTGCCGTGATGTGCGGTGGCCTGGCGTCGGTTGCGGGTTCAGTATTGGCGGGTTATGCGCAAATGGGCGTGCCGTTGGAATACCTGATTGCCGCGTCCTTTATGGCCGCGCCAGGTGGCTTGCTGTTTGCCAAATTGATGGTGCCGGAAACTGAAAAAACGCACGATCACGAAGATGCAACCAAGCTGATTCCTGAAGCCGATCGCCCAGCGAACGTCATCGATGCAGCGGCAACCGGTGCGGCTTCCGGTATGCAATTGGCGTTGAACGTGGGTGCAATGCTGTTGGCATTCATCGCGTTAATCGCTTTGTTGAACGGCATTTTAGGCGGTATTGGCGGCTGGTTTGATTATCCGCAGCTCTCCCTGGAATTGATTCTAGGCTGGGTATTCTCGCCAATTGCTTTCCTGATTGGCGTGCCGTGGAGCGAAGCGACGGTGGCGGGTTCCTTTATCGGTCAGAAGATTATCGTCAATGAATTCGTGGCCTTTATGAACTTCGGTCAGTATTTGAAAGCCGATGAGTTGGTTATTGCCGCTGGTTTGCCAGTACTTTCCGATCATACCAAAGCCATTATTTCTTTTGCTCTGTGCGGTTTTGCCAACCTTTCATCCGTGGCAATTCTGTTGGGCGGTCTGGGCAGCATGGCGCCGAATCGCCGTCATGACATTGCTCGTTTCGGTTTGAAAGCGGTGGCAGCAGGGACTTTATCTAATCTGATGAGCGCCACCATTGCCGGTTTCTTCCTGGCTCTGTAATTCATATCGATTTGTAAAATATAATATTCTGCAAAGGTAGATTGTTTGTAGAATAGCGTGCTGGCGGGGACGGTTATCACCCGCCAGCCTGTTTTTCCCTTCCGGTGACTCAGGCCGTTTGTGCGTATTGTCATCACCGTCGTCGCACGGAATTAGATGAATAGGCTATTCTTGATGCGAGAGCGAAAGATAGTCTGCACTTATCGATAAATCAGGTTATTTTGTGACTCAATTCACATATAATTCAGACCTGTTACAAATAACTATTAATTAATGTGAGTATTAACACATCTCATTTGAGCGCTTCATGCTCAAATAGAGACAGCTGGCTTTTCTTGTGGAAAAGCTAAGTGCGGTGAGATGGATCTCAGTTGCCGCTGCGGGAGCAAATCCCAAGGGCGCTATCTTCAAGGAACCAAGTCCGCTCGCCAACGTGTTGAGCTGCATGGCCTGGAATTTCCATAGGAAATTGCCGTCAGTTCATAAATGAATGCTCGGTTTTGGCGCGGTGCCGAAGCTGAAATAGAGTTGGAGAGTTTTATGACCGATTTAACCGCCAGCGCGAAACGTGCGCTCAGTTTGATGGATTTGACCACTCTGAATGACGACGATACCGATCAAAAGGTTATCGATCTTTGTCATCAGGCAAAAACCCCTGCGGGTCATACTGCGGCTGTCTGCATTTATCCTCGTTTTATTCCGATTGCTCGTAAAACGCTACGGGAACAGGGTACCCCTGAGATCCGTATTGCCACAGTGACCAATTTCCCGCATGGCAATGACGATATCGACATTGCTTTGACCGAGACCCGCGCGGCTATTGCCTACGGCGCCGATGAAGTAGACGTGGTGTTCCCATATCGCGCGCTGATGGCTGGTAACGATAAAGTGGGCTTCGAGCTGGTAAAAGTGTGCAAAGAGGCCTGTGCCGCCGCCAACGTATTGCTGAAAGTCATCATCGAAACCGGTGAATTGAAACAGCAACATTTGATCCGTCAGGCTTCTGAAATTGCGATTAAAGCGGGCGCTGATTTCATTAAAACCTCAACCGGGAAAGTACCGGTGAACGCGACGCTGGAAAGTGCGGAAATCATGATTCGCACCATTCACGATTTGGGCGTAGGCAAAGAAGTCGGCTTCAAACCTGCTGGCGGTGTGCGTACTGCAGAAGACGCGGCTGCATTCCTGAAATTGGCGGACGGTATCATGGGCGAAGGTTGGGCAGATGCGCGCCACTTCCGCTTCGGTGCATCCAGCCTGTTAGCCAGCTTGCTGACCACTTTAGGTCATCACAGCACAGCCAAACCCGGCGGTTATTAATTATTGCAGATGCACGACGGGCACTGCGCCCGCCGTGTTGCTATTGCTGAAAAGGCACAATGCGCTTTTCGATTTCCCATTCAGGTCAAGCAGGGGGATGCCTTGTTTCTGGCACAAGAAATTATTCGTAAAAAACGCGACGGTCTGCCGTTGAGCGAAGAAGAAATTCGTTTCTTCATCAATGGTATTCGCGACAATGTTGTTTCCGAAGGGCAGATCGCCGCTTTGGCGATGACCATTTATTTTCATGATATGAGCATGCCTGAACGCGTGGCGCTGACTATGGCGATGCGCGATTCCGGTACCGTGCTGGACTGGAAAAGTCTCAAGCTGAATGGCCCTATTGTGGATAAGCATTCTACCGGTGGCGTTGGCGATGTGACTTCGTTAATGCTCGGCCCAATGGTAGCGGCTTGCGGCGGTTATGTTCCTATGATTTCAGGCCGTGGCCTGGGCCATACCGGCGGTACACTGGATAAGTTGGAGGCCATTCCTGGCTTTGATATTTTCCCGGATGATAATACTTTCCGTAAGATTATTCAGGATGTTGGCGTCGCAATCATCGGCCAGACCAGTTCATTGGCTCCGGCGGATAAACGTTTTTACGCCACTCGCGATATTACTGCGACCGTGGATTCCATTCCGCTGATTACCGCTTCTATTCTGGCGAAGAAACTGGCGGAAGGCCTGGATGCGCTGGTGATGGACGTTAAAGTCGGTTCTGGTGCCTTTATGCCAACCTATCAACTGTCCGCAGATTTGGCGCAGGCGATTGTCGGCGTTGCCAACGGCGCGGGTTGTAAAACAACGGCTCTGCTGACTGATATGAATCAGGTGCTGGCATCCAGCGCCGGTAACGGTGTGGAAGTTCGTGAAGCCGTACGCTTCCTGACCGGTGAATATCGCAATCCGCGCTTGCTGGAAGTGACGATGGCGCTGTGCGTCGAAATGTTGCTTTCCGGCGGGTTGGCGAACTCCGAAACCGATGCGCGCGCTAAGCTACAGGCGGTATTGGATAACGGTAAAGCGGCAGAAGTCTTTGGTCGCATGATTGCGGCTCAGAAAGGCCCGACTGATTTCGTTGAACGTTACGACAGCTATTTGCCGGTGGCGATGCTGAGCAAACCGGTCTTTGCAGAAAAACCGGGCATTATCACCGCGATGGATACCCGCGCGCTGGGGATGTCTGTGGTAGCGCTGGGCGGCGGTCGTCGCCGTGCTACCGATTCAATCGACTACAGCGTTGGCCTGACCGATATGGCGCGTCTGGGCGATAAAATGGATAGCGAACGTCCGTTGGCAGTGATTCATGCCAACAATGAAAGTGACTGGCAGCAGGCGGCTGATGCAGTACGCGCGGCCATGACGCTGGGTGACAAAGCGTTAGAACAAACGCCGGTGGTTTATCGTCGGATTACCGAATAAGCTTTCTTTATTCACTACGAATTTGGCGCAGTAAGGCATGTTGGCCGTACTGCTCCCACAGCGTGAGTTCACGCAGGAGAAAATGATGAAACGTACATTTATTATGGTATTAGACTCATTTGGTATCGGTGCTAGCGCTGATGCTGGCAAGTTTAACGATGAAGGTGCCAACACCCTCGGCCACATCGCTGAAGCCTGTGCCCGCGGTGATGCTGATATTGGACGTAAAGGCCCGCTGACGTTGCCGAACCTGAGCCGTTTAGGGCTGGGTAAAGCCGCTGAAGAATCCTGCGGTACTTTCCCTGTGGGTCTGGATAAAGATGCTGACATCATTGGTGCCTATGCTTACGCCAGCGAATTATCTTCCGGTAAAGACACTCCGTCAGGCCATTGGGAAATTGCAGGTGTGCCAGTTCTGTTTGATTGGGGCTATTTCAGCGACGTTGAGAACAGTTTCCCGCAGGAATTGCTGGATAAACTGGTTAAGCGCGCCAACCTGCCGGGCTACCTAGGCAACTGCCATTCATCCGGTACTGTAATTTTGGATCAGTTGGGCGAAGAACATATGAAAACCGGCAAGCCGATTTTCTATACCTCTGCTGACTCGGTTTTCCAGATTGCTTGCCACGAAGAAACTTTCGGACTGGATCGTCTGTATGAGCTGTGTGAAATCGCTCGCGAAGAGTTAACCGAAGGCGGCTACAACATTGGTCGCGTTATCGCTCGTCCGTTTATCGGCGACAAACCGGGTAACTTCCAGCGTACTGGTAACCGCCACGATCTGGCCGTTGAACCGCCAGCGCCAACCATTTTGAAAAAGCTGGTTGATGAGAAACAGGGTGAGGTGGTTTCTATCGGCAAAATCGCCGATATCTACGCACACGTGGGCATCACTCACAAAGTCAAAGCTACCGGTATTGATGCTTTGTTCGACGCTACTTTGGAAGAAATGAAGAAAGCGGGCGATAACACCATCGTCTTTACCAACTTCGTGGATTTCGACTCTTCTTACGGCCACCGCCGCGATGTGGCAGGTTATGCCGCCGCGCTGGAACTGTTCGATCGCCGCTTGCCAGAATTGCTGGAATTGGTGAAAGATGACGACATTATCATCTTCACCGCTGACCACGGTTGCGATCCAACCTGGCCGGGTACCGATCACACCCGTGAGCACATTCCAGTGCTGGTTTACGGTCCCAAAGTGAAACCGGGTTCTCTCGGTCATCGCGATACTTTCGCTGACATCGGTCAGACCGTCGCGAAATATTTTGATTTGTCACCGATGGATTACGGCAAACCAATGTTTTGATTATCTGCGTCGGACCGTTTATGGCGGTCGACCGGTGATTTTATTTAATATTTTTGATTTATAAGGAAAATAATTATGGCTACGCCACATATCAATGCTGAAATGGGTGATTTTGCTGACGTTGTCCTGATGCCAGGGGACCCGCTGCGAGCAAAATTCATCGCAGAAACCTTCCTGCAAGACGTGCGTCAGGTTAACAATGTGCGTGGCATGCTGGGGTTCACCGGTACTTATAAAGGCCGCAAAATCTCGGTAATGGGTCACGGTATGGGTATTCCATCCTGCTCAATCTACGCGAAAGAACTGATCACCGATTTCGGCGTGAAAAAAATCATTCGCGTGGGTTCATGTGGCGCAGTTCGTAACGATGTAAAACTGCGTGACGTTGTGATTGGTATGGGTGCCTGCACCGATTCCAAAGTTAACCGTCTGCGTTTTAAAGATCACGATTATGCGGCTATCGCTGATTTCGATATGGTGCGTAACGCTGTTGACGCCGCTAAAGCCAAAGGCGTTCCAGCACGCGTCGGTAATATTTTCTCCGCTGATTTATTCTATACGCCAGACCCACAAATGTTTGATGTAATGGAAAAATACGGCATTTTGGGCGTGGAAATGGAAGCTGCCGGTATCTACGGCGTAGCGGCAGAATTTGGTGCTAAAGCGCTGACTATCTGTACCGTTTCTGACCATATCCGTACCGGTGAACAAACTACCGCAGAAGAACGCCAAACGACCTTCAACGACATGATTGAAATCGCGTTGGAATCTGTTCTGCTGGGCGATAAAGAGTAATAGCCCGGGCTACAATTTCTTCTGAGCCGCACACTCCGCTGCGGCTCTTTTTTTATCAATACTTTCTGTTTCTCTGTTTCTTTCTATATGCGTCAACAGGTTCCAGATATCACCCCTGAACATTGGCTACAAGCGCAGCGTTTGGTTGAGATATTTTGGCTTCGAGTGGCTGATCATTCAGCTATCTGTTTGGAATTCAGTGCGATAGCATTGCCAAATGCAGGAAAAGTTGGCTCACTCACGCCACGTATCCAACGCATGGCCTGAACCTACTTTTTGACCTGCGATTCCTCGGTTCTTTCCGTAGATTTGCTGGCAGTTGAATCCGCATTGGATGATTCCCCTGATTCGCTGTCTTCTTCTACCGGCGTATTGGCAGTGAGCAGATAAGGCGATTGCTGCCAGCGGCTACGGCGATGCTGCAATAAGGTTCTGGCCAGAATAATACCGACCGCCAGCGCGACCAGAATCATTAAACGCAGTAAGTTGGTGGTGTTATCCACCTGCTTGGATTCGGTTGCCAGTACGTGGGTATCCAACGTCATGCGCAAAAAGCCGCTAGGCCCGTTCTTGCCGGGAATCATCTCCACAATCTGATGATTGAAATAACTGCCGGGGCGTTTGCCGTCCAGCGCCAACCGGTCACGCACTTTGACTTTTTCGCCAGAATCCGCGACCAAAGTGCCGTCAATCAAATACACACTGGCATCCAGTATGCGACTCGCCTGCGTCAACTGTTTCAGGACTTCATCGACCTTCTGGCTATCCACGTCGTCATTGTTGCTATCCATAATCGGAGACAGGCTAAAAGCCACCTGTTTCGCCAGCGTTTTCGCCAGCTCTTCCACCTGTTCGGAGCGTGCCAACTGGTGGCTGAGGCTGAAATAGGATGCGCCCTGCATAAGCAGTACAAGCAAAGCTAGACAAATCAGTACGATAGCAGTGCGATGCAGTCGAAATTTTAATTTAGCCCGGGCCATGCAGGTTCCTTACGCGTTTTGATGACTTTATGTTGCCAGAAGCAAGGACGATAGGATAGCTTGATGCATCGTTTTTACCCTTCATCTTTCTCGCTGCTGCGGTGTTGGCTGCTTTTGCTCACCCCGGTCGCTTAGTGGGCTAAGCTCCTGAGGATTCGCTCAGTCGCTGCTTGGCCGCAACGAGAAATTATTGGGCTTATATCGCAGCTTTGCTGTGATGTGAGGCTATTGGGTATATATTGCCGATTCTGGGTTTCTACAGGAGCTTTTCATGTCAAATAGTCTGACCTATTGCGATCTCCCCGCGGAGATTTATCAGTGGCCCGGTTTGCCGCTTTCTTTGAGTGGTGACGAGGTTATGCCGCTGGATTATCGTGCGGGCCATACGGGTTGGCTGTTGTACGGCAGAAAGCTGGATAAACAACGTATTACCGATTTTCAACGCCGTTTGGGCGCGGCGATGGTGATTGTCTCCGCTTGGTGCGTCGATGACTATCAGGTGATTCGTCTGGCTGGTAGCCTGACACCGCGGATTAAAACGCTGGCGGACGAAAGCGGGCTCGATGTGGCTCCGCTAGGCGCAATTCCTCATTTGCGTACGCCGGGTTTATTGGTTATGGATATGGATTCCACGGCTATTCAGATCGAATGTATTGATGAAATAGCCAAATTAGCCGGCGTGGGCGACGAAGTGGCCGCTGTAACCGAGCGGGCAATGCAAGGGGAACTCGATTTCTCTGCCAGCCTGCGTCAGCGGGTAGGTACGCTGAAAGGAGCCGATGCCAATATTCTGAAACAGGTACGCGATACTTTGCCGCTGATGCCGGGGTTGGTCACGCTCGTGAAGAAATTACAGGCGCTGAACTGGCATGTGGCTATCGCTTCTGGCGGGTTCACTTATTATGCGGAATATCTGCGGGATAAGCTGCATCTGGACGCGGTAGCCGCCAATGAGCTGGAAATCCGTGACGGCAAACTGACCGGTCAGGTGCTGGGCCCGATTGTCGATGCGCAATACAAAGCCGACACACTGATTAAACTGGCGGAAAAACTGTCTATTCCGATTCAGCAAACCATTGCCATCGGCGACGGTGCCAACGATCTGAAAATGATGCAGGCAGCCGGTTTGGGGTTGGCGTTCCATGCTAAGCCTAAGGTTTATGCTAAAGCGAAAGTGGCGATTCGGCACGGTGATTTGATGAGCGTGCTGTGTATTTTAAGCGGCAGTCTGAAGCACGAAGAACGCTAATTCCCTACGTTTCTGGCGTGCTCGCTCAGTTTGCCGTCACGCCAGTAAACCGTAGGAAAATAGGCGGTTACAACGCTAAAACCTATTGAATTTTAAATTTATTGTTAGATCGTAATACAGAGGAAAAGACGTGGCTAAAGCACCAAAACGCGCATTTGTTTGTAATGAGTGCGGCGCAGATTATCCGCGCTGGCAGGGGCAGTGCAGTGCCTGTAACGCCTGGAATACCATTACCGAAGTGCGTCTGGCTGCGGCAACGCCTTCTTCGCGTAACGATCGCCTCGGTGGCTATGCGGGCGAGGCGGGTATCAGTCGGGTACAAAAGCTGTCAGATATCAGTCTGGAAGCGCTGCCGCGTTTCACCACCGGCTTCCTTGAGTTCGATCGGGTGTTAGGCGGCGGCGTGGTACCCGGCAGTGCCATTCTGATTGGTGGCAACCCCGGCGCGGGGAAAAGTACCCTGCTGTTACAGGTATTGTGCAAGCTATCTGAAGGCATGAAAACCCTGTATGTCACCGGTGAGGAATCGCTACAGCAGGTGGCGATGCGAGCGCATCGACTCGGTTTGCCCACCGGTAATCTGAATATGTTATCGGAAACTAGCATCGAGCAGATTTGCCTGATTGCAGAGCAAGAACAGCCTAAGCTGATGGTGATCGACTCCATTCAGGTGATGCATATGGCCGATATTCAGTCCTCTCCCGGCAGCGTGGCGCAGGTGCGTGAAACCGCCGCTTATCTAACACGTTTTGCTAAAACACGCGGCGTAGCGATAGTGATGGTTGGTCACGTGACTAAAGACGGCTCGCTGGCCGGTCCGAAAGTGTTGGAACACTGTATCGACTGTTCAGTGATGTTGGATGGCGACGGCGATTCCCGCTTCCGTACTCTTCGCAGCCATAAAAACCGCTTTGGTGCGGTGAATGAGTTGGGCGTTTTTGCCATGACGGAACAAGGGCTACGTGAAGTCAGTAATCCATCGGCAATTTTCCTCAGCCGGGGTGATGAAGTCACTGCCGGTAGCTCGGTGATGGTGGTGTGGGAAGGGACACGTCCGCTGTTGGTTGAGATTCAGGCGCTGGTGGATCATTCGATGATGTCGAATCCGCGGCGAGTAGCAGTAGGATTGGAACAGAATCGACTGGCTATCTTGCTGGCGGTTTTACACCGTCACGGCGGCCTGCAAATGTCGGATCAGGATGTTTTCGTTAACGTGGTCGGTGGGGTAAAAGTTACGGAAACCAGCGCCGATTTGGCGTTATTAATGTCATTGGTATCCAGCTTGCGGGATCGGCCCTTACCGCAGGATTTAGTGGTATTTGGCGAAGTCGGGCTGGCCGGTGAGATTCGCCCGGTGCCCAGTGGCCAGGAGCGAATTTCCGAGGCGGCGAAGCACGGTTTTAAGCGAGCCATAGTGCCGCACGCCAACATGCCGAAGAAGCCTCTGCCGAATATGCAGGTATTTGGCGTGAAAAAACTGGCCGACGCGCTGGCGGTTCTAGAGGATCTTTAAGCTGCATTTAGTCGTGTTGTTTGAGCAGCATACTGTGTTATTTTTGTTTAGCGTGCTAAACAGGAGGCAGTATGCTGCAGTTCGATTATTTAAAAACGGCAATCAAACAGAAAGGCTGCACGTTACAGCAAGTGGCCGAAGCCAGTGGCATGACCAAAGGATATTTAAGCCAGCTACTTAACGATAAAATCAAAAGCCCCAGTGCGCAAAAACTTGAAGCCCTGCATCGTTTTCTTGGGTTGGAATTCCCTCGCCGCGAGAAAAAGGTCGGCGTAGTGTTTGGTAAATTTTACCCGCTGCATACCGGCCACATCTATTTGATCCAACGAGCCTGTAGCCAGGTAGATGAATTACATATCATTCTGTGCCACGACGAACCTCGGGATCGGGAACTGTTCGAGAACAGCTCCATGTCACAACAGCCAACGGTTAGTGACCGTTTGCGCTGGCTGCTGCAAACGTTCAAATATCAAAAAAATATCCGCATTCACTCATTTGATGAGCACGGCATCGAACCCTATCCGCACGGGTGGGATGTCTGGAGCCGCGGCGTAAAGGCCTTTATGGCAGAAAAAGGCATAGTGCCAAGCTTTATCTATTCCAGCGAAAGTCAGGATGCGCCGCGCTATCGCGAACAGTTTGGTATCGAAACCATCCTGATCGATCCGCAGCGTTCATTTATGAAGATTAGCGGCCGTCAGATCCGCCGTGATCCTTTCCGTTACTGGGATTATATTCCTACCGAAGTCAAACCCTTCTTTGTCCGTACGGTGGCGATCCTCGGCGGGGAGTCCAGTGGAAAATCGACGCTGGTGAATAAATTAGCCAATATATTCAATACCACCAGCGCCTGGGAGTACGGGCGGGATTACGTATTTTCCCATTTGGGTGGCGATGAGATGGCGTTGCAATACTCAGATTACGACAAAATAGCCTTGGGGCAGGCGCAGTACGTGGATTTCGCGGTGAAATACGCCAATAAGGTTGCATTTATCGATACGGACTTCGTCACGACTCAGGCATTTTGTAAGAAATACGAAGGGCGGGAGCATCCTTTCGTGCAGGCATTGATCGATGAGTATCGCTTCGATCTGGTGATTCTGTTGGAGAATAATACTCCGTGGGTGGCCGACGGTTTACGCAGTCTGGGGAGTACTTCCGATCGGAAATCCTTCCAAAGCCTGCTGGAAGATATGCTGAGAGCCAATAACGTTGAATATGTTCACGTGGAATCGGCAGACTACGACGAGCGCTTCCTGCGCTGCGTTGAATTGGTTCAGCAATTGCTGGCCGCCGATCCACTGCGATTATCCCGCTCACCGATCAGCGAGCGGAACAGTCTGCAGAATGATAATTAATAAGCGATAACCAGCTTGCCCTGCATGCGTCCAGTCAGTACTTTTTGGTGCGCCGCGTGCAGGGTGTCAGTCGTCAGGCCGTGTAAAGTATCACTCAGCGTGCCGCGCAGTTCTCCTGCGTCGACATATTGAGCGACCTGTTTCAATATTTCTCCCTGTTGCGCCATATCCGGCGTGTTGAACATGCTGCGGGTAAACATCAATTCCCAGTGCAGAGCGGCACTTTTCAGTTTCAACGCGCTTTGATCGAGGGGATGAGTATTTTCCACGATGGTGCAAATGTGGCCCATCGGTGCGATGAGGTCGCCGATCGTCGCCCAGTGACCGTCGGTGTCATTCAGGCAGAAAATATAATCCACCTTATCGATCCCATTACTGGCCAGTTCTCCTTTTAGATCGCGATAATCGACGGTGAGATCTGCGCCGCGATCCAGACACCAGCTTGCAGAGACTGGGTTCGAGGCTGTGGCGATCACGTTAACCTGACTACGCAGCGCCGCCAGTGAGATGGCTATCGATCCCACGCCGCCGGCACCGCCAATGATCAACAGGGTTTTCCCCGCTGGCGCTTCCTGAATTTTTAGATGCTCAAATAGCCCTTCCCAGGCGGTCAATGCGGTCAACGGCATGGCAGCGGCTTCTGCCCAGTTCAGGCGATTCGGTTTACGCGCCACGATGCGGGCATCGACCAATTGATGCGTGGCGTTGCTGCCAGGACGCGTCAGATCACCGGCATACCAGACTTCATCTCCAACGCTAAAACCCTGTGTCGAGCTACCTACGCCAATGACTACGCCGCTGGCATCCCAGCCGAGCACTCGCGGCTGCTGTAAGCCATTTTTTTGTAGACCGGCGTGGACTTTGGTATCCACCGGATTAACCGATGCGGCTTTCACTTCCACTAAGAGATCGAAAGCACTGGGCGTTGGCTGATCCCACGGGATCTGAATGAAATCGGCGGGTTTCTGCGGATTAACTGCAATAGCGTAATGAGACATAGCCTAGCTCCTTTTTAGGTAGACCTTGAGTTTAGATCCGATTGACTAGAGTGATAAGATGGACAATCAATAACGCAGTGTTCGTCTATGGTGAACAATTATGTTTAAGCAGCTACAGGATATGGCGCTGTTTGCGCGAGTGGCCGAATGCGGCAGTTTTACCAAGGCGGCGGCCATCGCCGGTTTACCTAAATCCAGCGTCAGTCAGCGGATTAGCCTGTTGGAACACCGGTTGGGTATCCGGTTGCTGAATAGAACCACGCGTCAGATCAGCCTGACGTTCGCCGGTGAACGCTATTTGGTTCACTGTCAGGAAATGCTACAGGCGGCGGAGCGAGCCGATTTAACCCTACAGCGCTTGCTGGATAATCCCAGCGGCCGACTGCGAGTTTCCAGTCCGGCAGGGCTGGCCGCCACTTTGCTGGCGCGGATTGCCACGGATTTTCAACGACAATATCCCGATGTTTCTCTCGAGGTATTGGTCTCCGACGTTAAAGTGGATTTGGTGGAAGAAGGCTTCGATGTGGCGTTGCGCACTGGAAAACCGCAGGATTCTTCATTGATTGGACGCCGCTTGGGCTATGCGCCCCGCAATTTACTGGCTTCTCCTGATTATCTGACTCAATTTCCGCCGATTTTACATCCGCGTCAGTTGGAGGAACATCGTTGGATTACCCACCGCGCTTGGCCAGAACTGGTATTAAATCATCAGGATGAATATTTCCGTTGGCAGTTACCTAAGCTACACGTCACCGATAATTTGCTCTACGCCATTGAGTGCACACTATCGGCGGGTGGAATTACCTTGCTGCCCGCTTTTCTTAGTCGCGAAAAGGTCGCGCAGGGAAAATTAGTGGAAGTGTTGCCTGAATGGCTGGCCGAAGGGAATGAACTGTATTTGGTTTATCCCAGCCGGAAATTAAATTCACCGGCATTGAGCTGTTTTATTGATGTGGTTATGGGGCATCCGGTATTTACCCATTATGCCCAAGGATTAACGTAATATTTTTGGTGCGTTGGCTAAGTGAGAGCATTACTTTGCGGCAGAAGTGGGAAGCGCAACAATATCGTTAAAATCGGTCCCAAACCAATAGACGCCATAATCGCTCCAGTGTGGGCCTTCAATAAAATCCATCAGCGAAACCTGTTCGGTGTGAAAAACCTGACCGGCCTGATTTTCAATTTTAATGTAGCCGCTGTAATGAGAGCCGTCGCCGGGCGAGCCAATAGAGGGAATCAATTGGGTAATCTTATAAAAGCGCATAACGTATTGATGATTGGGACTCCATTCTTCCCTGACCAGAGTGCCTTGTTGCCACCAAAAATAGACTGCTCCACCCAGAATAAACAAAAATAGCGTCCATCGGATTTTGCGGATTCTTATTAATTTTTTCAGTGCTTCAGAGATTGAATATAATTTCATTTGCTATCCATGCGTCAGGCTAAAAAAATACTGCCCACCAAGGTGAGCAGTATTTAGCAGTGAATGACGAATTACTTGGTCATTTTCTTGTACTTAATACGGTGCGGTTCTAAGGCATCAGCGCCCAGCGTCCGCTTTTTCCACTCTTCGTATTCAGTAAAGTTACCTTCGAAGAATTCTACTTTCCCTTCATCCTGATAATCGATGATATGGGTAGCAATACGGTCGAGGAACCAACGGTCATGGGAAATAACCATCGCACAGCCCGGGAATTCCAGTAAGGCGTTTTCCAGTGCGCGCAGGGTTTCAATATCCAGGTCGTTGGTGGGTTCATCGAGCAGCAACATATTGCCGCCAACCTGCAACAATTTTGCCAGATGGATACGACCACGCTCACCGCCGGACAGCTCGCCGATGCGTTTGCCCTGATCGACACCTTTGAAGTTAAAGCGACCAACGTAGGCGCGGCTTGGCAATTCAAAGTTACCGATCTTCATGATGTCCTGACCGCCGGAAACTTCTTCCCACACGGTTTTGCTGTTATCCATGCTGTCGCGGAACTGATCGACAGAGGCTAACTGCACGGTTTCACCCAAGGTTATGGTGCCGGAATCAGGCTGTTCCTGACCGGACAACATACGGAACAACGTAGATTTACCCGCGCCGTTCGGCCCGATAATACCGACGATGGCGCCTTTCGGCAGTGCAAAGGTCAGATCGTCAATCAGCAGGCGGTCGCCATAGGATTTGCTCAGGTTCTGAACTTCCAGCACTTTGTCGCCTAAACGTGGACCAGGTGGAATGAACAACTCGCTGGTTTCGTTACGTTTTTGGTATTCAACGCTGTTAAGTTCTTCAAAGCGAGCCAAACGTGCCTTGCCTTTAGCCTGACGGCCTTTCGGATTCTGACGAACCCATTCCAGCTCTTTCTCGATAGATTTACGACGAGCGGCTTCGGAAGAGGCTTCCTGCGCCAGACGAGCGTCTTTCTGCTCCAGCCATGAGGAGTAGTTGCCTTCCCACGGAATACCTTCGCCGCGGTCAAGTTCGAGAATCCAGCCAGCCACGTTATCCAAGAAGTAACGGTCATGGGTAATCGCCACAACGGTGCCTTCATAGTCGTGCAGGAAGCGCTCCAGCCAAGCCACGGATTCGGCATCCAGGTGGTTGGTTGGTTCGTCCAGCAGCAGCATGTCCGGTTTTTCCAGCAGCAGGCGGCAGATCGCCACGCGACGACGCTCACCACCGGACAGATTGGCAATTTTGGCATCCCAAGGCGGCAGACGCAGCGCATCGGCAGCGCGTTCCAACTGATTATCCAGATTATGGCCATCGTGAGACTGGATAATCGCTTCCAGCTCGCCTTGCTCTTTCGCCAGCTTATCGAAGTCGGCGTCTGGATCGGCATACAGCGCGTAGACTTCGTCCAAACGAGTCAGCGCGCGTTTAACTTCGCTAACGGATTCTTCTACCGCTTCGCGTACCGTTTGTTCCAGATTCAGTTGAGGTTCCTGCGGCAGGTAACCGATTTTCAGGCCTGGTTGAGCGCGCGCTTCGCCTTCGATGTCGGTATCTACACCGGCCATAATGCGCAACAGGGTAGATTTACCGGAACCGTTCAGACCCAATACGCCGATTTTGGCGCCGGGGAAGAAGCTCAGGGAGATGTTTTTCAAAATATGACGCTTCGGCGGAACCACTTTGCCAACGCGATGCATGGTATAGACGTATTGAGCCACGTTGCTCTAGCCTCTCTATATCAGTTTTTATTAGGATGTCTGGTGCGGAGTGTAGCCCGTTTCGATAACGGATCCCATACATCCTTGAAGATAACGGAGTATAACCTTTTTGCGGGAGCGGCGGGCTGACCGCCCCCACAGAATGGGCTTATTCAGGTATCAGGGCGCGGTGACGACCATTGCCACGCGACGGTTTTCGGCTCGGCCTTTGGCCGTGCGGTTATCGGCAACCGGATTTAGCTTACCAAGCCCGCGAACTTCGATATTGGCTTTCGGCATACCGATGGAAGTCAGGGTATTTGCGACGGCGCTGGCGCGGCCATAAGACAGTTGGTTATTGTAACTATCTTCACCCATTGAATCGGTGTGTCCGTCCAGACGAATATGGCTGATACCAACGTCCATCAAGGCGTGGCCGATTTTCTCTACGGTTTGCTCTCCCTGAGCATTCAGTTTCCCAACGTTGCTGCTAAATAGCACCTTATCTGACAGGCCAAATTCCCAACCGTTGTCCGTTAGTTTGAATCCCTGTTCCTGTAGAGCCGCTATTTGCTCCGCTGTCAGACCCTGAGGCTTATTCTGACAACCCGCTAGCAGCAATAACCCCAACGCCATCAAGCCAATCCACAGGCTACTCCTCAACTTTTGCATTGTAAGACCTTATTCTTTTACGCTGTGTATGTCAGGCTTTGGGGCAGAATCACCCGGCCGCCTCCATGATAATTGTTCTTCGCCAAATACATGGCCTCATCCGCACGCTGTAACAGTTCTACTGGCGTTTGCGCGTGTTCCGGATAGAACGCAATACCAATACTGATTGATGTTGTGATATCCGTGCCGTCAGGCAGTGTAATTGGGTGAGCCATACAATGAATGATATTGTCCGCGATCGATAATACATCATAGCTATTGCCGATTGACGTCAGTAGCACGGCAAATTCGTCACCGCCCAGACGAGCAACAAAATCAGTTTCACGTAATTGCGAACGGATACGTTCAGCCATGGTGATGAGTACGACGTCACCGGCGGCATGGCCATAATTATCATTAATCTCTTTGAAACTATCGGCATCGAGGAACATCAATGCCACCATATCCTTATCAGCGCATTCATTGAGCGTGCGGTTCAGGCTGACTTCAAAAAAGGCGCGATTGGCAAGCCCGGTCAGGCTGTCATGAGTCGCTCTATGGGTCAGGAAATCATTTTCCTGCGTTAAATGTGCCTGCCAGACTTCCAGCTCTTCCAGCAGCCCATTGAAATCGTTACTTAACTCATTAAGTTCTTTGATATGAGCCGATGGAACTCTTTGGCCAAAGCTACGATGCAGGCTCACATCGTGCGCCACTTCGGTTATACGGTTCAGCGAGCCGACAATTCTGCGGAGCATTCGGCGAGAAAGGAACAGGGCGACTAGCGTGCTGGCAATGATACCGGCTAGCATGGCAATCACCCCGCGCAACAGGAAACTGAGCAGGCTGCCGCCGTGGCCGACAATAATAATGGTACCTATGCGTTCACCGCTGTGCATGATAGGCAGTTCTACCGGGCCACTCAGTGCCCAATGGGCAACGCTTTGCTCCAGCTGGTGGAACGGGCCGTGGGCGGGTAGCGACCAACTGGCTATTAGCTTGCCATTGGCATCAACTATTTTAGCTTCGGCCACTTCTTCGCTGGCTGCAATCAACGCCAACGATTCATTGGCGGCAATATTATCGCCGAAAACTACGGCGGCTTCGGTGGTATAGCTAATTGAGCGGGCGATCAAATGCAGGTTGTGGTCGGCGTAAACACGCAGGGAAAAAATGGCAACCAGAGTAATAAAGATACCAGCCATCCCCACGGCAACCAGAGCCACGGTTAAATGTATGCGTTGAAGTATTTTCCCTAAGCTAGGTAATTTTACACGACGTTTATTTATTCTTTTAATCAGTCTCATAAACCATCAGCCTTCTTACGGGCGAGTTGCAGTACGCTCGGATGAACACGAACTCCTGTACGTGCTAACGCATCCATATTAACCTTAAAAGATGCCTGGTTATCTTCCACTAACAGACAAAAGGCGCTGCCGGTGGCGCATTCAGAATAATCCTCACTGATTGTCAGTATCGGATGACCTTGAGTGCGATTAATTAACTCCAACCGCTGCTCTGCAGTGGCACTTCCCAAATAAATAGCATCGCATTGGCTTGAAATAGCCGGGCTGGCAAACGGGAATCGCTCGACTTTAATTGGATGTTGCGTTGCCATTAACGCCGGGTTAAACAGGCCTTCTGCATAGTTGGTCGGGGCGACAACACATAACCTAATGACCTGCGGAGTCACCGGCCAGCGGGCATAGCTGATAATCCCCAAAACCATTTTGGTTGCGGCATCTGTCCGCGCCTGTATCACGTTCGCATTGGCAGGTTCTTCCGCCGATCTGGCACCGGTAGAAAATACGAACGTAAATACAATCAATAGATACTGACAAATACGCCCAAAATGCCAGGGAGGCATAACGTATTGATCATTCTTACTGACGCCGTTGATTGCGCAAGTCGAGGTGGTCATTTTTGCGCTTCCTGTGGATCGGCCCCGGAAATATAAACAGGCAACATAGTCAGTGAGAAAAAGTCATTTTATTATCGGCGCTTAGATTTACCGTTTTTATTCTCTCTGATTGTATTACAAGATCACATTGTTGCAATGCTCGTCATGGTATCGGCAGGGCAGGGAATTTTCTTAAATATTTTCATTTCAGGGAAAAACCGCCCGGTTTTAACACCGGGCGGAGAAAGAAAGCGGGAAATGGTCAAACAGACTTTATGGAAGGTTTAAAACGCTGGATAACCCATTTCTCTATTTCAACAATAATGAAGATGGCAAGACCCACCAGTAATGTCAGGCCCCAGTAATAGGCTGGCAGAGGTTCGGTTCCAAAGGCTGTGTTCATAAACGGCAGATAGATAATTGCCAGTTGCAGCAAGATTAGAACGCCGGAAACCAGCCACAGACCTTTGTTAACGAACAACTCTTTGTTCAGCGGGAAGCGATCCGCCACGCGGCAGTTAAACATGTAAATCCACTGCGCGGTAACCAGCGTTTGCATGAGCACTGTACGGATAAATTCGGTGCTGTAACCTCGAGGTTCCAGATAAGCTTCCAGAATAAAGGCACTGATAGCAATCAAAGTACCGACAAAGGCGATACGCCAGATAGCGTGGCCGTCCAGTACATGGCGCGAAGGATCTCGCGGATTGCGGTTCATGATGCCTCTTTCTGCCGGTTCAAATGCCAGACCGAAAGAAAGCGTAGTAGAGGTCGCCATATTCATCCACAGAATTTGCAGCGGCGTTAACGGAATGACCGCCCCGGCAAGAATGGCAAAGATGATTAGCAGCCCCTGCGCCAGGTTGGTTGGCAGGATAAACAGGATGGTTTTCTTCAGGTTATCGTAAACCCGACGCCCTTCTTCTACCGCACTGGCGATGGTGGCGAAGTTATCATCAGAGAGCACCATATCGGCAGCTTCTTTAGTCACTTCGGTTCCTTTGATCCCCATCGCGATACCCACATCCGCCTGTTTCAGCGCCGGTGCATCGTTGACGCCATCGCCGGTCATGCCAACGATTTCACCTTTGGTTTGCAACGCTTTTACCAGACGCAGCTTATGCTCCGGGCTGGTTCGGGCGAAGATATCGTAACGAACCGCGGCTTCGGCCAGTTCCTCATCGTCCATATGTTCCAGCTGACTGCCGGTAATGGAATCCGTGCCGTTGCCTATTCCCAGCATCGCGCCAATTGCCATGGCGGTTTCCTGATGGTCGCCGGTGATCATTTTCACGCGAATACCGGCCTGCTGGCAGGTGGCTATCGCATCAATGGCTTCAGGGCGCGGCGGATCCATCATGCCGGCAATACCGACAAACACCATACCCTGTTGAATATCGGCATGATCCAGGTTGCTAATGCCCTCGTCAGTAGGTCGGAACGCCGCAGCCACCATACGCAAGCCCTGCTTGGCGTAGCGAGCCATTTCAGCTTCCCAGTAATCGCGGCGGAACGGAGCGACGCCGTTTGCCGTCAGTTCCTGCTGGCAGAAGGTAAATAGTACGTCCGGCGCGCCGGTCAGGAAGATGCTGTTTTCCGACTGAATCTGATGGCTGGTGGCCATATATTTATAAGCGGAATCAAAAGGAATTTTACCGAGTTGATTAACCTGACCCAGCTCAATGCCGGATTTCGCCGCCAGTACTTTTAGCGCCCCTTCGGTTGGGCCGCCGGTAATCACCCAATGACCCTGATCGTTTTTCTGGATCTGGCTGTCATTACATAAATTCACCGCAGTGATGAATGTTTTCAGCGTTGGGTTTGCAGCTAAATCGGCCTGCTGGTCGCTGCCTTCCTGATAAATATTGCCTACGGGCTCATAGCTTTCACCTTCAACGCGATAGCAATGGTCGGCCAAAATTACCGCTTTCACGGTCATTTCGTTCATTGTCAGGGTGCCGGTTTTATCGGAACACACCACCGTCATTGCACCCAAAGTTTCTACCGTTGGCAGCTTACGGATAATCGCCCGTTTACGCGCCATGGACTGAACGCCCAGCGACAAAATAATTGAGATAATCGCCGGTAAGCCTTCCGGAACCGAGGCCACGGCCAGACTGATCAGCGCCAGCAACAGTTCATCAACCGGCAGGTCGCGTAGGATAAAGGCAAAAACAAACAGTACGGCCATCATCACCAGAATCAGGATGAAGATAGCTTTACCGAGGCGATCCATTTGCTGCAGTAGCGGAGTTCGGGTCGATTCAACGGTAGACATCATCTGGTTGATATGACCCAGCTCGGTGTCACCACCGGTGGCAATAACCACGCCTTTGGCCGTACCGGCGCTAATGGTGGTACCGGAAAACAGCAGATTTTTACGATCGCCAATAACGGATTCGCTTTCTATGACTCCGGTTTGTTTTTCCACCACCGTCGATTCGCCAGTAAGAATAGCTTCTTCGATCTGTAGGTTGTGGCCCTCCAGCAAACGCAGGTCAGCAGGAATTTTGTCACCGGGTTTCAGGGTAACGATATCGCCCGGCACCAGATCTTTTGCATCAATGGTTTGCGTAATGCCATCGCGAATAACCACGGCTTTACTGGAAAGCATGTTCTGAATGCTTTTCAGGGATTTCTCGGCCTTATTTTCCTGAACAAAACCGATCAGGGCGTTAATGACCGCGACGCATAAGATGATTATGGTATCGACGGAATGCCCCATCAGTCCTTTAACCAAGGCTGCGGCGAGCAGGATATAAATCAGAACATCATTAAAATGGGCAAGGAATTGGAGGAGGGGATGCTTGCGTTTCTTTTCTGGCAAGGCATTAGGCCCGTGCTTTTTTAGGCGTTTTGCTGCCTCCTGCTGGCTCAGACCTTCTGTAGTGGTATTGAGCTGCTCTAAGCTCTCATCCGTCGTGAGCTGATACCAGGTTTTGCCCGATGGGGGCGGCGAGGCTGACTTTTGGTTTGGTGTGTTATGCATTGAAGGAACCTTCTCCAAAGAATTAATAAATCTAAAATTAGCCGTCCTTGTGTCCTTTATTTACCGGAAAATAATGCCGGTTTAACGTCAAGCCAAAATACCTTTTGCCTTACGCTGTGAACACCTATAAGTTAATTATTTGATTTTTAAATAAAAATTAAATGCTAATGGGTTGAACAGAAACAGTGAAACAGCATAGTTATAGTGAGGAAGGATAGTAGATAATTATCAGTTTACTGCCTTGATCTGAGATAATAAAAATTAAGTAACAGAATGTTCCTATAGGCGCAGAACCTGAGTTTAGGCGCGATTTTTGCTACTGATATCTCTACAGTTACTTGCGTTATCGCTAAAAAATTTAACACCCAATCTCTCAGCTTCATTGGTAATTTATTTCGTTCAGCGGATAAGATGAATATGAATAGCCACTATTATAAAAAGGTTATTATTCCGTTCGTATTCCTAATTATGTGCTTATCTTCATTAAGCAAAACGTGGATTCTTCATAATAAGAATATCTGCAAAAGTGGGTAAAGACGCTGGAACATAGTGGCATATCGAGCGAAACTCTCAGCCAGCCTGAATTTGAAGCTCTGAACTAATTATGACTATGCTAATCAGAAGATCCGGTGAATATGACGTACAGCCAACAACCAGTGAGGAAACAGTAAGTATGGATAAGTGGCGATACCTGGCGATTGGCGTGTGTCTGGTGACAGCATCAGGAGCGGCGTCAGCAGATTCTCTTGATGCCCAACGGCAGCGCTATCAACAAGTTAAACAGGCGTGGGATAGCAACCAGATGGCAACGGTGGAACAGCTGTTACCAACGCTGCGCGATTATCCTTTGTATCCCTATCTGGAATATCGTCAGTTGACGCAAGATCTCGGCCAGGTCAGCGCGGCACAGATCAGTGATTTCCTTAACCGTAATCCAACGCTGCCGCCAGCGCGTTCGTTATCCTCGCGTTTTGTTAACGAGCTGGCGAACCGTGAAGATTGGCGTGGGTTATTGAGCTTTAGCCCACAGCCACCGAAGCCGGTAGCGGCTCGTTGTAATTATTACTATGCCAAATGGGCGACCGGCGAGCAGCAGGTCGCCTGGGACGGCGCCAGCGAAATCTGGTTGAACGGCCAGTCTTTACCGGGTAGCTGCGACAAGCTGTTTACGGTTTGGCAGCAGGCAGGGCACCAAACACCGCTGGCAACGCTGGCGCGGATGCGTTTGGCGCTCAAGGAAGGGAATGCCAGTCTGGTCAACTTCTTGCTGAAACAATTACCGAGTGATTATCAAACCATGGGGACGGCGCTGGCGAAGTTGCAAAGCGATCCGGCCAGCGTGGAAAGCTTTGCCCGCACCGTAGGACCGACAGATTTTACCCGTTCTGCCACCATTATTGCTTTTACTCGCTTAGCGCGTCAGGACGTGGAAAACGCCCGCGCCATGATTCCCACGCTGACACGACTACAGAAGATGAGCGAGAAAGATAAACTGGAGCTGGAAGAGGCGGTTGCCTGGCGTTTGATGGGCAATGATGCCACTTACGAGCAGGCGAAATGGCGTGATGAAGTCACGTTGCGCAGCCACGCCACGCCGTTGCTTGAACGCCGTATTCGCATGGCGTTAGGCACCGGTGACCGTAAAGGGTTACAGGCATGGCTGGAGCGTTTACCTGCGGATGCAAAAGATAAAGACGAGTGGCGCTACTGGCGTGCAACCTTGCTGATTGAGCAGGGAAATAAAGCCGAAGGCGAGGCGATACTGCGTGAGTTGACCAAAGCTCGCGGTTTCTACCCAATGGTGGCGGCACAAAAGCTGAATATACCTTATCCAATCATGGTTGAAGTGGCGACCAAACCCGATACCTCATTGGCGGACAGCCCGGAAATTGCTCGGGTTCGCGAACTGATGTACTGGAATATGGATAATCTGGCACGTAACGAATGGAGCTATCTGGTCGCCAGCCGTAGTAAACCGCAGCAGGAAGCTCTGGCGCGCTATGCCTTTAACCAAAAGTGGGCCGATCTGAGCGTACAGGCGACGATAGTGGCGAAACTTTGGGATCATCTGGAAGAGCGCTTCCCTCTGGCCTGGCCGCAAGAATTCCGTCGGGCAACGGAAGGCAAAGGCATTACTCCAAGTTATGCGATGGCTATTGCCCGACAGGAAAGTGCATGGAACCCGAAAGCGCAGTCTCCTGTGGGAGCCGCAGGTTTAATGCAGGTGATGCCACGTACCGCAGATCATACGGTAAAACTGAATAATATCAGCGGCTATGTGAACAGCAGCCAATTGCTCGATCCGGTCACAAATATCGAAATTGGCACCAGCTATCTGGAAGAGGTCTATCAGCAGTTTGGCCGCAACCGGATTCTCGCCAGCGCGGCGTATAACGCCGGGCCATCGCGAGTGAATACCTGGCTTGGAAATAGCGCGGGGCAGATCGATGCCGTTGCTTTCATTGAAAGTATTCCTTTCTCTGAAACGCGCGGCTATGTCAAAAACGTCTTGGCTTACGACGCTTTCTATCGTCACTTTATGCACCGTCCGGCAAAGGTGCTGAGTGATGCGGAGTGGCAGAGGCGTTATTGATTTTTGCCAGTTTATGCTATGCTGCTGTACTAGTTAAATAGTATGGCAGCATACCATGACCGAAAATGTCGTAATCGATCCCGCTCTTTCCGCTGAAGATAACCAGAACTGGTTAAGCTTTATTGCGCTGCTGCAACAGGCCGTTGCGCAAGATCTTCACCAACCGTTGTTGCAACTGATGCTGACGCCCGATGAGCGTGCGGCTTTGGGGACGCGCGTGCGTATTATTCAGGAGTTAATGCGTGGTGAATTGAGTCAGCGGGAACTGAAGAACCAACTCGGCGCCGGTATTGCTACCATTACCCGAGGTTCTAATAGCCTGAAAGCCTCGCCACCGCAGCTGAAAAGCTGGTTGGAAGCGCAATTACTCAATAACGAATCGTCGTCGCAATCCTGAAACGATTGAAACGTCAGGTAAAGATTGAGCCTTTGCCTGACGCTCTATTGCCTAATCAGCTTTCCAGATAGACCGAGTTATGGAAAGGAACTAAAGCAAGTACTAACGCTTGATGGTAAACGCTGGTGCGTGACAGTTTACCATCGGTAAAGACTCCAATCGCACCACCCTGACGTTTCACTTCCGCATTACCTGTCAAAAGTGCCATTTCGTCGCCTAGTTCACGACCTTGATTAATTCCTTGTAATATAATTTGCGGTAGCATCAAACTGGCTGAGCGGGATTCTCCCCGCTGCTGCAAGTGTTCAACGACTATCCAGGCAAAGGTCATATTATCTTCGATACCGGCTTCGACCCCGACCCAAAAATCTGCTTCCGGCTTTATCTGACGTGCTGCGGCGACCCGCTGGCGTGCTCCGGTGCGGGTTTCGTCACTGCCAATTGGCTGGAGGGATACGCCGCTATCGACGTTGATACCTTCGATATGGCAGGTGTCTGCGCCAAAAACATCGTTGAAGGCGAGAGTGATAGCCCTGATCTTTGCAGGGTTGGTAGTTGCGGCAACAACATGGTACATAATGAGCTTAAGTATCCTTTAGCTAATTTTACGCAGTATAACGGAAATCAGACATGTTACAGGTATATCTCGTTCGTCATGGCGAAACCGAATGGAACGCGGCCCGCCGTATTCAAGGGCAATCAGACAGCCCGCTGACCGCAATCGGTGAACATCAGGCTCGTCTGGTCGCACGTCGGGTGAGCAGTGAAGGTATCACCCACGTCATCACCAGCGATTTGGGACGTACGCGACGCACGGCAGAAATCATTGCCGATGCCTGTGGCTGTGACGTTATTGTTGAGCCGCGTCTGCGTGAATTGAATATGGGCGTGTTGGAGGAGCGTGGCATCGACGGCTTAAACGCGCAGGAAGAACGGTGGCGCAAGCAGATGGTCGATGGTACTCCTGATGGGCGTATTCCTCAGGGGGAATCCATGGCTGAACTGGCGGCCCGTATGCGTGGGGCTTTGGAAAGCTGCCTTGAGCTACCTCCGGGCAGCAAACCGTTGTTGGTTAGCCACGGTATCGCGTTAGGTTGCCTGCTCAGCACTATTTTGGGGTTGCCGCCCCATGCTGAGCGCCGCTTGCGTTTGCGCAACTGTTCGCTATCCCGCGTGGATTATCAGCAAAGTCCGTGGTTGGCATCAGGTTGGATAGTTGAGACCGCGGGCGATATCACGCATCTGGATATGCCCGCGTTGGACGAATTACAGCGTTAACGTCGGATAGGAATCAGATATTCGCAGTGTAACACCTTCGGAGGCTGGTCTTGTGGCCGGCCCTGAGGGAAGAAACGTTCGATATCATAGCCTTTGCGGCGAGTCATCTCCGACAGCGGCAGGCAGGTACCATACAGTGTCAGAATAAAGTCCTGTAGCCCTTCCGCCGGCCCTTCATAGATAAACTTAACGTATTCACCGCCCTGCAAAATAACCGGCTGGCCTTCAGTTACGTTGGCTGGAGTATGTTGAGGCTCAATGGCCGTGGTGTAGAATATCTCCTGCTCATCATCTTTTTCCTGATTTGGCCGGGAATGATGCAAGCCGTACAGTACCGGCGGCAGCTTATCCGCACCGCCAAGATATTGATGCCAGAAATGAGAGCGCAACTCGGTTCGGAACGTGGAAATTTGTTCCAGCGTGCATGAATAGCTTTGGGTTAAACCAACCAAATGCTGTTCTGGCAAGGTAATAAACTCGGCCTGAGGCAGGGTATAAGACCCCAACCGAATAGGCGGGCAGATGCCTAAGGAATGCCAGTCTTCCGCTCGACGATAGAGCGCAGGCGTTTGCGCAAACTGTTTTTTGAATGCGCGAGTAAAGGTTTGCTGGGAGTCGAAACGGTATTGCAGTGCAATATCCAGAATGGGCCGACTGGTTAGACGCAGCGCAACCGCAGCTTTAGATAGTCTTCTTGCTCGGATATAGGCACCAATAGCGTTACCGGTGACGTCTTTAAACATCCGTTGCAAATGCCATTTAGAGTAGCCTGCCTTGGCGGCGACATTGTCCAGTGATAAAGGCTGGTCTAAATGACTTTCTAGCCAGCTAAGCAGATCACGAATGATACTGGCTTGATCCATAGATCTTCCTCATAAAGCGGCCTGGATTAAAGTAATAGCTTGAGAGCTGAAAATTAGCTCCGCCGCATAGTAGCAATTTTTTTTGTCTCAGACTGCTTAAGATTTTTATTAGCAACTGTGCTAAATAATGTTGTTAAGCTGGCGAAAGCTTATTTCCAATGAATATCTTATTATCAGTACAAAAATTTAACTTTGCGTAATCTATCGGGTGTAATGGAGTAAGTGTATGAAAAAAAATTGGATATTGCTTTGCGGACTACTTTCTTTTGGCGCCATGAGCGTGCATGCGGAAGAGGTTGGCTCGGTGGATACGGTATTTAAGCTGTTTGGCCCTGACCATAAAATCGTCATTGAAGCCTTCGATGATCCTGATGTTAAAAATGTAACTTGTTATATCAGCCGTGCAAAAACCGGTGGAATCAAGGGCGGATTAGGGCTGGCAGAGGATACTGCCGATGCGGCTATCTCCTGTCAGCAGGTCGGACCGATTGAGTTATCAGAGAAAATCAAGAAAGGAAAATCTAAAGGGGAGGTGGTCTTCCAGAAACGCACTTCGCTTATTTTCAAAAAGCTTCAGGTCGTTCGTTTCTACGATGCAAATCGTAACGCTCTGGTGTATCTGACTTATTCTGACAAAGTCGTTGATGGTTCACCGAAGAATGCTATCAGCGCCGTGCCGATTATTCCTTGGACGCACGCCAACCCATAACGAAGAATTATAAGCAAAAAAAAGCCAGCACTTCAGCGCTGGCTTTTTTATAAAGTTGATAACCGGTTGATTACTCTTCCAGATCGCCACAGAAACGATAACCTTCGCCATGGATAGTAGCGATGATTTCTGGCGTATCCGGAGTGGATTCGAAATGTTTACGAATCCGGCGGATGGTAACGTCAACCGTACGGTCATGAGGTTTCAGCTCGCGGCCGGTCATTTTCTTCAGCAATTCGCCACGGGATTGAATTTTCCCTGGGTTTTCGCAGAAGTGCAGCATGGCGCGGAATTCACTGCGTGGCAGTTTATAGTGTTCGCCAGCAGGGCTGATCAGTGAGCGGCTATTGATGTCCAGCTCCCAACCGTTAAATTTATAGCTTTCAACCAGACGACGCTCTTCGCCCACGCTACCCAGATTCATGGTGCGTGACAGCAAGTTACGTGCACGAATAGTTAATTCGCGCGGATTGAAAGGCTTGGTGATGTAGTCATCAGCACCGATTTCCAGACCGAGAATCTTATCCACTTCATTATCGCGGCCAGTCAGGAACATCAGCGCAACGCTTGCCTGTTCACGAAGTTCCCGAGCCAACAATAAACCATTCTTGCCTGGCAGATTGATGTCCATGATAACCAGGTTGATATCATTCTCAGACAGAATGTGATGCATTTCAGCGCCATCATTGGCTTCATGAACTACGTAGCCTTCCGCCTCGAAAATGCTCTTCAGGGTGTTACGAGTGACTATCTCGTCTTCTACGATCAGAATGTGCGGGGTCTGCATGTTTGCTACCTAAAATTGCCAACAAAATAGAAATAGGAAGTACAGAAGTCTTTGTTACATAGGAATTTTTATTGACTTGTAACTCGTCATCCTATTTATCACATGACTAAAGTACGTAAACGCGTTCTTGATGCACTTTCCATCAACGTCAACAACATCGCTAGCTTGGTCGGGGTGTTACTCCCTACAGCCCCAAAGGTGACAAAAGCGGCGCATATCCTAACCCTATTAACAGCAACATAACAGTGTGAGCCGAATCTACCACCCAACAAAACTACGCTTTGTTGACATATATCAAATTCAATTGTAGCACGTTAACACTTTTGTGAAAAACACTTACAAGAATACCAGCTTAAGTGATAGTTGGTTAAAATAACTGATCGTTTCAGTGTATTTAATATTAAAAAAATCGGTTTATGTATAGGTGAATAATTTAATTTGTAATGCATTGATTTTTATTGTTTAAAATCAACATATTCTGAGTATCAGCCGTCAGTCATGATTTTCAACGTTGGGCCTCTCTTTCACTCAATAGATAAGATAAATTACCGTAAATGTTATATAAATGTAAACAACCCGTCCGTTATATTTACATCAGCAGCGTTGCGGTGAAAAACAGCTTATTCACGTCCTATGCTTCCCAGGGAGGTCACCCGTAGCCAAACGTCCTTATTGCCTCGCTTTTTCCCCCTTTGGCTCTATAGGAACGAAAGAAGGAACGAAACACGCTTTCTCATTATTTGACGAAATGTCACCGTCGGCTCGCACAGAAAACAGAAAAAATGCTGCTGTACATACTAGGGATAAAATTCGCCTGCCTGGCTATATATTCCTTAATTTGTGATTTTATCGGTTTTTACTGCTTTTAATTTCTTTTTTATAGAATTTAAATTCTTTGATACCGATGCTTAATTCCGCGAGCCAGTTAACAAAAAAGTTTGACTTGGGTCGACTATTGCTTTAACCAATAGAGGGACAGCTTCAATTATGAAATGAGACAGACAGAAAACATGCGATTCATCAGCCTGACTACAACGATTATTACCACCACCGAAACCACAGGTTACGGGGCGGGCTGACGCGTACAGGAAACACAGAAAAAAGCCCGCATCTAAACAGTGCGGGCTTTTTTTTCGGCATAAATTCAGGAGAGAATCAGAAATGCGAGTGCTGAAATTTGGCGGGACCTCAGTTGCAAATGCGGAAAGATTTTTGCGCGTTGCCGATATTATCGAAAACAATGCGCGTCAGGGACAGGTCGCGACCGTACTGTCTGCGCCAGCTAAAATCACCAATCATTTGGTTGCGATGATTGATAAGACCGTGGCGGGGCAGGACATCTCTCCTACCATGAGCGATGCCGAAGCTATCTTTGCCGATCTGTTACGCGGCCTGTCAGAAGCGCAACCGGGTTTTGCCTATGATCGTTTAAAGGCTCTGGTTTCCCATGAATTTGCGCAACTGAAACAAGTGCTGCACGGAATTTCCCTGTTGGGGCAATGTCCGGACAGCATTAATGCGGCGATTATCTGCCGTGGCGAGAAGCTATCCATCGCGATGATGGAAGCGGTATTTCAGGCCAAAGGTTACCCGGTGACGGTAATCAACCCGGTTGAGAAACTGTTGGCGCAGGGCCACTATCTGGAATCTACCGTTGATATTGCCGAATCTACTCGGCGCATCGCCGCCAGTGCGATTCCAAACGACCATATCATCCTGATGGCCGGTTTCACCGCCGGTAACGATAAAGGGGAACTGGTGGTTTTGGGGCGTAACGGCTCTGATTATTCCGCCGCGGTTCTGGCCGCCTGTTTACGCGCAGACTGTTGCGAGATATGGACTGACGTCGACGGTGTGTACACTTGCGATCCGCGCACCGTGCCCGACGCCAGATTGCTCAAGTCGATGTCTTACCAAGAGGCGATGGAACTGTCCTATTTTGGCGCCAAAGTTCTCCACCCCCGCACCATCGCTCCGATTGCCCAGTTCCAGATTCCCTGTCTGATAAAAAATACCTCTAACCCGCAAGCTCCCGGCACTTTAATCGGTGGCGATAACAGCGATGACGCTTATCCGGTGAAAGGTATTACTAACCTGAATAATATGGCGATGATTAACGTCTCAGGGCCAGGAATGAAAGGCATGGTCGGCATGGCAGCGCGGGTCTTTGCCGTGATGTCACGCAGCGGAATTTCCGTGGTGTTAATCACTCAATCCTCTTCTGAATACAGCATCAGTTTCTGCGTACCTCAGGGCGAGCTGGCGCGTGCTCGCAGGGCGCTGGAGGAGGAGTTTTACCTCGAATTAAAAGATGGTGTACTCGACCCGCTGGACGTTATGGAGCGGCTGGCGATTATCTCCGTTGTCGGCGATGGTATGCGTACTTTGCGCGGTATTTCAGCGCGCTTCTTCTCCGCGCTGGCGCGAGCCAATATCAATATTATCGCTATTGCACAAGGTTCTTCCGAACGATCCATTTCCGTGGTGGTGAATAATGATTCTGTGACCACCGGCGTGCGGGTTTGCCACCAAATGCTGTTTAATACCGATCAGGTTATTGAAGTGTTTGTGATTGGCGCAGGCGGCGTCGGCAGTGCGTTGATCGAGCAGATCCACCGTCAGCAGCCTTGGCTGAAGCAAAAGCATATTGATTTACGCGTCTGCGGGATTGCCAATTCTAAAGCGTTGCTGACCAATGTCCACGGCATTGATTTGGCGAACTGGCAGGAGCAACTGGGCGCGGCTCAGGAGCCTTTCAACCTGAGCCGTTTGATTCGTCTGGTTAAGGAGTATCATTTGCTGAATCCGGTTATTGTGGACTGTACTTCCAGTCAGGCCGTGGCCGATCAGTATGCCGATTTCTTGTCCGATGGTTTCCACATCGTGACGCCGAATAAGAAAGCCAACACCTCATCGATGAATTATTACCGCCAGCTCCGTGCTGCTGCGGCTAAATCCAGCCGTAAATTCCTGTACGACACCAATGTGGGCGCAGGCCTGCCGGTTATCGAGAATCTGCAAAACCTATTGAACGCCGGTGATGAGCTGGTGCATTTCTCCGGCATCCTTTCCGGTTCGCTGTCCTTTATCTTCGGTAAACTGGATGAAGGCATGTCGTTATCAGAAGCTACGCTGCAAGCCAAAGCTTTAGGTTATACCGAGCCCGATCCGCGCGATGATCTCTCCGGGATGGATGTTGCTCGTAAGCTATTGATTTTGGCTCGAGAAGCGGGTTACAAATTAGAACTGGCTGACATTGAAGTTGAATCCGTATTGCCACCATCTTTCGATGCCAGCGGCAATGTGGAAAGCTTCCTGAAACACCTGCCATCGCTAGACGCAGAGTTCGCTCGTCGGGTCGCTGATGCAACCGCGCAGGGCAAAGTGTTGCGCTATGTCGGCGTGATTGAAGACGGCCGCTGTCAGGTTCGTATGGATGCGGTCGATGACAACGATCCGTTGTATAAAGTCAAAAATGGTGAGAATGCGCTAGCCTTCTACACTCGTTACTACCAGCCAATTCCTTTGGTCTTACGTGGTTACGGTGCGGGTAACGATGTTACCGCAGCTGGAGTATTTGCCGATTTGTTACGCACATTATCCTGGAAGCTGGGAGTTTAATTATGGTTAAGGTCTATGCTCCGGCATCGATTGGCAATGTTAGCGTCGGTTTTGACGTGCTGGGTGCGGCGGTTTCACCCGTGGATGGCTCCTTGCTCGGCGATTGCGTTAGCGTAACGGCAGCAGACAGTTTCAGTTTGCAGAATGAAGGGCGCTTCGTCAGTAAGCTGCCTGTCGATCCAAAAGAGAATATCGTTTATCAGTGCTGGCAGCGTTTTTGTCAGGAAATAGGCAAGGAGATCCCGGTCTCAATGCGGTTGGAAAAAAATATGCCGATAGGTTCCGGCTTGGGCTCCAGCGCCTGTTCGGTCGTCGCCGGTTTAATGGCGATGAACGAATTTTGCGGCCAGCCACTGGATAAGGTCACTCTGCTTGGTCTGATGGGCGAGCTGGAAGGGCGGGTGTCCGGCAGCGTGCATTTCGATAACGTAGCGCCTTGCTATCTGGGGGGGCTACAGCTGATTTTGGAGCAAGCGGATTGCATTAGTCAGTCGGTGCCCGGCTTTGACGATTGGCTGTGGGTGATGGCTTATCCGGGAATTAAAGTTTCTACCGCTGAAGCGCGGGCGATTTTGCCTGCACAATATCGTCGGCAGGATTGCATCAGCCACGGGCGTAATCTGGCCGGTTTTATCCACGCCAGCCACACGCAGCAGCCTCTGTTAGCCGCTAAACTGATGAAAGATGTCATTGCGGAACCTTATCGTACGCAACTGCTGCCGGGCTTTGCCGCAGCGCGTCAGGCCGCACAGGATATTGGTGCACTGGCCTGCGGAATTTCCGGTTCCGGCCCAACCCTGTTTGCGGTGTGCAACGAAAGCGCCACCGCGCAACGCATGGCGGATTGGCTGCAAAAAAACTACCTGCAAAACGACGAAGGTTTTGTTCATATTTGCCGTCTGGATACCGCAGGCGCACGACTATTGGGATAACGCATGAAACTCTACAACCTTAAAGATCATAATGAGCAGGTCAGCTTTGCGCAGGCCATCAAGCAAGGCTTGGGTAAGAATCAGGGGCTGTTTTTTCCGCTGGAATTGCCAGAGTTTGAACTGACCGAAATTGATAACTTGCTAGATCAGGATTTTGTGACTCGCAGCAGCCGCATTTTATCCGCTTTTATCGGCGACGAAATAGCTCCTGAAACCCTGACCAAACGCGTTAAAGCCGCTTTTGAATTCCCGGCGCCAGTGGCTCCGGTCGAAAACGATGTCTCGATTCTGGAGCTTTTCCACGGCCCAACTTTGGCATTCAAAGACTTCGGCGCGCGCTTTATGGCGCAGATGCTGGCAGAAGTAGCCGGTGAGCAGCCCGTTACCATTTTGACCGCCACGTCTGGCGACACCGGTGCAGCGGTAGCTCATGCATTCTACGGTTTGAAAAACGTGCGAGTGGTGATTCTGTACCCGCGCGGTAAAATTAGCCCGTTGCAGGAAAAACTGTTCTGCACCTTGGGTGGCAACATTCATACCGTTGCTATCGAGGGTGATTTCGATGCCTGTCAGGCGCTGGTAAAACAGTCCTTTGATGACGAAGAGTTAAAACAAGAACTGCACCTTAACTCTGCTAACTCAATTAATATCAGCCGCTTGCTGGCTCAAATCTGTTACTACTTCGAGGCCGTGGCGCAGCTGCCGCAGGAAGCGCGTAACCAATTGGTGATTTCGGTACCGAGCGGTAACTTCGGCGATTTGACCGCAGGTCTGCTGGCGAAGTCTTTGGGGTTGCCGGTGAAACGCTTTATCGCCGCGACTAACGCTAATGACACTGTACCGCGCTTCCTGGTTAACGGTCAGTGGCAGCCTAAGGCTACCGTAGCAACTTTATCCAACGCGATGGACGTCAGCCAGCCGAATAACTGGCCGCGAGTAGAAGAGCTGTTCCGCCGTAAGATTTGGCAGTTGAAAGAACTGGGTCATGCAGCCATTAGCGATGAAGTGACCAAAGAAACCATGCGGGAACTGGCTGAAATGGGCTATATCTCTGAACCTCACGCCGCCATTGCTTACCGCGCGTTGCGCGATCAGCTGCAAGACGGCGAGTTCGGCCTGTTCCTCGGGACAGCGCATCCGGCGAAGTTTAAAGAGAGCGTAGAAGCGATTCTGGCGCAGGAATTACCGTTGCCGAAAGAGTTGGCTGTCAGAGCATCAATGCCATTGTTATCTCGTGATTTACCGGCAGATTACGATCAACTGCGCGCGTTCCTGATGGCATTACCGAAATAAGCTAGCGCGTTTTGCAAAATACAGCGAACTAACTAAAGCAGGAAAGGGCCGATTGGCCCTTTTCTATATGACTTTTATATATAAATAGTACATCAATCAGCTTAGTGCTGCTCGGGTCGTTTAAAGACCAGCTCGTTTTTCGCCGAGAGTCCCGAATCGAACTGATAGCCTTCCAGATTGAAATCCACCAATTGCTCGGTTTTACTCAACCGGTTCTGAATGATAAAGCGGCTCATCAACCCGCGGGCTTTTTTGGCGTAGAAACTGATAATTTTGTATTTACCGTTTTTCTCATCCAGGAATACCGGTTTGATGAGCGTACCGTTCAGTTTAGCCGGCTTTATTGCTTTAAAGTATTCATCCGAAGCCAGGTTAATCAGTACGTTATCGCCTTGCTGTTCCATCGCCTGATTCAGTTTCTCGGTCAGGGTATTCCCCCAAAAGGCGTATAAGTCCTTACCCTGTGAGTTAGCCAGTTTGGTGCCCATTTCCAGACGGTATGGCTGCATAAGATCCAACGGACGCAACAGGCCGTATAACCCGGAAAGCATACGCAAGTGCTTCTGAGCAAAGGCAAAATCTTCTTCGCTGAAATCCTGCGCCTGCATACCGGTGTAAACATCGCCTTTAAACGCTAGAATCGCCTGACGGGCATTTGCCGGCGTGAATTTCGGCTGCCATTCGCTAAAACGGGCGGCATTTAATCCAGCCAATTTATCGCTGATTTTCATCAGGCTGGCAATCTGGGGCGGAGTCAGTTCACGGCAAATCTCAATCAGAGCCTGAGACTGATCCAACAACTCGGGCTGAGTGTAGGTTTGGGTAGCCAATGGGCTTTGAAAATCGAGAGTTTTAGCCGGAGAGATAATAATAAGCATGACGACATCCTGTTTATCCAGATTGGCACACTGTAGCAAAAAGCGAGCGGTAACCAAACGAAGAATGGTCAATTGCTAAGATAGGAAGCATCGCATGGCTAAATCGTCTCAGCATCATGATAATGAACCAAGTTGTTATTAATCCACGGGGTTCAACGCCTTTTCGCAGGCGAAAACGGTTGCTCGGAGAAGTCGGCGCGACCGGTGTTTTTTTAAACAGTTGAACTGCCTTGCACCGGGGCTTCTGCGTGTTATTATCAAGAAAAGGCTGGGTTGCAGAATGCCAAAAGTTCATGCACAAACGATGAGAAACGACAACATGACCGATAAACTTACTTCCCTACGTCAATTGACTACCGTTGTAGCTGACACCGGGGACATTGCGGCGATGAAACTGTATCAGCCGCAAGATGCCACGACTAACCCCTCTCTGATCCTAAACGCGGCTCAAATTCCTGAATACCGTAAATTGATTGACGACGCTATCGCCTGGGCTCGCGAGCAAAGCAGTGATAAAGCGCAGCAAGTCATCGATGCGGGTGACAAGCTGGCCGTTAACATCGGTCTGGAAATTCTGAAGCTGATCCCAGGCCGTATTTCTACCGAAGTTGATGCGCGTCTGTCTTACGACACCGTTGCCAGCGTAGCAAAAGCCAAACGCCTGATTAAAATGTACGGTGATGCGGGCATCAGCAAAGACCGTATCCTGATCAAGCTGGCTTCTACCTGGCAGGGCATCCGCGCCGCCGAGCAGTTAGAGAAAGAAGGCATCAACTGTAACCTGACTCTGCTGTTCTCCTTCGCTCAGGCGCGTGCTTGTGCTGAAGCGGGCGTATATCTGATTTCTCCGTTTGTTGGTCGTATTCTGGACTGGTACAAAGCGAACGGCGACAAGAAAGAGTTCGCACCAAACGAAGATCCGGGCGTGATTTCCGTTAAAGAAATCTACCAGTATTACAAAAAACACGGCTACAAAACCGTGGTGATGGGCGCAAGCTTCCGTAATATTGGTGAAATCATCGAACTGGCTGGCTGTGACCGTCTGACCATCGCTCCAACTCTGCTGAAAGAGTTGGCGGAAAGCGAAGGCCCACTGGAGCGTAAACTGTCTTACACCGGCAACATTGCCGCTGCGCCAGCGCCGCTGACTGAGGCTGAGTTCTACTGGGAACACAACCAAGACCCAATGGCCGTTGAGAAACTGACTGACGGTATCCGCAAGTTTGCTGTCGATCAGGGCAAACTTGAGAAGATGATTGCCGATCTGCTGTAATTTTATACCGGCAGGCAACATTGAACGAAAAAGGTGGCGTAAGCCGCCTTTTTTACGTCTGAAGCTCGCCTATTTCTGCTCTGTGACGGAACAAAACTATACTTGATTCTGTGAGTTGAGAGGGTTGAGGTAATAGCGTCGCGTAGTATCATCCCGCCCACAGAGAAAGATTTTTTCATTGAGGTCGTTGTATGCATACATTGCGTGTAGGTTTAGTGTCCATTTCCGATCGGGCATCCAATGGGATTTATCAGGATAAAGGCCTGCCAGCGTTGGAAGACTGGTTAAAAAGTGCCTTAACGAGTGAATTTACCCTCGAAACCCGTTTAATCCCCGATGAGCAAACGCTGATAGAGCAAACCCTGTGTGAGCTGGTGGATGAAATGGGCTGCCATTTGGTGTTGACCACCGGCGGAACGGGCCCGGCGCGTCGCGATGTGACGCCGGATGCGACTCTGGCCATCGCCGATCGTCAAATGCCCGGTTTCGGCGAGCAAATGCGCCAAATCAGTCTACACTTTGTTCCCACAGCGATTTTATCCCGCCAGGTTGGCGTGATTCGCAAACAGGCGCTGATACTGAATTTGCCCGGCCAGCCTAAGGCGATAAAAGAAACGCTGGAAGGAGTAAAAGACGCGGAAGGCAACGTGTTGGTTCATGGGATTTTTGCCAGTGTCCCATATTGCATTCAATTGTTGGATGGCCCGTACATTGAAACCAACAGTCAGGTGGTAGCAGCATTCCGTCCTAAAAGTGCCTTACGTGATACAAAAATCTAAATTCATATAGTTTCTGACATAAGATACCATTCTAAGCATGTGAGGATTTTTGTACGGTATAGTAATTTTTACTTTACAAAGAGTTGTAATATTTTTAACTCAATACTCTGGCTTATCACGGTGTCTTATGGATCAACAGCACAATCGCCGATTGAATCGGCAAGATTATAAAACTCTGACGTTAGCCGCTTTGGGCGGAGCTTTAGAGTTTTATGACTTCATTATCTACGTATTTTTTGCCGCGATTATCGGTGAACTCTTCTTCCCTCCCGATATGCCTGAGTGGCTACGTCAGGTGCAGACCTTTGGTATTTTCGCCGCCGGTTATCTGGCGCGACCATTGGGCGGCATTATCATGGCGCACTTCGGCGATTTGGTTGGTCGTAAGAAGATGTTTAGCCTGAGTATTCTGTTAATGGCTTTGCCGACGCTGGCCATTGGTCTGCTACCAACTTATGCCACTATCGGTATTGCCGCACCGTTGTTACTGCTGCTGATGCGCGTATTGCAAGGCGCGGCTATCGGTGGAGAAGTTCCGGGCGCCTGGGTATTTGTGGCCGAGCATGTACCGCGTAAACGCGTTGGTTTTGCCTGCGGCACCTTAACCGCCGGGTTGACGGCGGGCATTCTGCTAGGCTCTCTGGTGGCTGCGGGGATGAAAACCACCATAAGCACCGAGGCAATGATGAACGGCGGCTGGCGTATTCCATTCTTCCTCGGCGGTATTTTCGGCCTGTTCGCTATGTATCTTCGCCGCTGGTTACAGGAAACGCCGATCTTTAAAGAGATGCAGGCGCAGAAAGCGCTGGCAGAGGGTTTGCCCTTGAAATCGGTCGTGGTTAACCATAAAAAAGAAATCGTGGTTTCGATGCTGCTGACCTGGGTGCTGTCCGCTGGAATCGTGGTGGTTATCCTGTTGACGCCAACCTATCTGGAAAAACAGTACGGCGTGATGTCGGCGCTGGCGATGCAGGCGAATAGCGTGGCGATTGTGGCGCTGGTCTGCGGCTGCATACTCTCTGGGCTGGCCATTGATCGCTTTGGCGCGAGTAAAACCTTTATCGTCGGCAGCGTGTTACTGGCGGTAGCGACTTGGTCGTTTTATCAGGCTGATTTAACCGATCCTGTCAAGCTGTTCACTCATTATACCTTTGCTGGATTTAGCGTGGGGATTGTCGGTGCGGTACCTTATGTGATGGTCCGGGCTTTTCCGGCAGAAATCCGGTTTACTGGAATTTCATTTTCCTACAATGTGGCATACGCCATTTTTGGCGGGTTGACACCTATTTTGGTCACGTTATTGATGAAAGTTACGCCTATGGCACCTGCCTATTATATGTTGCTGTTATCAGTGGTCGGGTTCCTGTTGGGGATATATTTACGTAATGATATTAATAGTGATCTGAATGTACAGTTGTCAAAGAGGGTTCTGGCTGAGTAGATAACCGCCAATTAGATGATTATTCTAAATAAATAGCCCATACATCATGGGCTATTTTTAACTCGTATAATTTAAAATTCGTGCTTGAAATTAAAACCAACTTTTTGCTTAACACGAGCTGAGGGTTGCGAAATAACTTCAGAAAATAATGTTCTAGCGCCTTGTTGTTGTAAATATCTTGCCAGCGCTCTAACCGCTGCGGTCCCCGCTCCTCTGACTGTACCGTCGCGATCGGGAAATAGGACATAATCTGGTAGTGTTGCTGATGCAACCAGTTCAACTTCATCTTTGCTGTTAAAACGGTCGGCAAGAACAACCGCGATAATTTTTCCCTGTAGTTTGACTACCACATAGATTTCACCGGGGCGTTGAAGCCTTAATCTACGATGGATAATACCTGTAACGATATGCCCAGCATGGAGGAGTCTACTGAGGGCGCTGTTATTTTCATTTGCGCCGGAATCCGCGCCGAAATCCGCGTTGGAATCTGCACTGGAATCCGCACTGGAACCTTTGATATCTTGTTCGATATGCGTTCCTTGGTACTGCATCCCCCATTGCGCGATAGTTTCACTCAGCTTTTTACGCATGGCTCGAGCATTCTTAACTTCACTATCTGAAAGCTTTTCTTCTTCTTCCGGTGTTAGCGTTGGGATTATCTCTATTTCGAATTCAGTATCATTTTGCACAACGGGCTCACCCTGCGAAATTATTATTGGAGGCGTATCTCTATAGACAAATGTCTCTAGTAATAGCTCGTAAATACCTAAGGGTAATAGCTCTATCTGAGAGGGCGACTCATCAGAAGAAGAAGAGAAACTATAATTTAAGTAATTGAGTTGAGCATAGTCAAATGCTGTTTTAATATGATCAAGCGTATTTTCTGTGTTTTTCTCAGCTATTTTTTCTTTTATAGACTGAACTAATCGATTCCCTGTCTCTTTATTTTCTACTGTAACACCTATATTTCCTGTCCGGATGATGGAATCTAGGATTCTGCCAAAAAATGCGGCATTCCAAGTTTCGGGACTATGACCGAATAATAAGGTGAAGTCAGTCATAATATCCAGCGTCCATTCAATACAGTGAGGTCTTATTTGACGTGTTTGACGAGAATTAAGTAGAGAGTAAAGAGACACTCTACAGGCTTTTGCTACAGCAGGAAGACTCAGTGCCTGACCATGTTGATTGGTGTCGATATAAGTTAATGTCATATAATGATCAAAAATTTCTTGTATTTGTAACGCTGGTGTTCTTGACGGCTTTTTCTTCAGTGGACTACTGCTTCCAGCAATATGTAAAGTTTTACCTTGTGTATTACTGCTAAAATATTTATCTGCACGGAATACAATACCATCCAATTGTTGACATGTATCTTGCATTAGATAGTTATAGATATTTAAAAAAGGAGTAAAGGCGCATAGTATTTTACTGGTTTGTGCCACATCTCTTTTTTCCAAATACTTATCGCCTGTATCTGCGGTGAGTATAGATTTTGCGAGAACTAAAGGATTATCTTTATTGTGGTTGGTTATGATTATTTCTGTATCTGTATCTGTATCTGTATCTGTAAATGATGAAGCATCATTATCCCAACCAAAAGAAATAATGGGAGAAATATCTACTAGATTACTCTCCAACATTTGCATGTATTGAAGTTGTATTGTGTCTTTTTTTATTTGTATAATAAAAGCTAAGTTATCGATATTGTTGTAGTGATCAAAATAAAACTTATTTTTCATTTTTCGATCAGAAAACATAACGCCCCTGTTACTTATGCTAATATTCGGGCCACCAGAAATTTTGATGCTATACTTATCGCCTCCATTCGTACCTTTACTATCAAACTCTAGTAGAACCTGTTTGTTTTGTAAGCGTTCATCAGTCCAGTATTGACCAAATGCTTTAGTGATGTTTATTTTATAGTTATTTATAACAACACATCGTTGATCACAATTAATACCTTCTTTTTCTGATGCTTTAATGCTAGTGATGACATTGCTCATTTCCAGCGCTTGTAAATCGCTGTCATTGACGCTCTCTGTTAACCCGAAAAAAGGAGGATTGTAATTATCATTCTTATATACAGTTGCGAGCATACCAGGCGGAATGCTGATGGATTTTATTCTATCATTAGGAATAGGTAATTCTTTTTGTCCAGATTCAATAATGATTTCTGGATCGCTATATAAATCTATTTTCTGATGTGATGCTAAACAAGTACTTTCACCTTGAAAATCATCCTCTGTATAAAAACAGATTGCAGGTTCTACCTGATATGAGCCTATTTTATTATATAATTCTAATGCTATTAACTCAGGTAGATTAATATCATGTTTCACTCTTGTTTTTGTACCAGAGAAATTAATGCCACTATAAAGGGTGAGCACCATACCTGGTGGGATAGAAATTGATGCTATCTCATTATCAAAGCCATCATTATAAATAGAGCCTGATTCCCTTTCTGCGGAGCAAAATGATTCCCCTTCAAATTTGTCGAGTTCATAAAAACAGACTTTTGTTTCGTCTGAATAGGATGGTTGCGATATTATTAATATGATGCTTGCTAATAGTCTTGTAACTATACGCATAGGCTCTCCCTTTGATGTTATTGATTTTTATGTTTCATATCATCGACAGGGTTTCAATACTATATGATGCGTATTTTCTTTGCTTTATCTATTTTTATTTCTCTATTTTATTATTTAGCAGTGCTAATTTGAGATTTATGTAATTTAGATTTAAATATAAAAAAGTAAAAATAAAAAAACTCCGAATATAAACATTCAGAGTTTTTGGGATATGAATTTTCAAGCAAACTGTAATTAAACTATCGGTTGCTTAGGCAAAGTCTAGCGTGGTTCGCCAATCGGTAACACTGTGCGACCATATTGTTCGTTCAATACTTCAGCCATTGCCAGATAAATCGCGCTGGCACCGCAGATGATGCCTTCAAAACCAGCGAACACCAGCAGCGAGTGATTACCGGTAAAGTTACCGATAGCCAACAGGGCAAACAGCAGTGTCAGGCTGGCAAACACGAATTGAAGCGCGCGGTTGGCTGGCAAGGTGCCGAAGAACATAAACAGGGTAAAGATGCCCCAGATCCCGAGGTAAACGCCAAGGAACTGTGCGTCAGTGGCTTCTGCCATACCCATTTTAGGAAGCATCAGCAAGCCGACCAGACTCAGCCAGAATGCGCCGTAAGAAGTAAATGCAGTCGCGGCAAAGGTATTCCCTTTTTTATATTCCAGCAGACCAGCCAGAATTTGTGCCAAACCGCCGTAAAAAATCCCCATGCTCAGGATAACGGAAGTCAGGGGGAAGAAGCCCGCGTTGTGCAGGTTGAGCAAGACGGTGGTCATCCCAAAGCCCATCAGGCCTAGCGGGCCAGGATTCGCCAACTTGTTGGTGTTCATAAGTCCTCTGCAATAACAGATTGCTAAAAAAATGGATAAATATCCGAATAAGTATAAATCGCCTGAATGAGTAAAAAGTCGTCTATTCCCTCAGTGCGCGCGGCATCATAATGATCTGTTCGACCGGAAACAATGATCTTGAGTGCGATAAAAAGTAATTTTTTTTCATCTCCCCCCTTGATGATGGTTTTCATGGCCCCATCTTATTCCCAACCGCAGTGACTAATCGTGGTTAGCGGAAAATTGTCAGTAAATATTTGGCAGTTGAAAATTAGAAATCCGCCCATATATAGATTAGTAACTTGACCGATTATGACTTTTTTCGTGGAGGCGTTTTAGATGGGTAAAATTATTGGTATCGACTTGGGTACTACCAACTCTTGTGTAGCAATTATGGATGGTACAAAAGCACGCGTGCTGGAAAACAGCGAAGGCGACCGCACAACGCCTTCTATCATCGCGTATACCCAAGATGGTGAAACTCTGGTTGGTCAACCTGCTAAGCGTCAGGCTGTTACTAACCCACAGAACACCCTGTTTGCAATCAAGCGTTTGATTGGTCGTCGTTTCCAGGACGAAGAAGCACAGCGTGATAAAGACATCATGCCGTACAAAATCGTTGCTGCTGATAACGGCGATGCATGGCTGGAAGTGAAAGGCCAGAAAATTGCACCACCGCAGATCTCTGCTGAAGTGCTGAAAAAAATGAAGAAAACGGCTGAAGATTATCTGGGCGAGCCAGTAACTGAAGCGGTTATTACTGTACCTGCATACTTCAACGATGCTCAGCGCCAGGCAACTAAAGATGCTGGCCGTATCGCGGGTCTGGAAGTGAAACGTATCATCAACGAACCAACCGCAGCGGCACTGGCCTACGGTCTGGATAAAGAAGTTGGCAACCGTACTATCGCGGTTTACGACTTGGGTGGTGGTACTTTCGATATCTCCATCATCGAAATTGATGAAGTTGACGGCGAAAAAACCTTCGAAGTTCTGGCAACCAACGGTGATACCCACCTGGGTGGTGAAGACTTTGATAGCCGCCTGATCAACTACCTGGTTGAAGAATTCAAGAAAGACCAAGGTATGGATCTGCGTACCGATCCGTTGGCGATGCAACGTCTGAAAGAAGCAGCAGAAAAAGCGAAAATTGAACTGTCTTCTGCACAACAGACTGATGTTAACTTGCCATACATCACCGCTGATGGCAGTGGTCCAAAACACATGAACATCAAAGTGACTCGTGCAAAACTGGAGTCACTGGTAGAAGACTTGGTTAACCGTTCTATGGAACCGCTGAAAGTGGCTCTGAAAGACGCAGGTCTGTCTGTATCTGACATTCAGGACGTTATCCTGGTCGGTGGTCAGACTCGTATGCCAATGGTTCAGAAGAAAGTTGCTGACTTCTTCGGTAAAGAACCACGTAAAGACGTGAACCCGGATGAAGCCGTTGCTATCGGTGCAGCAGTTCAGGGCGGCGTTCTGTCTGGTGAAGTAAAAGATGTGTTGCTGTTGGACGTTACTCCATTGTCTCTGGGTATCGAAACAATGGGTGGTGTGATGACTCCGCTTATCACTAAAAACACCACCATCCCTACTAAGCACAGCCAGGTGTTCTCTACTGCAGAAGACAATCAGTCTGCGGTAACCATCCATGTGCTGCAGGGTGAGCGTAAACGTGCGCAGGACAACAAGTCTCTGGGGCAGTTTAACCTGGATGGCATTCAGGCCGCGCCTCGCGGTATGGCACAAATCGAAGTTACCTTCGATATCGATGCCGACGGTATCTTGCATGTGTCTGCGAAAGACAAAAATACCGGTCGCGAGCAGAAGATCACCATTAAGGCATCTTCAGGTCTGAACGAGGAAGAAATCCAAAAAATGGTACGCGATGCGGAAGCTAACGCTGAAGCAGACCGTAAGTTTGAAGAGCTGGTTCAGACTCGCAACCAGGCTGACCACCTGATTCATGGCACTCGTAAACAGTTGGAAGAAGCTGGCGACAAACTGCCAGCAGAAGACAAAACTGCCATTGAAGATGCACTGAAAGCGCTGGAAGCAGCGGTTAAAGGCGAAGACAAAGCGGAAATCGAAGCGAAAACTCAGGCACTGGTCCAGGTTTCTGGCAAGTTGCTGGAAATGGCACAGCAGCAGCAGGCGGCAGCCGGCGAAGCGGGCGATGCCAGCGCGAAGAAAGAAGACGACGTTGTTGACGCCGAATTCGAAGAAGTAAAAGACAAAAAATAATAGCCCTTAAGCGGGCACAGCAGTGGTAAGAGATACTGTTGCTGGAAACCAGCACGGGCGTCGAGGAAACTCTACGCCCGTGCACGCATGTTAAGGGTAGGAAAAACAGAATGGCGAAGAGAGACTATTACGAGATTTTAGGCGTCCCCAAGACGGCGGATGAGCGTGAAATCAAAAAGGCCTATAAGCGCCTGGCGATGAAATTCCATCCGGATCGTAATCAGGAACAGGACGCCGAAGGTAAATTCAAAGAAGTTAAAGAAGCCTACGAAATCCTGACCGATGCGCAAAAGCGCGCTGCTTACGATCAATATGGCCATGCGGCTTTTGAACAGGGCGGTATGGGCGGCGGCGGCGGATTTGGCGGCGGCGCTGATTTTAGCGATATCTTTGGCGATGTATTTGGTGACATTTTTGGCGGCGGTCGTCGTCAGCAGCGCGCCAGTCGTGGTTCCGACCTGCGTTACAATATGGATTTGACGTTAGAAGAAGCGGTTCGTGGTGTAACCAAAGAAATCCGCATTCCAACGTTAGACGAGTGTGATGTTTGCCACGGCAGCGGAGCAAAACCAGGCAGTTCTCCGATCACTTGTCCGACTTGCCATGGTGCAGGTCAGGTACAGATGCGTCAAGGCTTCTTCACCGTGCAACAGGCGTGTCCTCATTGCCACGGCCGGGGCCAAATTATCAAAGATCCGTGCAACAAATGTCATGGTCATGGCCGCGTTGAAAAATCCAAAACCCTTTCGGTTAAGATCCCGGCGGGTGTGGATACCGGCGACCGTATCCGTTTAGCGGGCGAAGGTGAAGCTGGTGAACACGGCGCACCATCAGGCGATTTGTACGTTCAGGTTCAGGTGAAAGCTCACCCGATCTTCGAGCGTGAAGGCAATAATCTGTATTGCGAAGTGCCAATTAACTTTGCAATGGCAGCGCTGGGCGGTGAAATTGAAGTACCGACGCTGGATGGCCGGGTTAAACTGAAGGTTCCTGCGGAAACGCAAACCGGTAAATTATTCCGTATGCGCGGTAAAGGCGTTAAATCAGTTCGCGGGGGCAGCCAGGGTGACTTGCTGTGCCGTGTAGTCGTTGAAACGCCGGTAAGTTTGAGCGAGAAACAGAAACAGTTACTGCGTGAACTAGAAGAAAGTTTCGGTGGTGCAGCGGGCGAGAAAAACAGCCCACGCTCTAAAAGCTTCCTCGACGGTGTGAAAAAATTCTTTGATGATTTGACCCGTTAATCATAGAACCTATGATTAGGTAGTGGAAACTAAATCCCTGGTATATACCGGGGATTTTTTTCGCCAATACTTGCAGCTGCAACGTGATGTTAATCATTAATTGCTCGGTTTATCCGAGTGGTTAATGCAATAAAAACGACTATTTTCGAGTTAATAATTAGCCTAGAATTTGTAAATTATTTGCCAATCTCTTTGGTTGGTTTCTCTGTCCGATGTAGGGAGTATTCATTGTGACAAATATTATTCGCCAATTCTTACGACTAGAAGCGGCCGGGGGCATGATTTTGATCGTGGCCGCGGTGGTTGCTTTACTGATGGCTAACAGCCCACTACAGGGTATTTATCAAACGTTCTTAGACATTCCGGTCGCGGTAAAAATTGCGTCATTGGATATCAGTAAACCGCTATTGCTGTGGATTAATGATGGTTTAATGGCCATCTTCTTTTTGGTCGTTGGGCTGGAAGTTAAGCGCGAACTGATGGAAGGTTCTTTGGCTGGCCGTGATAAAGCGGTATTTCCGGCTATCGCGGCATTAGGCGGGATGTTGGCTCCGGCGTTGATTTATCTGTTATTTAACGGTGCAGATGAAGTTACCCGTCAGGGGTGGGCTATTCCAGCGGCAACGGATATTGCCTTTGCGCTCGGTGTGATGGCGCTATTGGGTAACCGCGTTCCAACCAGTTTGAAAGTGTTTTTACTGGCGCTGGCGATTATTGACGATCTGGGCGTCATTATTATCATCGCATTTTTTTATACTCAGGATGTTTCTCTGGCCGCATTGGGCGCGGCAGCCGCAGCGATTGCGCTCTTGGCTTATATGAACTGGCGCGGAGTCGGGAAAACCTCGGTTTATCTACTTGTCGGCCTGATTCTGTGGGTGAGTATTCTGAAATCCGGAGTTCATGCGACGCTGGCCGGTGTGATTGTCGGCTTTATGATTCCGTTGCATACCAAAGATAAGTCTTCACCTTCCGAATCTTTAGAGCACGGGCTGCATCCGTGGGTGGCTTATCTGATTTTACCGCTGTTTGCTTTCGCTAACGCGGGCGTATCTCTTGAAGGCGTTTCGCTTGCGGGACTGACGTCGTTGCTACCTTTGGGGATTGCCAGCGGGCTGTTTATTGGTAAGCCGTTGGGGATTTTCCTCTTCAGTTGGGTCGCGGTGAAGGTTGGCATCGCCAAACTGCCGGAATCCATTAATTTTAAACAGATTTTTGCAGTGTCAGTGCTGTGCGGTATCGGTTTTACTATGTCTATCTTCATTGCTTCACTGGCGTTCGAAGGTGGAAGCGAAGCTTTGAGCACTTACTCTCGCTTAGGTATATTGCTGGGTTCTACAGCCGCAGCGATTGTGGGATACACACTGCTACGCTTGGTTTTACCGAACAAAACGCCGGCCGTTACCGCAAAATAATTGTCGTAAATCATTAGAAGGAATAGGCCGAACTGCCGATGTAGTGCTCTTTTACAACGTCGGCAGTTTTGCTTGATGGGTTCCCGAGATCGCATTATGTTTTGATCTCAGAACAAAGGAAGTTGATCGCTCGGGAAATTGATCACCCTATCGGGCGATACGTTAAGGAGATCACTGCATGCGAATGTCACATATCAATTTTAACCACCTCTACTATTTTTGGCAGGTGTGTAAGGAAGGCTCGGTAGTTGGAGCGGCGGAAGCATTGTTTCTCACGCCACAGACCATTACTGGTCAGATTAAAGCCTTGGAAGAACGCTTGGGCGGGAAACTATTTAAACGCCAAGGGCGCGGGCTGGTACCTTCAGAGTTAGGCCAGTTGGTTTTTCGTTACGCCGATAAAATGTTCATGCTTAGCCATGAAATGCTGGATATCGTTAATTACCGTAAAGAATCTAACCTGCTGTTTGACGTCGGCGTGGCCGATGCGTTATCCAAACGATTGGTTAGCCGAGTATTAGAAACCGCCGTGGTGGATAACGAGCAGATACATTTACGCTGCTTCGAATCTACCCACGAAATGTTGTTAGAGCAGTTAAGTCAGCACAAGCTGGATATGATCTTGTCTGACTGTCCGGTAGATTCCAGCCAACAAGAAGGGCTGTTTTCCGTTAAGCTGGGCGAGTGCAGCGTGAGTTTTTATTGCCGTCAGCCAATACCGGAAGCGCCTTTTCCTGCGTGTTTGCAGGAGCGTCGTTTGTTAATCCCAGGTCGCCGTTCTATGCTTGGGCGCAAGTTACTGAACTGGATAAACAGCAAAGGAATTCAGGTTGAGATTCTGGGCGAGTTTGATGATGCCGCATTGATGAAGGCGTTTGGGGTCTATCACAATGCAATTTTTGTCGCGCCATCTATGTATGCCGATGATATCTTTTCAAATGAACAGGTTGTGGAAATCGGGCGTTTAGATAATGTGCATGAAGAATATTACGTTATCTTTGCAGAACGAATGATTCAGCATCCTGCGGTACAGCGTGTGTGTAATAAAGATTTCACGTCATTATTTAACAGTTGAAAGCTCAGTGGTTAAAGTTTAATCGCTGGGCATTTAATAGCCGAAAGTTTGACTGTTGATGATTTAACCGCTGAAAGTCGGTTTGATAGATAAGAACGTAGTCAGCAAAGAGGATGCTCTATCAGATTATCGGGTAGGATAAACTGGTAGGGCGACCTAAGATTTGAATCTGTGACCAAATTGCAGATATAAAAAAACCGGCCTAGGCCGGTCTTTTTACAAGCAGTCAACTTAATGCATTACTGCATTGCGTTGATTTGCGCTGTCAGGTTTGACTTATGACGCGCTGCTTTGTTTTTGTGGATCAGACCTTTACAGGACTGACGATCCACAATTGGTTGCATTTCATTAAATGCTTTTTGCGCCGCGTCTTTATCGCCAGCTGCAATTGCCGCATATACCTTCTTAATGAAGGTACGCACCATTGAGCGACGGCTAGCGTTATGCTTGCGGCGTTTCTCAGACTGTACGGCGCGTTTCTTAGCTGATTTGATATTAGCCAAGGTCCAACTCCCAAATATATTCTATTGAGGACAATTCAAAGGCCGAGGAATATGCCCTTTTTGCCTTCGTTTGTCAATGGATTTGTGCAAATAAGCGCCGTTTGTACGGGCGGCACTTGCTACGTTGTGATGGAGCGGGATTTTACCAGCTTCGAGCGGTGGAATACAGTCTTTCGAAAGAAAATTCCACCGGCCTCACCTATTAAGCCTTCGGCGATGGTTTTTGCAAAAGTCTTAACGGGGGGTCTGTATCCAACTGCTCGCGCATTCTACAGGATAAACTGGCGTAAAAGTGTTTTAACTGCGTATTATCGGTAAATTGCTATGACTATTGGAGTAAAGGTGCCAATCGCGGGTTAACCTTAACCGCTGTACAAGGTATAATCCGGCGATTTCCACTGTTTTGAGCCAGCTATGGAGCTAATTCGCGGTATACATAATATCCGGGCACGCCACCATGGTTGCGTGCTAACTATCGGTAATTTCGACGGTGTCCATCGTGGGCATCTGGCATTACTGGAGCAACTCAAGCGCGAAGGTCAGCGCTTAGGGCTACCGGTAATGGTGATGATATTTGAGCCGCAGCCTTTGGAACTATTCGCAGCGGAAAAAGCACCGGCCCGGTTAACGCGTTTACGTGATAAAGCCAAATATTTGGCACAGGCCGGCGTTGACTACTTATTGTGCGTTAAATTTGAACCGCGTTTTGCTGCCAATATGGCCCAGACCTTTGTGGCTCAGTTACTGGTAGAAAAGCTCGGCGTTAAGTTTCTGGCGGTTGGGGATGATTTTCGCTTTGGCGCTGGGCGTCAGGGGGATTTCCGACTGTTGCAGCAGGCTGGTGCCGAGTACGGTTTCGATGTTATCAGCACCGACAGTTTCTGTGACGGTGGCTTACGCATTAGCAGCACGGCGATTCGTCAGGCGCTGCATGATGACGATTTGTCACTGGCAGAAACGTTGCTTGGGCACCCTTACAGCATTTCTGGACGGGTTGTTCATGGTGATGAGCTGGGGCGAACCATTGGTTTTCCTACGGCGAATTTACCGTTAAAACGTTTAGTCGCTCCGGTCAAAGGAGTGTACGCGGTTGAAGTGTATGGCTTGGATCCAGAGCCGTTACCCGGCGTTGCCAATATCGGCACGCGGCCGACCGTTGCCGGCATTCGCCAGCAGCTGGAGGTTCATCTGCTTGATGTAACTATGGATCTTTATGGGCGCCACATTGATGTGGTGCTGCGCGCAAAATTGCGTGATGAACAGCGGTTTGCTTCCCTCGATGCTTTGAAGCAGCAAATCGCCAATGATGTGGTGACGGCCCGAAATTTCTTCGGGCTAAAGACACCGGTTTAATATTTCTAGCCGAAAACGGAACCGAGAATCTAATGAGTGACTACAAGAATACCCTGAACTTGCCGGAAACAGGGTTCCCGATGCGCGGCGATCTGGCAAAACGCGAACCTGAGATGCTGAAACGTTGGTATGAGCAGGATTTGTACGGGAAAATTCGTGCGGCCAAGAAAGGTAAAAAGTCCTTTATTTTGCACGATGGCCCTCCGTACGCGAACGGCAATATTCATATTGGTCACTCGGTTAATAAAATTCTCAAAGACATTATTATTAAATCGAAAGGTATGGCCGGCTTTGACTCGCCTTATATTCCAGGCTGGGACTGCCACGGTCTGCCTATCGAATTGAAAGTTGAGCAACTGATTGGTAAACCGGGTGAAAAAGTCACCGCGGCCGAGTTCCGTGCGGCCTGTCGTAAGTACGCGACAGAGCAGGTAGAAGGCCAGAAAAAGGACTTTATCCGTCTGGGCGTGTTGGGTGACTGGGATCATCCTTACCTGACGATGGACTTCAAAACTGAAGCCAACATCATTCGCGCACTGGGTAAAATCATCGATAACGGCCATCTGCACAAAGGTGCTAAGCCGGTGCACTGGTGTACCGACTGTGGTTCATCTTTGGCCGAAGCGGAAGTGGAATATTACGATAAGACTTCTCCGTCTATCGACGTGCGCTTTAACGCCGCTGATGCAGCCACCGTTGCCGCGAAATTTGGCGTTTCTGACGTTACCGGCCCGATTTCTCTGGTGATCTGGACAACCACGCCGTGGACTCTGCCAGCTAACCGCGCGATTTCACTGAATCCAGAATTTGTGTATCAGCTGGTGAAAGTGGGCGACGAGAATTTGATTCTGGCTGCCGATCTGGTGGAAAGCGTGATGAAACGCGCCGGAATCATCGAGTGGACTGTGTTGGGCAACTGCCAGGGCGCGGATCTCGAGCTGCTGCGTTTCCGTCATCCGTTCCTGGATTTCGACGTGCCGGCAATTTTGGGCGATCACGTGACTCTGGATGCCGGTACCGGTGCGGTTCATACCGCTCCTGGCCACGGCCCAGACGACTTTGTAATCGGTCAGAAATACGGTTTGGAAGTGGCGAATCCGGTAGGGCCAAACGGCTGCTACCTCACCGGCACTTACCCAATGCTGGACGGCGTATTTGTTTTCAAAGCTAACGATATGATCGTTGAGCTACTGCGTGAGAAAGGCGCTTTGCTGCACGTAGAGAAAATGTCTCACAGCTATCCGTGCTGCTGGCGTCACAAAACGCCGATTATCTTCCGCGCGACGCCACAATGGTTCATCAGCATGGATCAGAAAGGTCTGCGTAAGCAGTCGTTGGAAGAAATCAAAGACGTGCAGTGGATTCCAGATTGGGGTCAAGCGCGTATTGAGACCATGGTTGCCAACCGTCCTGACTGGTGTATTTCCCGTCAGCGCACCTGGGGCGTGCCGATGTCTCTGTTTGTACACAAAGAAACTGAAGCCCTACATCCGCGCAGCACTGAGCTGATGGAAGAAGTGGCGAAGCGTGTAGAGCAGGATGGCATTCAGGCGTGGTGGGATCTGGATCCCGCGGAAATTCTGGGTGCGGACGCCGACGATTACATGAAAGTACCAGACACGCTGGACGTTTGGTTTGACTCAGGTTCAACCCATTCTTCAGTGGTTGACGTGCGTCCTGAATTTAACGGCTATGCTCCGGATATGTATCTGGAAGGTTCTGACCAGCATCGCGGCTGGTTTATGTCATCACTGATGATTGCAACTGCAATCAAAGGCAAAGCGCCTTACCGCCAGGTGCTGACTCACGGTTTCACCGTTGATGGCCAGGGACGCAAAATGTCCAAATCCATCGGTAATACCGTCAGCCCACAGGATGTGATGAACAAATTGGGTGGCGACATCCTGCGTCTGTGGGTGGCTTCGACGGATTACACCGGCGAAATCGCCGTGTCAGATGAAATTCTGAAGCGCTCTGCCGATTCTTATCGTCGTATCCGTAACACCGCGCGCTTCCTACTGGCTAACCTGAACGGTTTCGATCCGGTTCAGCACATGGTTCAGCCGGAAGATATGGTGGTACTGGATCGCTGGGCGGTAGGTCGCGCGCAGGCGGCGCAGGCTGGCATCATCGAAGCTTACGAAAATTATGATTTCCATCTGGTTGTCCAGCGTCTGATGCAGTTCTGTTCGGTCGAAATGGGCTCGTTCTATCTGGATATCATTAAAGACCGTCAGTACACGGCGAAAGGCGACAGCGTTGCCCGCCGTAGCTGCCAAAGCGCGTTGTTCCACATCGCCGAAGCGCTGGTGCGCTGGATGGCGCCGATCATGTCCTTTACTGCCGACGAGATCTGGAACCAACTGCCGGGCGAGCGTCCAGAGTATGTCTTCACTGAAGAATGGTATCAGGGGCTGTTTGGCCTGACCGGCACTGAAAGCATGAACGACAGCTTCTGGGACGAACTGCTGAAAGTCCGTGGCGAAGTGAATAAGGTTCTGGAACAGGCTCGTAGCGATAAGCGCATCGGTGGCTCTCTGGAAGCGGATGTGACTCTGTTTGCCGAACCTGAACTGGCGGCGCGTCTGAACAGCCTGCAAGATGAACTGCGTTTTGTATTGCTGACTTCCGGCGCTCACGTAGCGGATTACGCTGCAGCAGGGGATGATGCACAGCAAAGTGAACTCATCAGCGGCCTGAAAATCACCTTCAAGAAAGCCGATGGCGAGAAATGCCCGCGTTGCTGGCACTACACGCAGGATATCGGTCTGGTAGCGGAACACGCAGATTTATGTGGTCGCTGTGTTACTAACGTGGCCGGTGACGGCGAAGAGCGTAAGTTTGCCTAATGAGTAAGCCGATTTGTTCGACCGGATTGCGCTGGCTGTGGCTGGCGGTATTGGTGGTGGCATTGGATTTGGGGAGCAAGCAGTGGGTGATGACTCACCTTGCGTTGGGAGAGTCGATCCCTCTGATCCCTTTCTTTAATATGACCTATGCACAAAATCCGGGGGCGGCGTTTAGCTTCCTGGCGGATAAAGATGGCTGGCAGCGCTGGTTCTTTGCGCTGATCGCCGTCGGTATATCGGTGACGCTGGCGGTACTGATGTACCGCTCCAGCGGCAAACAACGTCTGATAAACTGTGCTTATGCGCTGATTATCGGCGGTGCCTTAGGCAATTTATTTGATCGTATGGTACATGGCGTCGTTATCGATTTTATTCATTTCTACGTTAATGACTGGCATTTTCCGATCTTCAATCTGGCCGACACGGCTATTTGTATCGGTGCAGCGCTAGTGGTATTTGAAGGGTTTTTAAGCCCTTCAGAAAAAGCCGCACCAAAGAAAGGTGAGTAATATGTCAGACCGGGTACAGGATAACAGTGCCGTTTTGGTGCATTTTACGCTGAAACTGGAAGATGGCTCTACGGCTGAATCCACGCGCACACACGGTAAGCCTGCGCTATTTCGCTTAGGCGATGGCAGCTTATCCGATCAGTTGGAAGAAGAGCTGCTTGGCCTACAGATTGGTGACAAGCATGCCTTTACTTTGCCACCGGAAGCGGCGTTCGGTCTGGAAAACCCGGATCTGATTCAATACTTTAGTCGACGTGATTTTGCTCAAACCGGCTTGCCGGATGCGGGCACTATCATGCTGTTTACCACCCGAGACGGCAGTGAAATGCCGGGCGTGGTGCGTGAAGTGGCTGAAGAATCCGTCACCGTTGATTTCAATCATCCGTTGGCCGGTCAATCTATCAGCTTTGATATAGAAGTGCTGGAGATTGATCCTCAACAGGAGGAATCTCATGCAAATACTGCTGGCTAATCCACGAGGCTTTTGCGCCGGAGTCGATAGAGCTATCAGCATTGTAGAACGCGCGTTGGAGATGTACGGCGCGCCGATCTATGTTCGTCATGAAGTGGTGCATAATCGCTACGTGGTGGATAGCCTGCGCCAGCGCGGAGCCATCTTTATCGAGGAAATATCGGAAGTGCCAGATGGCTCTATTCTGATATTTTCTGCCCATGGCGTTTCCCAGGCCGTTCGGGCAGAAGCCCGCTCGCGCCAGTTGACGATGCTGTTTGATGCGACCTGTCCGTTAGTGACCAAGGTTCATATGGAAGTGGCTCGTGCCAGCCGTAAGGGCAAAGAGGCGATTCTGATTGGACATGCGGGCCACCCGGAAGTGGAAGGCACCATGGGGCAATACAGTAACCCGGAAGGGGGAATGTATCTGGTGGAATCGCCAGCGGACGTGTGGACGCTGAAAGTAAAAAACGAAGATAATCTGTGCTTTATGACGCAAACCACTTTGTCGGTTGATGATACGTCTGAAGTGATAGATGCGCTGCATAAACGCTTCCCTAAGATTATCGGTCCGCGTAAAGATGATATTTGCTACGCTACCACTAACCGACAGGAAGCGGTGCGCAATCTGGCGGATAAAGCGGACGTGGTTTTGGTCGTCGGCTCGAAAAACTCGTCTAACTCGAACCGTTTAGCCGAACTGGCACAACGGATGGGCAAAGCGGCTTATCTCATTGGCTCTGCTGATGATATACAAGAAATTTGGCTGAACAATGTTTCCTGCATCGGTGTGACTGCTGGAGCCTCAGCGCCGGATATTCTGGTACGGCAAGTCATTGCTCGCCTGCAAGATCTGGGGGCGGGTCACTCGATTGAACTGAGTGGCAGGGAAGAGAATATTGTTTTCGAAGTGCCAAAAGAGCTTAGGGTTAACGTAAAGCAGGTCGACTAAGTTAGCCGAATATAAAAAAGCAGCCTTGGGGCTGCTTTTTTTATGGCAAAAGAAAACCCAAGGTAACGGTTTGGATACAGTAATGTTAAATGAGTTTCTTCTGGCTACTCCTTGATAATGCATGAATATGCGTAAAGATGCAGCGCTGAAAATTTGCCCGTTTTCGGTTTGTTATGCAGAAATTGAGAGAATTCCATCTGATTATCCGATGCGCCGGCGCTTTTTACCTGCAATAGATGAGTAATTAAGTGCTTTCACTGATAAAAATGAGCGGATATCATTTTTTTCTAATACAGCTTAAATAGTCTGGCAGACTCAGTGGCAGACCGCTAATCTGAACCCTGATCAGGGCTGATATAAAACAACAAGAGGATTTATGACTGATTCAGCAATTCGTGTCGCTATTGTCGGTGCCGGTGGCCGTATGGGGCGACAATTGATTCAGGCCGTGCATCAAATTCCTGGAGTAACTCTGGGTGCTGCGCTGGAGCGCAAAGGTTCGTCACTGGTAGGCACTGATGCCGGCGAACTGGCCGGTATAGGGTTGCTAAATATCAAGGTGGCAGATGATGTTGCCGAAGCAATAAACAGCTTTGATATCCTTGTGGACTTTACTCGTCCAGAAGGCTCGTTGGCGCATTTGGCTCTGTGCCGCCAGCACGGAAAAGGTATGGTTATTGGTACGACTGGCTTTGATGAAGCTGGCAAAGCTGCGATTAGCGCCGCGGCGGCAGATATTGCGATTGTTTTTGCGGCCAATTTTAGCGTAGGCGTCAATCTGGTCCTTAAGCTGTTAGAGAAGGCCGCTAAAGTCATGGGTGACTACGCCGATATCGAAATTATTGAAGCTCACCACCGCCATAAAGTCGATGCGCCTTCGGGCACTGCGTTGGCGATGGGAGAAGCGATTGCGGAAACGTTAGGGCGCGATTTAAAAGACTGCGCCGTTTATAGTCGCGAAGGTTATACCGGCGAGCGTAAGGAAGGGACTATCGGTTTTGCTACCGTCCGTGCGGGGGATATTGTGGGTGAGCATACTGCGATGTTTGCAGATATTGGCGAACGGGTTGAGATCACCCATAAAGCGACCAGTCGTATGACTTTTGCTAATGGAGCAATTAAATCCGCAATCTGGCTATCAACTCAGGATAAAGGATTGTTTGATATGCGAGATGTCTTGGGTTTAAACGATTTATAATATGTAATGTACCGCTGTGATGTGGTTATTCCTATCATAACTATCTGATAGTAGAGCGATATTTTTATCGCTCTTTTTTATTTTGTTATTTTAAGTGTTAAGTGGTTATTTTATTATTAGATGGCTGTTTTTGTGTTTTTTAATGTGTTTTTCAGCGTTTTATTGAAATTTTACGACTCCTATCATTGCCAATTTGCCTTTTCTCTCTCCGAATACGTTAAAATTCACTCTATCACCCTCGCAACCGTTTACTATGTTAACTTAGTTTGTATTTTTGCCGCCATAAACCCACTATTTTGGCGAGATGGGCAAAAAACAAAGAAAAAATGGTACTTTGGCTAGACAAGAGCCTAGCTCATCATTAAAATGCGCCCAATTTGCCAAAAATTAGCTTTGAGGGCGGTTTTTGCATTGATTTAGATCGTTAATTCTGAATTAATATGCAGATAATGTGACTGTTTATTCCTTGGAGGGTGTTTTGATTAAGTCAGCGCTATTGGTTCTCGAAGACGGAACCCAATTTCACGGTCGGGCCATCGGGGCAGAAGGTTCGGCAGTGGGGGAAGTGGTCTTCAATACGTCGATGACCGGTTATCAAGAAATCCTCACTGATCCTTCCTATTCCCGCCAGATCGTTACTCTTACTTATCCCCATATCGGCAATGTCGGCACCAACGCCGCCGATGAAGAATCCTCCGCAGTACACGCCCAAGGTCTTGTTATCCGCGACCTGCCACTGATTGCCAGCAACTACCGTAATGAAGAAGGCTTATCCGAATATCTCAAACGCCACAACATCGTTGCGATTGCAGATATCGATACCCGTAAGCTGACTCGTTTACTGCGTGAGAAAGGCGCTCAGAACGGTTGCATCATCGCTGGCGACCTGACGGATGCGGCTGTGGCACTGGAAAAAGCTAAAGCTTTCCCCGGTCTGAAAGGGATGGATTTAGCAAAAGAGGTCACGACCAAAGAAGCTTACACCTGGCTGCAGGGGAGCTGGACGCTGGAAGGCGAACTACCGGCGGCGAAAAAAGCTGAAGAATTACCTTTCCATGTAGTGGCTTACGATTATGGCGTAAAGCGTAATATTCTGCGTATGCTGGTGGATCGTGGCTGCCGTCTGACGGTTGTTCCAGCACAGACTCCGGCGGAAGACGTGCTGAAGCTGAATCCAGACGGGATCTTCCTGTCCAACGGCCCGGGCGATCCGGAACCCTGCGACTACGCCATTACCGCGATTAAACGTTTTCTCGAAACCGATATTCCAGTCTTTGGAATCTGTTTAGGTCACCAACTGCTGGCACTGGCCAGCGGCGCAAAAACGGTAAAAATGAAGTTTGGCCACCACGGCGGCAACCATCCGGTGAAAGATTTGGATGGCAACTGCGTGATGATTACCGCACAAAACCACGGCTTCGCGGTGGATGAAACCTCATTACCTGCCACTTTACGTACAACCCACACTTCGTTATTCGATGGTTCTCTGCAAGGTATCCATCGTACTGATAAAGCAGCGTTCAGCTTCCAGGGGCACCCTGAAGCGAGCCCGGGGCCACATGATGCCGCTCCGCTGTTTGACCACTTTATCGAACTGATTGAAGCCTACCGCGCATCATCATCAGCAAGCACTAATAGCAAGTAATCAGGAGCTAAGACCATGCCAAAACGTACAGATATAAAAAGCATCCTGATTCTCGGCGCTGGCCCGATTGTTATCGGACAGGCCTGTGAGTTCGATTATTCAGGTGCTCAAGCCTGTAAAGCCCTGCGTGAAGAAGGTTATCGGGTTATTTTGGTGAACTCCAACCCGGCAACCATCATGACCGATCCGGAAATGGCCGATGCGACCTACATCGAGCCGATTCACTGGGAAGTGGTTCGCAAAATCATTGAAAAAGAACGTCCAGACGCAGTATTACCAACCATGGGCGGCCAAACCGCGCTGAACTGTGCGTTGGAACTGGAACGTCAGGGCGTGCTGGCCGAGTTTGGCGTGACCATGATTGGTGCCACCGCCGACGCCATTGATAAAGCAGAAGACCGCCGTCGCTTTGATATCGCGATGAAGAAAATCGGTCTGGATACGGCGCGCTCCGGCATCGCTCACAATATGGAAGAAGCGCTGGCCGTTGCGGCTGACGTGGGTTTCCCTTGCATCATTCGTCCGTCCTTCACCATGGGAGGCACCGGCGGCGGTATTGCCTACAACCGTGAAGAGTTCGAAGAAATCTGCGAGCGCGGTCTGGATTTGTCTCCAACTAAAGAACTGTTGATTGACGAATCTCTGATCGGCTGGAAAGAGTACGAGATGGAAGTGGTGCGTGATAAAAACGACAACTGCATCATCGTCTGTTCCATCGAAAACTTCGACGCTATGGGGATCCACACCGGTGACTCCATCACCGTTGCGCCAGCGCAGACTCTGACGGATAAAGAATATCAAATCATGCGTAACGCCTCGATGGCGGTACTGCGTGAAATCGGCGTGGAAACCGGCGGCTCCAACGTTCAGTTCTCGGTTAACCCAAAAACTGGCCGTCTGATTGTTATTGAGATGAACCCGCGCGTATCCCGCTCTTCGGCGCTGGCATCCAAAGCAACTGGTTTCCCGATTGCCAAGATTGCCGCCAAGCTGGCGGTAGGTTACACGCTGGATGAACTGACCAACGATATCACCGGTGGCCGTACTCCGGCGTCATTTGAGCCCTCCATCGATTACGTTGTGACCAAAATCCCTCGCTTTAATTTCGAGAAATTTGCCGGTGCCAACGACCGCCTGACGACCCAAATGAAATCGGTCGGCGAAGTGATGGCGATTGGCCGTACTCAGCAAGAATCCTTGCAGAAAGCCTTACGTGGTCTGGAAGTGGGCGCGACCGGCTTTGATCCAAAAGTCAGCCTGGACGATCCGGAAGCGCTGACCAAGATTCGCCGCGAGCTGAAAGACGCTGGCGCAGAGCGTATCTGGTACATCGCCGATGCGTTCCGCGCCGGTATGTCCGTAGACGGCGTTTTCAACCTGACCAACGTTGACCGCTGGTTCCTGGTGCAGATTGAAGAACTGGTTCGTCTGGAAGAGAAAGTAGCTGAATGCGGTATCAACGGCTTGAATTATGAATTCCTGCGCCAGTTGAAGCGTAAAGGTTTTGCTGATGCGCGTCTGGCTAAACTGGTTGGCGTAGCCGAAAGCGAAGTGCGCAAGCTACGCTACAAATTTGACCTGCATCCGGTTTACAAACGTGTGGATACCTGTGCGGCAGAATTCTCTACTGATACAGCCTATATGTACTCAACCTATGAGGAAGAGTGCGAATCTAACCCAACCAGCGATCGTCCGAAAATCATGGTGTTGGGCGGTGGTCCTAACCGTATCGGTCAGGGGATTGAATTCGATTATTGTTGCGTTCACGCCTCGCTGGCGCTGCGTGAAGACGGTTACGAAACCATCATGGTGAACTGTAACCCTGAAACGGTTTCCACGGATTACGATACCTCTGACCGTCTGTACTTCGAGTCAGTGACGCTGGAAGACGTGCTGGAAATCGTACGTATTGAGAAGCCACAGGGTGTTATCGTACAGTACGGCGGCCAGACTCCGCTGAAACTGGCTCGCGAACTGGAAGCTGCCGGCGTTCCTGTTATCGGTACCAGCCCTGATGCCATTGACCGCGCAGAAGACCGTGAGCGTTTTCAGCAGGCGGTGAATCGTCTGGGTCTCAAGCAACCGGCTAACGCCACCGTTGCCACTATCGAACAAGCGGTAGATAAGGCTAGCGGCTTGGGTTATCCGTTGGTGGTGCGTCCTTCCTATGTACTGGGTGGCCGCGCAATGGAAATCGTCTATGACGAAACCGACCTGCGCCGTTACTTCCAGAATGCGGTGAGCGTGTCTAACGATGCACCAGTATTGCTGGATCGTTTCCTCGATGACGCGGTGGAAGTGGATGTGGACGCGATTTGCGACGGTGAGCGTGTGCTGATCGGCGGAATTATGGAGCATATCGAGCAGGCAGGGGTTCACTCCGGTGACTCAGCTTGTTCATTGCCAGCCTACACGCTAAGCAAAGAAATTCAGGATGTTATGCGTCAGCAGGTTGAGAAGCTGGCGTTTGAACTGTGCGTTCGCGGTTTGATGAACGTCCAGTTCGCGGTGAAGAACAACGAAGTTTATCTGATTGAAGTGAACCCACGCGCTGCTCGTACCGTACCTTTCGTTTCTAAAGCCACCGGTATGCCATTAGCGAAGATTGCCGCTCGAGTTATGGCTGGCAAATCACTGGCAGAGCAAGGGATAACCGAAGAAATCATCCCGCCATATTACTCGGTAAAAGAAGTGGTACTGCCGTTTAATAAGTTCCCTGGCGTTGACCCGATTCTTGGGCCAGAAATGCGTTCAACCGGTGAAGTTATGGGCGTTGGCCGTACCTTCGCAGAAGCATTTTCGAAGGCGATGCTGGGCAGCCAGTCCGGTATGAAGAAAAGTGGTCGTGCGCTGTTGTCGGTGCGCGAAGGGGATAAAGCTCGCGTGGTTGATTTGGCTGCCAAGCTGCTGAAACAAGGCTTCGAACTGGATGCAACCCATGGTACTGCGGTGGTGTTAGGGGAAGCGGGCATAAATCCACGTTTGGTCAACAAGGTACATGAAGGCCGTCCTCACATTCAGGATCGTATTAAGAATGGCGAGTACACCTACATTGTCAATACCACGGCGGGACGTCAGGCTATCGAAGACTCCAAGCTGATTCGTCGCAGTGCCTTACAGTATAAAGTGCACTATGACACCACGTTAAACGGTGGTTTCGCGACGGCAATGGCGCTGAATGCGGATCCAACCGAGCAAGTGATTTCAGTGCAGGAAATGCATGCCAAGATTAAGCAAATGAAAGGTTAATCTGGGTAAGCGCAAAATTGAAAGGCGATGGAAACATCGCCTTTTTTGTGACTGAAACAAAGTGAATCAACTCAGGGCGACTTTAATACCCAGACCAATCAGTAAACCGCCGAGAACCTTATCCACCAGTTTTTGTGCTTTCGCCAGCCCGCGCCGAACCGGAGCGCTTTGGATCAAAATGACCAGTATTGGCCACCAAACTACTGCTAATCCCAATATGATCGAGGCGTACCACAGTTTTTCGCCGATACCGGAGTTAATCTGAAGTATCTGGGTGAATACCGCGAGAAAGAATAGCGTTGCTTTGGGATTTAGCAGGTTGCAAAGGTAGCCCTGCAGAAAGGCATTCTTCATCTTGATAGTTTGTTGTGGCAAATGGCTGATATTCATTTTGCTTTCTCCGCGTGAGAGAAGCGCCTGAATACCTACCCAAATTAGGTAGACAGCACCGGCATATTTCAGGAAATTAAATAACCACGGGGTAGTGGTAATAACCACCGCCAGGCCTGCTACGCAGTAAGACATGTGAGTCGCCACGCCGCAAATAACGCCAAATGCGGTCATCATGGCGGCAGAACGACGATAGCGAGCGGCATTTTTTATGACCAGAAAGAAATCAGGGCCGGGAGAAAGCATCCCCAAAGTAGCGATAGTGGCAACAAATAATGAAGTTTCGAGCATCAGGGAATTCCGCAATGTAGCAGGGTAATAGGTGAATAATAGCGCTGTCCCAGTTCCCTGACATCACCTTAATGGGTAAGAAATTAAAATCAACGTTTCACTCTTTTGACAGGTATCGATACAGAATGATGAGCCAGGAGAATGCAATTTGTCAGGGTATACCCCATCAGCAGCAGCGGGAGATTACCCGGCTATGTATACAATGTGCCCTGTTATTGTTACAGCATGGCGCAGAAAGCATGTTGGTAGAACAACTCTCCGCTCGTCTGGGGATTGCCTTGGGAATGGATAGCGTTGAAAGCTCGATCTCTGCTAACGCGGTGGTATTAACGACTATTAGCCAAGGGAACTGCCTGACCTCGACCCGAAAAAATACCGATCGCGGCATTAATATGCAGGTTGTGACCGAAGTACAGCATATTGTTATTTTAGCTGAACACCGTTTGCTGGATGCTCAGGATGTTGCAAAACGCTTAGATCATATTCGGCCACTACGTTATCCACGTTGGCTGGTGGTAGCGATGGTCGCTTTGTCCTGCGGGTGCTTTAGTATGCTAAACGGCGGCGGTTGGGATGCCTTTTCTATCACTTTTATCGCCAGCGGCGTGTCGATGTTTGTGCGGCAAAGTTTGACAGCTCGTCATATGAATCCTCTGATTAACTTCTGTATTACGGCATTCGTTGCGACTTCGGCATCAGGTTTGCTGATGCGCTTACCTCAGTTTGAACAGGCTTCCAGCGTAGCAATGGCCGCCAGCGTTTTACTGTTGGTTCCCGGATTCCCGCTGATTAATGCGGTCGCGGATATGTTTAAAGGCCATGTGAATACCGGACTGGCTCGTTGGGCAATGGCCAGCCTGTTGACGTTATCGACCTGTATTGGCGTGGTGATCGCCATGGCACTGTGGGGGCTGCGGGGATGGGCATGAGTTTATTATGGGCTTTGCTGCAAGATATGGCGCTGGCGGCCATTCCGGCATTGGGTTTTGCGATGGTGTTTAACGTTCCGATTCGGGCATTACGTTATTGCGCACTGTTGGGCGCTATCGGTCACGGTTCGCGTATGCTGATGATGCATTTTGGTATGAATATCGAATTGGCGTCGCTGGTGGCTTCAATCCTGATAGGCGTGATTGGTATTAGCTGGTCGCGCTGGCTACTCGCGCACCCGAAGGTATTTACGGTCGCTGCGGTTATCCCGATGTTTCCCGGTATTTCTGCCTATACTGCGATGATCTCGGTGGTAGAAATATCCCATTTGGGATACACCGAGGAGTTGATGTCAACGATGGTTACCAATTTCTTAAAAGCTTCATTTATTGTTGGCGCACTATCGATAGGTTTATCCTTGCCAGGATTATGGCTTTATCGTAAGCGCCCGAGTGTATAGGCTTTTTTTCCGAGGTCAGCAGTCCCATCGCTAAGAGCTGTCTTATATGTGCTGTTAGCCTGATTATGACTATCGACGGCTGATAAGGCTTTACGTATAGTGTGAGCAATTTTTCGGGACTGGCTAACTTAGCCTACAGGGTTTAATAATGATTATCAGCCTGATCGCTGCACTTGCGGCAGATCGTGTTATTGGTATGGAAAATGCCATGCCGTGGCACCTACCGGCTGATTTGGCGTGGTTTAAACGTAACACGCTGAACAAACCGGTAATTATGGGTCGCAAAACGTTTGAATCTATTGGTCGTCCACTTCCTGGCCGTCTGAATATCGTTATCAGCAGCCAGTCGGGCACCGACAGCCGCGTCAGCTGGGCAACTTCAATCGACGAAGCGCTGGCTTTAGCCGGTGACGTTGAAGAAGTGATGGTTATGGGCGGAGGGCGGGTATATAGCCAGTTCCTCGATCGCGCACATCGCTTGTACCTGACACACATCGATGCTGAAGTTGGGGGCGATACACATTTCCCTGACTATGAACCTGATGAATGGGAATCTTCATTCAGTGAGTTCCACGATGCAGATGAAGCTAATTCACATAGCTATTGCTTTGCGATATTAGAGCGTCGCTAGTTTTTACCGAACTGGATTAATTCAATAGGAGGCCTATATGGCCTCCTTTTTTTATCAAAAAATGCCTGTCTATTATTATGGTTCTCGTTATTAAATTAGAAAATGCCAGAGTTCAATCTGGTTGATATATTTATTTTTCCTTTCAATGCTAATTCTTACTTTATATAAATGGGAGTGTTAAATGCGAAAAATAAATATGGTAACGATTCTACCTATTATTCTATATAGCCACCTGTTATCAGCCTCTGTCAATCATTGCCCAGAGCCGAGTGAAATTGATGGGGCTAATGGTATGGGGTTATATTTTACGGCAAATAGTCAGTGGCTTGGAGTATCTCAAGGCGCTGAGAATAATGGAAAAGTTTCTCATTTTTTACGGGCTACCTACCATCCTTATAATAGTAACGCTGAGACTATAGGTATTTTAACTAGCTGTAGCTATGCCCTTGAATCTGGAACTATAGATATGCATATGAAAGATTATGAGTCGATAAAAAACGGTGGCTTTTTTGTTTCTCTGAAAGGGCATGAACCTTGGGTGAAGACGTCATCGACGTTAACGGGAGATAAATTCGTTTGTCAGTCTGATGATGTGAAATATTGTACTTTTGACCGGTTGGATTATTACCAAATATGCCAGTTTCAGACGGAAAATAATAGCTAGAGTAATGTAATGAATACTAAGAAAGGCTAACTGTTAATCACTATTATTTTGATCTATCTTTTTTGAGAGTCTCCGAGTGTCATTTATTTGTCATAAGTGAGACTTATTATTTCTATGCATCTGCTTTTATCAATTAAAAATAAGGGAAAATACTTATGGTAAATGAAGTTATGCAATTGAATGAAGATCGATTGATCAATCGTGCAGGACGAGAACTGCGTGCAGATAATATTGATAAAATAGGTTTAGTTGGAATTCTTGGCGGCGGAATCTGGCCTGCCTCAATCGAGAGCGACAGCTTCGACAACATGCTTCAAAGCAGTGCGGTTACGGATAGGAATTTTTGGCAAGAGTAGTTCGGTGCGCAATGTCATTCTGAAAAATGAGAAATGGCACAAATAAATACGTGCCATTTCATCATATTAAACGAGGTTAATTAGCCGCTGCGATGCTGACGTCAGTGCCTTTTTCGCGGAAAGATTGCTGAGTGAAATAGCGCTTATCTTCCCAGCGCAGCATAGTCAGCACGCCTCCCCAGCAACAGCCGGTATCCAGCGCGTAAATACCTTCCGGAGCGCCTTTCCCTTCCAGAGATGCCCAGTGACCAAACGCAATGGAATAATCAGGATCAACCAACCGAGGCAAATCAAACCAGGGTTTTAGCGGTGATGGCGCATTCTCTGGCGTATCTTTGCAGATCATGTCCAACTGACCATTTGGGAAGCAGTACCGCATACGGGTTAGAGCATTAGTGCTAAAACGCAAACGAGCCAGACCAGATAGCTCCTGGCTCCAATTGTTTGGCATATCGCCGTACATGGCATCCAGAAATAGTGGATAGCTGTCGCTACTCAGCACCGCTTCGACTTCGCGGGCACAGGTTTGGGCGGTTTCAATATCCCACTGTGGCGTGATTCCTGCGTGGGCCATCACCAGTTTCAATTCCTCATCGACCTGAAGCACCGGCTGGCGGCGTAACCAGTTAATCAATTCATCGGCGTCTTGGGCTTCCAGCAGCGGGGTGATGCGATCTTTGGGCTTATTGCGGCTAATGCCAGCATAAACTGCTAATAAGTGCAGGTCGTGATTGCCTAGCACCATACGTACGGCCGGGCCTAATGCGCGAACATAGCGCAGAACATCTAAAGATGCGGGGCCACGGGCGACCAAATCACCGGTTAACCAAAGAGTGTCTTGCTGAGTATTAAACTCAACTTGCGCCAATAGGGCGCGTAGTTCATCGATACAGCCGTGAACATCGCCAATCAGGTAGGTAGACATATTTTTCTGGGCCGGATTAGTGGATCAGCGTCGGGATAGCCAAACGGAAGACGGGAATTGCCGTACGGAATGCCTGGCCTAGGTGATCAACCATTTCGTAGTGCCCTTCCATGGTACCCAGCGGCGTTTCTAGTACCGCGCCGCTGGTATATTGGAATTCATTGCCCGGAAGAATCAGCGGTTGCTCACCGATAACGCCTTCACCTTGAACTTCGGTCTGACGACCGTTGCTATTGGTGATCAGCCAGTAACGACCAACCAGCTGAACCGTTGAACGCCCCAGATTGCGAATAGTGACGGTATAGGCGAAGACAAAGCGTTCTTCATCAGGTATCGATTGGGTTTCCACATAGATACTTTGTACCTGCACACACACACGGGGCCGTTCAATCATGGCGAACTCCTGTTATTCCTGCGGTGTCGATTGCGCCGAAAGCCAGTTAGCCAGCTTACAGTATTGCGCCACAGAAATGTTTTCTGCGCGAAGCGTCGGATTGACACCTAATTCGGTTAATTGCTCAGGCGTAAACAAATCCCCTAAGCTATTACGTACGGTTTTCCTGCGCTGGTTAAAAGCTTGCGTAGTAATGCGGCTCAGCATACGCACATCCCCAACCGGGTTAGGCATGTTCACATGAGGAACCAGACGTACCACGGCAGAGTCTACTTTTGGCGCTGGGGTGAAGGCCGTAGGTGGCACTTCAAGAACTGGTATCACGTTACAATAATATTGCGCCATGACGGTTAAGCGGCCATAAGCCTTACTGTTTGGGCCAGCAACCAAGCGGTTTACCACTTCTTTTTGCAACATGAAATGCATGTCGCGAATAGCCTGAGTATAGCTGAACAGGTGGAACATTAACGGGGTAGAAATGTTGTACGGCAGGTTACCAAACACGCGTAATGGCTGACCCGCCTGTTCTGCCAGCTCGGCAAAATCAATCTTCATGGCATCTTGCTGGTGGATCGTCAGCTTATCTTTTAGCTGCGGATGGCTGGCCAAACGTGCGGCAAGATCGCGATCCAGCTCGATAACCGTCATGTGATCCATACGTGCAGCAACTGGTTCGGTTAACGCGCCTAAGCCGGGCCCGATTTCCACTACCGCTTCCCCGGGAACAGGGTGGATCGCAGAAACAATACTATCGATGACAAACTGATCGTTTAAAAAGTTTTGTCCAAAGCGTTTGCGGGCAAAGTGCCCTTGGTGGACTCTATTATTCATTGCTGTTATTTATCATTTTAATGGCTAAATTTAATGCCGTTTTGAAGCTGCCCACGTCGGCAGTGCCGGTAGCAGCAAGTTCCAAAGCGGTTCCGTGGTCCACTGATGTGCGGATAAAAGGCAGACCGAGGGTAATATTTACCGCTCGTCCAAAGCCTTGGTATTTTAACACCGGTAGCCCCTGATCGTGATACATGGCTAATACGGCATCGGCATGTTGCAAATATTTGGGCTGGAACAAGGTATCCGCCGGCAACGGGCCAATCAAGGTCACGCCTTGCTGACGCAGCTCGTCTAGCGCGGGAATAATGATATCCAGCTCTTCACGACCCATATGGCCGCCTTCGCCTGCGTGTGGATTTAACCCACAAACATAAATATGCGGCTGTTGGATGCCAAATTTGGTTTTGAGATCCCGATCGAGAATAGTGATAACTTCGTGCAGGTTATCCCGAGTTATAGCGCGAGAAACCTCTGACAACGGTAAATGCGTTGTAGCCAGAGCGACGCGCAGCTCTTCGGTTGCCAGCATCATAACGACTTTTTGGCACAGGCTACGCTCGGCAAAAAACTCAGTATGACCAGTGAAAGGGACGCCTGCATCATTAATAATGCTTTTTTGTACCGGACCAGTGACCAAAGCCGCGAATTCACCCCGCAAGCATCCATCGCAGGCCTGAGCCAGCGTTTCTACCACGTAGGCGCTGTTACTAACCGAAGGAACACCTGCGGTGACCGGAGCGGCGGCAACGGGCAGGATAGTTAAGGTTCCTGCCCGCTGGGCAAGGCCAGCTTCATCGGGTTGATATTCCCGCAATTGCAGAGGGAGCTTCAATTGCTCCGCCCGTTCAAGTAGCAAGGCCGGATCGGCGCACACGACTAACTCAACAGGCCAGTCCTGTTGAGCCAGAGTGATCACCAGATCCGGCCCAACCCCGGCAGGTTCGCCGGGGGTAATGACAATGCGGTTATTTTTGTGCATCGCTACCATCAAGAATCTTCACATAAGAAGCGGCACGTTGTTCCTGCATCCAGGTTTGCGCTTCTTCAGAGAATTTACGGTTAAACAGCATGCGGTAGGCACGATCTTTCTGCGCCGCATCGGTTCGGTCTACCTGACGGGTATCGACTACCTGAATCAAATGCCAGCCGAAAGATGAATGAACCGGCGCACTGATCTCGCCTTTTTTCAGTTTCATCAAGGCATCACGGAAGGCTGGATCGTAGATGTCGGGAGAAGCCCAACCCAGATCGCCGCCTTGTACCGCAGAGCCTGGATCTTCAGAAAGTCGCTTGGCTTCATCGGCAAAGGTTGCCTTGCCGCTTTTGATATCATTCGCCGCTGCCTGTAATTTTGCGCGTGCCTGATCGTCGGTCATCACAACGGATGGTTTAAGCAAAATATGGCGAGCGTGCACTTCTGTAACCGAAACGGTTTGATTTGTGCCGCGAATATCATTCACTTTCAGAATATGGAAACCGACGCCGGAGCGAATCGGCCCAACAACCTGACCTTTGCTGGCCGTTTGCAGTCTTTCAGCAAATAGCGTTGGCAATTCCTGTAGCTTGCCCCAACCCATTTGGCCGCCTTTCAATGCCTGAGAATCGGCAGAGTTTGCGATAGCCAATTTGCCAAAGTCCGCGCCATTTTTGAGTTCCGCGACCAGATTTTTTGCCAAGTCTTCAGCGGTATCAACCTGCTGTTGGGATGGATTTTCCGGTAACGGAATTAAAATGTGGCTCAGGTTTAATTCAGCGTCATCGCCGGTCTGGGCTGCGATCTGTTTGGCCAGTGATTCGACTTCTTGCGGTAAAATGGTGATGCGACGGCGAACTTCGTTATTTCGCACTTCGGAGGTCAGCATTTCTTTGCGAATCTGGGCGCGGTAAGTGTTGTAATCTAACCCTTCAGCGGCCAGACGGCTGCGCATTTGTGCCGTTGTCATACGGTTTTGCGCCGCAATATCAGCAATGGCTTTATCCAGCGCTTCGTCGGAAACGGTAATCCCCATTTTCTGTGCCATCTGCAATTGGATATTATCCATAATCAGGCGTTCCAGAATCTGGTGGCGCAACGTGCCTTCGTCAGGAATTTGCTGACCAGCCTGTTGCGCATTGAGTTTTACCGACTGTAACAAACCGTCGACGTCACTCTGCAAGACCACACCGTTATTAACCACGGCGGCCACTTTATCAACTTCTTGTGGTGCTGCGAACGCGGTATTGGCACCGATCACCAATCCGAGAATAAGCGTTCTCCAGTTCTTCATACCTTTTCCATTATGTAATCCGCAGTTGCGGGTTTAAATTCACTGAATTCAGTGTGTTACTCAGTATCAGAATGCGCTTTGGTAAGGCAGGATACCAGAGCGTAACATCTGTTGGGTACCCAAACTGTGGTTGCTGCTTAAACCACGTAACTCTATGTTAAACGAGATTTTGTTATCATATTTACTGGTATTGTCCAGCGTGTTCCAGCCGTTGATTTTACGCTCATAGCCCAGATTAATCGCCCAACAGCAGGTATTGTACTGTACCCCAACCAGTTGGCTAGCCGGTTGATTGGCCTTAGTGTCGTAATAGTATGACCCGACGATAGCCCAACGGTCGGCCAACGGTAAACTGGCCACTGCACCCACTTGAGAAATACCTTCCTGATAGCCCTGGCTTCTCACCTTAGGTACCGCCGCCTGAATATATTCAGGGCTGGCGTAGCGGTAGTTCAACTGAAGCACCGTTTCGGCATTGTGGCGATATTCCATCACTGTATTACCCTGAGTCAGACTTCCCAAGCGGGTATCGTACTGCGCTCCGCCTCTAAAGCCCCACTTATCGGTAATTTTCCAATAGGTGTCCCCGGCCCATACCAGGCTACCGGTATCATTGCTGTTGTCGATATTGGCTGAGTTTTTATTATTATCACCGGTTCTGGAAGGGGTGAAATAATAGATTTGACCCAAGGAAACGTTAAAACGTTCAACCAGCCCATCATCATAAATGCGAGAAGTTAAACCGGTAGCGATCTGATTGGCCGATGCGATGCGATCCAACCCGCCATATGTGCGGTCACGGAACAGGCCGGTATAGTCAGTTTGTAGCAGAGTGGTGTCGTAAAGATAGATGTCATCCTGGTTGCGATAAGGCACATACAAATATTGGGCTCGTGGCTCCAAAGTTTGCGTATAGCCTTCTGCCCAATCCATCTGGCGGTCAAATACCACTTTTCCATCGACTTTAAACTGTGGCAGAACGCGATTGACTGAATCTTGCAGACCACCGTTATTCGCCGCATAATTACTTGAAAAACCAGTGGGAATATCTTGCTGATAGTGAGTTGCCATCAGCTTGATTTCGGTATTCAGGCTCGCCCAATCGTTCGCCAGAGGAAGATTGATTGATGGCTCAATATGGAAACGATCCGCCTTCGGATTATTCGGATTCACGCTGGTGAATTTAACTGCTTGCCCATACACCCGCATATCGAACGGGCCTACATCGTTTTTGTAATAATTGAGATCTAACTGCGGCTGGGCGCGGTAGGCATTTGAGTCACCGCCACCATTGGCGAATACTTGGAACTGTTTGGATGACAATGTAGCGTCCCAGTTTTTCTGCGCATAGCCCACGCTAAAAATTTGCGTGGCGTAGCCGTCAGTACTGGAACCATAAAGTGAAGTGAAGTCTCTAAAGTAAGTCGGATCGCTGACTTTGGTATAGTCGATGTTAAAGCGCCATACCTGATCCATGACGCCAGAATGGCCCCAGTAGTAGAGCCAACGAGCTTTATCATTATTGGCTTTGTCTGCGCTGGCATATTCGCGGTCGCTTGATAGCCAGTCGAATGCCATGGTACCAGCACCGGGGGCTAGCAAATAGCGGAATTCGTTCTGGAACTGAGTGCCGCGTTTCTCAATGTAGTGAGGTGTAATGGTGGCATCAAAGTTCGGCGCGATGTTCCAGTAGTACGGCAACATGAATTCGAAGCCGTTATTGGTGCTGTAACGCGCATTCGGGATCAGGAAACCGGAGCGGCGTTTATCGCCAACGGGCAGTTGCATATATGGGCTATAGAAAACCGGTACCGGCCCGATTTTAAAGCGTGCATTCCAGATCTCGGCCACTTGTTCTTCGCGATCATGAATCACTTCGCTACCCACTACGCTCCAGCTGTTATCACCGGGCAGGCACGAGGTAAAAGTACCGTTTTCCAGAATGGTATAGCGATTTTGACCGCGCAGTTTCATCAGATCGGCATCACCGCGACCCTGACGCCCTACCATTTGGTAGTCGCCCTTATCCATATTGGTGTCTTTGGTGTTCAGATTTGACCAGGCTTTTGGCCCTTTCAGAATAATCTGCGGATCGTCGTAATTGACATCACCTATAGCGGTGACGGTTCGCACCGGAATCGGCTGGCCGGGTTCCTGTGTCTGGTGTAACTGAACCTCATTGGCCGTTAGGGTGCTGTTACCCTGCTGGACATTAACGTTACCGGTGAAAACCGCACTGTGGGGATAATTGCCTTCGGTTTTATCCGCTTGGATATGCACCGGAAGCTGGTTGGTATCGCCCGTAACCAGCGGTTTGTCATAGGTAGGAACGCCGAACATGCATTGTTCAGCGAGGTCGGCCAGCGATTGCTGACTATAGAGTGCCGTCCATATCAACGTGGCCAGCAGTGTTGGGAATCTTTTTTTCATACGCGCTTTTGGTGTTCCGTCATCAGGGGCAACGTGCCGGCAAACGGTCTGAGACTATCTCACTCATCAGAGTTGCGCTAGTGTTAAATCCGGCCGTTTACACGTCTCGCCGTTAGGCACAGAGCTAAATGCCGAGTATGATAATGCAAAATTTGACTGACGGCATGATGAATTGAGGAGTATATGCAGTATTGGGGAAAACTGCTCGGTCTGATATTGGGATTGATGTCCGGTATTGGTTTCTGGGGTGTAGTACTGGGGTTGATCGTCGGCCATATGGTAGATAAGGCTCGAACCGCGCGACGCCGCGGCTTTTTCGTCGATCAGCAAACGCGACAATCACTGTTTTTTCGCACCACATTTCAGGTTATGGGGCACCTGACCAAAGCCAAAGGACGCGTAACTGAAGTTGATATTCAGCTTGCCAGTCAGTTGATGGATCGTATGCAATTACATGGAAATGCCCGCACGGCGGCGCAGCAGGCGTTCCGTGAAGGTAAGCAAAGCGACTTCCCATTGCGGGAAAAACTGCGTGAATTGCGCAGCGTTTGCTTCGGTCGTTTCGATCTTATTAGGATGTTTCTGGAAATTCAGTTACAGGCTGCTTTTGCCGATGGTTCGCTCCATCCGAATGAACGGCAGGTACTGTACGTTATTGCCGATGAGCTAGGTATTTCCCGCAGCCAGTTCGATCAGTTTCTTCGCATGATAGAAGGTGGTCGTCAGTTTGGTGGGCAGGGTGGTTACTCTCAAGGGGGCTACCAGCAGGCACCGCAAGGGCCAACTCTGGCTGATGCCTGTAAAGTGCTAGGCGTTAATCCGAGCGATGATGCCGTTGCCATCAAGCGTGCTTATCGCAAATTAATGAGCGAACATCACCCGGATAAATTGGTCGCTAAGGGCCTTCCGCCGGAAATGATGGAAATGGCTAAGCAGAAAGCGCAGGAAATTCAGTCCGCTTATGATTTGATTAAGCGAGAAAAGGGATTTAAATAAGATCGGATTTTTATTGAGATGCTTATCGATAAAATTTGCGGTCGCAACTTTTGTGCCATTTCATTCGATATTAAGGAAGGTAGGACGCCTTCCTTAATAATTCATCAAACACGATACTTACTTTACCGTTACTCATCACTTAAAAATCGGCTTCACTGCGGAAATGCATAGGCGTGCCGAATTCTGGATGAGTGATACATAACTCCTGGGCATGTAGCTGTAAGCGCGGAGCCATCGCCTTGGCCTCTGGAGGGGCGTAGAAGCCGTCGCCGAGGATAGGGTGCCCCATCGCCAGCATATGTACTCGTAGTTGGTGCGAGCGGCCGGTGATGGGCGATAATTTCACCCGAGTACTGCCGTCTGCATCCCGGGACAGCACCAGATACTCAGTTTGTGCAGATTTACCGGTTTCATAACACACTTTTTGCTTCGGTCGATTAGGCCAGTCGCAAATCAGCGGCAAATCAATAACCCCTTCGTCCTGCGCCAGATGTCCCCAAACTCGTGCAATATAAGATTTTTTCGGCTCACGTTCGCGAAATTGACGCTTTAATTCGCGTTCGGCGGCTTTGGTGAGTGCCACGACAATCACGCCGCTGGTCGCCATATCCAGACGATGAACGGATTCCGCAGCCGGAAAATCAGCCTGAATACGCGTCATTACGCTGTCTTTGTTTTCCGGTGCCCGTCCGGGTACCGAAAGCAACCCGCTCGGTTTGTTAACCACCATAATATGCTGATCCTGGTACAAAATATGTAGCCAGGGATCGCGCGGGGGGTTATAGGGTTCCATGTTCAATCCGTTACCACCTTGCTGCAATTCGAGGTTTTTTCGATATGGCATATCAGTCTGGATAAAAGAGCCGGAGGTTGCCGGCTCTTTCTTACACAAAAGTGTTACTGGTGAGTGACCACAACCAAGCGGATTGCGTCAAGACGCCAGCCAGCCTGATTCAGGTTTTCCAGCACCATTTTGCGGTTATGCTCCAGCGCTTCGAGTTCGTCATCACGAATATTCGGGTTAACGGCTTTCAACGCTTCCAAACGTGCCAGTTCGGCACTCAGCTTTTCATCGGCTTCTTGCTTGGCGGTTTCGATCAGCGCTTTCGCCTGTTCTTCTACCAGCGCTTCCGCCTGTTGCAGCATGGCGTGAACCTCTTGCTGAACCGCGTTCACCAGCTTGCTTGAGGTGTGGCGATTGACCGCATTCAACTGGCGGTTAAAGCTTTCAAACTCTACCTGAGCCGCCAGATTGGTGCCTTTGCGATCCATCAGCATACGTACCGGCGTCGGTGGCAGGAAGCGGGTCAGTTGCAGATGCTTAGGTGCCTGAGCTTCTACCACATAAACCAACTCCGCCAGCAGAGTACCTACTGGTAATGCTTTGTTTTTCAACAGAGAAACTGCACAGCTTCCGGTGTCGCCGGACAAAATCAAATCCAGGCCGTTGCGAATAATCGGGTGTTCCCAGGACACAAACTGTGCGTCTTCACGGGATAACGCCTGATCGCGATCGAACGTTACGGTGCAGCCATCCTGCGGCAGACCAGGGAAATCCGGTACCAGCATGTGGTCTGATGGCGTTAATACGATCAGGTTATCGCTGCGGTCTTCCTGATTGATGCCGACAATATCAAACAGGTTCAGCGCAAAGCTTACCAGATTGATGTCGTTATCCTGATTGGCGATAGCCTCGGCCAGTTCCTGACCGTGTTCGCCACCGTTTGAATGCATTTCCAGCAGACGGTCACGACCCTGCTCCAGTTGTTGCTTCAGTTTGTCGTGCTGCTGACGGCAGGTGTGGATAAATTCGTCCAAACCTTCCTGTTCGGCTGGCGTGGCCAGATAGCCGATCAATTCCTGATAGGCGCTGTCATAAATGGTTCGGCCTGTCGGGCAGGTATGTTCGAAGGCATCGAGACCTTCGTGATACCAGCGCACTAAAATCGCCTGTGCAGTATTTTCCAGATAAGGCACCATGATTTGAATTTCACGGTTCTGGCCAATGCGATCCAGACGTCCGATTCGCTGTTCCAGCAGATCTGGGTTAAACGGCAAATCAAACATCACCAACTGGCAGGCAAACTGGAAGTTACGCCCTTCTGAGCCGATTTCTGAACACAACAGCACCTGGGCACCGTCTTCTTCTGAGGCAAAATAAGCCGCTGCGCGATCCCGCTCAATCAGCGATAAACCTTCATGGAACACGGCAGCGCGAATCGCCTCACGTTCACGTAAGACCTGCTCCAGTTGCAGCGCGGTGGCGGCCTGAGCGCAGATAACCAGCACTTTCTCATCGCGGTTGGCGATCAGGTAGTTCAGTAGCCATTCAACGCGAGGATCAAAATTCCACCAGGTGGCATTTTCCCCTTCAAATTCCTGATAAATCTGCTCGGGATAAAGCATATCTTTGGCGCGAGCTTCCAGCGATTTCTTCGCACCCATAATGCCAGAGACTTTGATCGCCGTTTGATACTGGGTTGGCAATGGCAGTTTTATTTCGTGCAGTACGCGGTGCGGGAAACCTTTCACGCCGTTACGGGTGTTACGGAACAGAACTCGGCTGGTACCGTGGCGATCCATCAGCATGTCGACTAGCTGGCGGCGCGCCGCTTCGCTGTCTTCTCCGTCGCTGTTTGCCGCTTTCAGCAGCGGTTCGATATCCTGCTCGGCAATCATTTCACCCAGCATATTCAGCTTGTCGTCCGCCAGACGCTCGCCGCCCAGCAGTAGCGTCACTGCGTCAGCGATAGGACGATATTGCTGTTGTTCGCTGACAAAATCTTCGTAATCGTGGAAGCGATCCGGATCCAGCAGGCGCAAACGGGCAAAGTGGCTCTGTTGGCCCAATTGCTCAGGGGTTGCGGTCAGCAGCAGTACGCCAGGGATATTTTCCGCCAGTTGCTCAATAACCTGATATTCGCGGCTCGGGGCTTCTTCGCTCCAGGCCAGATGGTGGGCTTCATCCACCACTAACAAATCCCAGGATGCGTCGGCCAGTTGCTCTAAACGTTGCTTGTTACGACGTACGAAATCTAATGAGCAGATAACCAACTGTTCGGTTTCAAATGGGTTGCTGCTGTCTTGCATCGCTTCGGAATAACGACTGTCGTCAAACAGTGAGAAGCGTAGGTTAAAGCGGCGCAGCATCTCAACCAGCCACTGGTGTTGCAGGCTTTCCGGCACCACGATCAGCACGCGCTCAGCGCGACCAGCCAATAATTGCTGATGGATAATCATCCCGGCTTCAATGGTTTTACCCAAACCAACTTCATCGGCCAACAGTACGCGTGGAGCGTGACGCTGACCGACTTCGTAAGCGATATGCAACTGATGAGGAATCAGGCTGGCGCGAACGCCGCGCAGACCGCTCCACGGTAAACGGAACTGCTCGCTTTGGTATTTACGAGCGCGGAAACGCAGGGCAAAACGATCCATTCGATCGATCTGACCGGCGAATAGGCGATCTTGCGGCTTGCTAAAAGTGAGTTTGCTATCCAGCAACACTTCACGCATTGCTACGCCGGTTTCCTCGGTATCCAAACGGGTGCCGATATAGGTAATCAATCCGTTTTCGTGGGTGACTTCTTCCACTTTCATTTGCCAGCCTTCGTGGCTGCTGATGGTATCACCGGGGTTGAACATCACGCGGGTGATTGGAGAGTCATTTCTGGCATAGAGGCGGTTTTCACCGGTTGCAGGGAACAGCAAGGTGACCATGCGTACGTCGATGGCTACGACAGTACCCAGTCCAAGTTCGCTTTCTGTATCGCTGATCCAGCGTTGACCAAGTGTAAAAGGCATAAATTATCGGCTCGATTTTGGGTTGGGCAGTTATTTGTTTAACTAGTCTGTGTGTTTGATAAGGTTGGCTTTATTCACTATAAATTTAATTTTATTGTCGACGAATGACGCCAACCCTTATCAACTAACTGGCAATAGTTTACCGTCCGCGCAGGCTGATGGCCTAAGAATCTGCCTGAAAAAACGTGACAACCTGTGTGACGTAGGTGGCAGAGTCCGTTTGCACGGATAAATAACGACATTATGATTGATGCGCGATTTGGCAAGGGCGCTATGGTAATGGAAGGCGCGCCCGTCGTCACCTGTAAAACCACGGAAAAGTGATTAAAAAAGTCCCATTTGACCAGTAATCAACGTTGTAAAATCATCCTGCAGAAAGGGTAGTATAGCCTCGGCTACGGGTTGTAGCTGGCGGGAGAGGTAATGATCGTAATCAATGGGGGAATGACGAATTTCCAGCGGCTCCGGGCCAGACGTGGTCATCACATAGCTGATCCAGCCGCCGTTTTGGTATTGCAAAGGGCGTCCTTGCTGACGATTAAACTCATCGGCCAGACGAGCCGCACGGGCATGAGGTGGCACATTGCGCTGATAATCATCCAGCTTTCTTCGCAGCCGTTTCCGATAAACCAGCAGATGATCCAGCTCGCCGTTCAGGGTTTGCGCCACGTAATCGCGAATGTAGTCCTGATAGGGTTGCTGTTGGAATATACGTTGATAAAGTTCTTGCTGAAAAGTCTGAGCCAGCGGCGTCCAATCGGTGCGCACGGTTTCTAACCCTTTGTACACCATACGATCGCCTTCGGGCGTGGTGACCAATCCAGCATAACGTTTTTTACTGCCTTGCTCTGCGCCGCGGATGGTGGGCATCAAAAAGCGCCGATAGTGAGTTTCAAACTCCAGTTCTAATGCGCAGGACACGCCAAACGTCTCGTGCAAATGTCGTTGCCACCATGCGTTCACGTATTCCACCAATTCTTTGCCAATCTGGCTGGCTTGCTCGTCGCTATGGGCGTGTTTCAGCCAGACAAAGGTGGAGTCGGTGTCGCCGTAAATGACCTGATAACCGCGATCTGCGATTAATTCACGCGTTTGGCGCATGATCTCGTGACCACGCAGTGTGATCGAAGAGGCCAGCCGAGGATCGAAGAAACGGCAGCCGCTGGAGCCCAATACGCCGTAAAACGCATTCATAATGATTTTCAACGCTTGAGATAACGGCTTATTTTTCTGTTGTTTAGCGGCTTCTCGGCCTTGCCAGATTTGTTTAACAATGGCGGGTAGGCAGTGTTTCTCGCGAGAAAACCAGGCGTTGCGAAAACCGGGCACTGAATGCGCAAGCGTTGGCTGATGCATGCCTTCGACTAAGCCAACAGGATCTATCAGGAAAGTTCGAATAATCGACGGGTACAGGCTTTTGTAGTCCAGCACCAGCACCGAGTCGTACAAACCGGGCTGAGAATCCATCACGAAGCCGCCGGGGCTATGTTCTTCCGGTAATTCCCCTAAATTCGGCGCGACATAACCGGCCCGGTGCATGCGCGGCAAATACAGATGAGTAAAGGCCGCGACCGACCCGCCGCTGCGATCGGCGGCCAGACCGGTTACGCTGGCTCTTTCCAGTAAGAAGCTGAGCAATTCGGTTTTGGCAAAAATCCGCGTTACCAACTCGCAGTCTTTCAAGTTATAGCGCGCTAGCGCAGGTTTATCCTCAGCAAAGCGACGATTGATTTCATCCATTCGTTGATAGGGGGAATCGCTATCTTTGCCTTCGCCCAGCAAGGTTTGCGCGACGGATTCCAGACTGAAAGAGGGAAAATTCCAGGTGGCTGATTTGAGCGCTTCAATGCCGTCGATAATCAGCCGCCCAGCGGCTGAGGCAAAAAAGTGCCCCTGTTTAAAACCGTGCTCGCGCCATTCCAGTGGGTTACCGCCACGACCAAAACGCAGTGGAATCTGATAGCGATCCGCATGTTTTTGCAGTACCCGCAGATCAAATTGCACCAGATTCCAGCCGATAATGGCATCGGGATCGTATTGTTCCAGCCATTGATTCAGTTTTTCCAGTAGCTGCGGACGGCTGGCAACGTATTCCAGATTGAAATCCAACGGTTGCTCATCCCCATTTTGCGGCCCCAACATATAAACTTGACGCTGGCCGCAGCCTTCCAGTCCAATACTGTACAACTCACCGTGCTCGCTGGTTTCTATATCCAGAGACAGCAGTTTTATTGGTGGACGATAATCTTCGGCTGGTTTCATTCGGGTGGACAATAACGTGCCGTTTTTATCCGGTAGTCCGCTAAACCACACTGGTGCGGTAATAAAACGTTCCATCAGGTAGCGTTCCGGCGGGCGAATGTCCGCTTCGTAGACATTCACTCCGCCTTCTTTCAGCAGCTTTTCCAGCCGCATCAGCTGACGATGTTGTTGGCAATACAGCCCTAAAACCGGGCGGCGGTGAAAATCCGTCAGGGAAAGCGGCCGTAACTGATAGCGGCGCTCATCCCGCAGGATTTGCTCTGCCAACGGCGCTTGCTCTGCGGGAATAAAGGCCACGGAAGGCTGAGGCGGCAGCCGAACCAACTGTGGCCCATTATCGGTTGCCAACCAGAATTCAACTTCAGTGCCTGCCGCTGTATCCCGCCAATGGCGGGTGAGCAGGAAACCTTGGCGCGCTTGATCCACCGGATTACCTTTAATGAATGCTACCTTTAATTCATGATGCTATGAATGAGTGTTAACTGCCGTGTCTTTTAGTATGGTTTTTTATACAGTCATTGTCTATTTGAATGGTTGCCAGATAGCTTCCGTATGTTTCCAATAGATTTCGTCGCAAACACTCAATCAGTTGAATCACAGTGAATTCAGCAGCAGTACGGAAATAGCCCGGAAAAAATCATTGATTGACGGGACTATGAGGTAGCTGGACAATCCCTCGCGCTTTATACAATGGATAAATTTATGGAAGCCTATTTAGAACACCTTTTGACACAATCACTGGCTTTCACGCTATTTGTCGTCATGTTTGTCACATTTATCGAATCTTTAGCGCTGGTTGGCCTTTTGTTGCCGGGAACGGTGATGATGGCGAGCGTGGGGGCGTTAATTGGAAGCGGTCAGGTTGGATTTTATCCGGCGTGGGCGGCGGGGATTGTCGGTTGCCTGTTAGGAGATTGGATTTCCTACTTTATCGGGCGGGCGTTTAAACAGCCGCTGCACCGTTGGTCATTTCTGAAAAAGCATAAAACTATGCTGGATAAAACCGAGTATGCGCTGCATCAGCACAGCATGGCGACGGTGTTGATCGGCCGCTATATTGGCCCCACTCGGCCATTGGTGCCGATGGTCGCCGGTATGCTGGATCTGCCGCCACTAAAATTCGCTTTGCCAAATATTATTGGTTGCCTGACTTGGCCGGCGGTGTATTTCTTCCCCGGTATTTTGGCTGGAGTGGCGATTGATATCCCGCCCAGCGCCAATAGTTTCATGTTTAAGTGGCTGTTAGTCTTAGTGGCGGTAACCGTTTGGCTGGCGGGATGGTTGGGCTGGCGCTGGGTTCGCTACGGCAAGCGTAAGCCAGATCGTCTGAGTCGTTGGCTGCCGCTGGCGCGTTTACGCGGGTTAACCATATTGATGACGCTGGCGGCAATCGGCAGCTTTATCTGGCTGCACGTACAGCCGATTATGCCGATTTACCGCCATTTGCTGTGGAAAGTGTTAGCCGGTTAAAGTTGAGGTAATGCCCAGTACGCAGGCCTCAGCCACCGAACCTTCCACCAATGCCTGAGTCGGGCCATCGTAATAGATGCGCCCGTCCACTATCAGTAACGTTCGTTCCGCAATCCGCGCGGCATCGTCCAGATTATGGGAAACCATAAGCAAAGTCAGTTGGCGACGGTCGCAAACCTGTTCCAGCAGTTGCAGCATTTCGGTGCGTAATGCCGGATCGAGTGCAGAAAATGGCTCATCCAATAACAGGATCGGCTGGCTGCGAACCAGACACCGCGCCAGCGCCGCTCGTTGCCGCTGGCCACCGGAAAGCTGTGCTGGCAAGCGATCCAGACAGTTCTCCAATCCTACCTGTTGAGCAATTTGCTGCAATAACTGGCGTTGTTGGTTATTCAGCTTTAATCCCGGATTTAGCCCCAGCCCGATGTTTTGCTCAACTGTCAAATGTGAGAATAAATTGTTTTCCTGAAACAGCATGGAAACCGGTCGCTTAGCTGGAGGGCTACCGCTGTGCTCTTGGTTATTCAATAGCATACGACCACTGACTGGCGTAAGGAACCCGGCGATTAGGCTAAGTAAGGTGCTTTTACCTGCTCCGCTGGGGCCAAGAATAGCCACGCGCTCGCCCGGATTAATTTGCACATCAAAGCGCATAGGCAAGTGGTCATATAAATAGGTAATTTTCTCAAGCTTTAGCATGGCGGCCCGGCAATTTCTCAATAAGGGTAAACAGGAGGAAACACAATAACAGTAGCAGTAGGGCGGTTACCGCGCCGTCGTTGCTGCGATAGGCACCAATTTGCTGATAAAGATAGAACGGCAGGGTACGGAAATGCTCGTTGCCAAATAGCGCGACGACGCCAAAATCACCGATAGATATCACGCTGGCGAAGGCGAGTGCCTGAGCTAATGGACGTTTTAAGGCGCTAAATTCCACCCAGCGCAGTCGGTGCCAACCACGGATATCCAGCGACAGGCATAGCGGGCCGTAGCGTTCAGCCAAATCGCGCATCGGGTTATCCAGTACTTTCAGCGCATAAGGCACTGCAATCAGCGCGTTGGTGAGAATCACTAGCGCGTAGGGGGATTGGGGTAAACCTATGGTGTCATTGAGCAACAGGAAGAAACCGGTGGCTAAAACAATGCCCGGCATCGCCAATATCACCATTCCGCTCATTTCCATTGCCTGGCCGAATACCATTTTATCTCGCAACTTTAACTCTCGGCTGCTCCACAGCAACATCATGGTCAGCAGTACGCAGAGCAATCCAGCAGCCACGGCGATAGTCAGCGAGGTCGTTAAAGCCTGCCATAGCGCCGGTTGTTGTAATACGCTAAATAGGGTTTTATTAGTGCCGTCAATGATCACTGCCAGCAGAGGTGGTAACAGCAATAATAGCGTGCCGATGATGAGTACGCTGTCGCTAACCCGTTGCCACAGGCTGTCTTGCGGGTTACGCCAGCTTTGAGCATGAGTGTTTCCCACCGCTAGCGCGCTATTTAGCCGCTGGCTCAGTAGCACCAACCCCAGACAGCAACCGAGCTGAATCAGCGCCAGCAGCGCCGCTCGGCCTAAATCGTAGTCGTAGCTAAGCGCCTGATAAATAGCCAGCTCAATGGTTGTCGCCTGTGGCCCGCCGCCGAGAGACAACACGGTAGCAAAACTGGCGAAGCACAACATAAAGATCAGCGCGGCAGTAGGCAGAAGCTGGCGGCGCAAATAAGGCCATTCCACCCAGCGGAAATGCTGCCAACCGTTCATTCCCAACTGAGCGGCCAATTGGCGCTGTTCCACCGCAATACTTTCCAGTGATTGCAGTAACAGGCGGGTAGCCAGCGGTAGATTGAAAAAGACATGAGCCAGCAGAATGCCTTGCAAACCATAAGGGGAAAAACGGTAATCCAGCCCTAGCCAGCCGAAAAGGTGCGCTAACCAGCCTTGGCGCCCATAGACGCTCAAAATACCAAATAGCGCCACCAATACCGGCAGAACTAAGGTCATGGCGCATAATCGCAGCAACAGTTGACGGCCGGGAAAGCGGCGGCGATACAGAGCGCGAGCCAGCAGAATAGCGGGAGCCACCGAGAACAGGGCCGATAAAAAAGCCTGCCAGAAGGTAAAGCGCACCACGTGCCACAAATAGCTGTCCTGCCATACTCCGATCCAGTCGGCTTCTGGGGCATGACGCCAGATGGCGCTAAATGCCAGCAGCGCCACCCCAACCAGCAGGAATGAAGCAACTAGTCCCGGGCAGAGCCAAGCGGGGATTAGCGGCTGACGGCGGATTGCCATGCCTGAATCCATTTGCTGCGGTTATCGGCTACTTCTTTCGCGCTGAATTCCAACGCTTTTTTGGGCACGGTCAGAGTGTCAAACCCGGCCGGAAGATCCATTTTAATCACGGGATACATCCAGTTTCCGGTAGGAATATGGTTTTGGAAAGCCGGAGAAACCATAAACTGCATGAATTTCTGCGCCAGCTCCGGTTGTTTGCTCGAGGCTACCTGCGCTGCGACTTCCACTTGCAAATAATGGCCTTCACTGAAATCAGCAGCAGCGTATTGAGCTTTCTTTTCTTCAATCAAATGATAAGCCGGAGAAGTGGTATAGCTCATGACAAAATCCGCTTCGCCTTTCAGGAACAGGCCATAGGCTTCACTCCAGCCTTTGGTCACGGTCACGGTTTTTTTCGCCAGTTTTTGCCATGCCAGCGGCGCTTCGTCCCCGTAGACTTTCTGCATCCATAACAGCAGCCCCAGCCCCGGCGTGCTGGTGCGCGGATCTTGATAAATAACCTTCCACGGCGAGTCATTTTCGATCAGTTCATGCAGACTTTTCGGCGGGTTTTTTATTTTTTCCTTGTTATATACGAAGGAGAAATAGCCGTAGTCATACGGAATAAATGTGCTGTTATGCCAGGCTTCGGGGAGCGCCAGCTTGCTGGTATCTATCTGACTTGGCGTAAATAATCCGGTTTTCTCTGCGGATTGCACCAGGTTGTTATCCAACCCTAATACTATGTCCGCCGGACTTTTCTTTCCTTCCATTCGCAGGCGATTTAACAGAGAAACGCCGTCTTCCAGTGCGACGAATTTCAGCTCGCAGTTGCATTCTGCTTCGAAGGATTTTTTGATAGCAGGACCCGGTCCCCAATCAGCGGCAAAGGAATCGTAGGTGTAAACCGTCAGGACAGGTTTGGTGGCTTCAGCCGCGGTGGCGGCGGCTGAAATCAGCAGCAGACAGGGAAGAATTCGTTTAAACACTTTGCACTCCTCAAAAAGAAAGGTGGCAAAGGTATCTGAGGCATTGGTCAATATCCGCAAGTTCATCATATTGCTGAATGACGCTCTCAAATCCCTTCGCCGGTATTAACCGGATCAGGTTCGACGGGTTTACTCTCAGCGAATATTGGCCGCGGTTTGCCGCTAAACAATTTTTCGCACCCCGTTGAGACGGCGCTATTGTAGAGGGATAGCCAGACTAGTGAAAGTCTGTTTATACCTCCGGCGGCGTAAACCAGGCCGATTTGAAATCAAACCAGCCTAGGGTATTCATCCGCACGCCACGCATGCTGTGCTGTCCAAACAATTCTAGCCAGTGATGGAATAACGGGTGAAATTGATGATTGCTGACCAATCGTTGGCTCCATTCCGCCATGGGCAACCGGTTATTGCGCCACTGCGCGACGTCTTGATACAACTCTTCACTCAAACAGTGTTGCAAAAGAGGAAGTTCATATAAGGTGGCAAAAATGGAAAATTCCACCGGCAGATAGAAGTTGGCGCTACCTAGCCAGATATCGCTTTTGGCTTCCCCCCGATACCAGCTGGCGTAATCCAGTTCTTGTACCACCAGTTTCACGCCTTGCGCGGCCAGTACGTCTCTCAGCGTTTGGCTAATGGCGTTGAATTCAGGATGTTCGGTAAAACAGGTTACGGTGAGCTCAGTTAATTCGAGGGGTTTGGCAGAAGGTGGGTTCAGACGATTATGGTGCCAGCGCGGCAAAATACCGTAGGCTGGCGACCAGTAGCGCTGATACAACGCATCGGCATGGCTGAGTAAAGCCACCGGTGTGATCAGTTCACATAGCCAGCGTCTCACGTCCGGTTGGCTGGTGAGCGGGGAGCGTTGATCGAAAAGGAGAAAGTAGCAGCCTTCTTCCAGCCGACTTTCCAATTCGTTGCGGCTGGTATCATCCGCCTGTAAATGAACGCCAGAAGACACTAAATCTTCTGACAATTCAGGTAACACCCAAATATTGACCTCATCAATGAGTGCGCGAAAACCGAAGTAGTTATCGAAAGCCTGAATTTTAAATTGATTTTGTCGGTTGCGAATCACCGAGTAAGGGCCGGTGCCGATAGGATAACGCGAAAAATCAGGTAGTTCAGGCCATTCCTGCGGCAAAATCATGGCGTGAACGCTGCCCAGTAGCCAAGGGAGCCAATAGTCTGGCGTATTAAGTTTTACATCAATGACATAAGGCGTAGGAGAGGTGATTTCCGTGATGTGGGAAAACAGCGGCTGTGTGGTCAAACGCTTTAATGACGTAATCACATCCTGCATTTCTAATTCACGGCCGTGATGGAAGTGAATCGCTGGACGTAAATAAAAGCGCCAATGCAAGGGGGTTAGCGTTTGCCAGTGATGAGATAAATCTGGCTCGACTTCCCCATTTTCCTCATTTATGCGGGTTAAACCATTAAAAATCTGCCGGACAATATGGGTTTCTGAACGGCGCAGAGCGGAACCGGGCAATAGGTTTTGTAGTTGACGGTAGTAAAGCACTCTAAGTATATGTTTACCTTGTCTAAAACTCCTCCCTAGCTGTGAAAGAAGCATCTGGCGAACCGCCTGTTTATCTCCCACCAATTGCACGAGCTGATCGATATGATCCTGCTCCAGCAACTCCTCTGCCCGTTGCTGTTGCAGGGCCAGACCGGTGTACAAAAAGGTGAGCTGCGAGCGTTTTCCTCGACCAGCCTCTGCCTGCCAGCTTAGCCAACCCGCTTGCTGCATATTACCTAGTAACGAACGAACGTGGCGACGCGAGCAATTTAGCACTTCAGCCAATTGTTGCAGGGTGGTTTCCGTCGGTTTACCGCCGTAATGTTGCCACAAACGGATGAACTGGTGTTGCAGGCGAGAAGTAGACATAAAAGAGGAACTCCACGGCAAAATGCATCAATTTATCTTTCCCTATATTACGCAGATAATTATCAGTAATGAAAGGGGAGGAGCATGATGAAAAAGTGCTTAACCAGACAGTTTTATCAGCGCTATTTTAGACACGTCAGACAGCAGCAGGCCGATTGGTTGAGCTGGGTACCGATGGAATGGCGGTTAAGGATGCTGGCAGATGTCACCCAATGGGACATTCAGCACATGCCGGAAAAAGAATACCGCAAACATATTTAGTTCGAACCGGGTTAGTACCGATGGAATTTGGATTTAACTTTCATCGTTCGGCAGGGACGCTGCCTATTATCAAAAATTTCTGAGTAATGGTGCAATTCACCAGCCAGTGGGGCAACCTGCTGGCTTTTTTATTGCCGAGTAATTTTTATCTATAGAGTTATTGTTGCTGTTCACCGCAATGTGCCTTCTGTAGCATATGAATCTAAAGTGGTTTCTGGCGATGGAGCCTGTAATGAAATCTGCTCTGACGTATTCCCGGCGGATTAATCCCGTCTTTATTGCTTTTTTTGTGGTGGCTTTTCTTTCCGGCATCGCCGGTGCGCTGCAGGCTCCAACCCTCAGTTTGTTTTTAACTACAGAGGTCAATGTACGCCCTCTATGGGTTGGGCTTTTTTATACCGTTAACGCTATCGCCGGAATTACGGTGAGCTTTGTGCTGGCGAAACGCTCGGATCTGCGTGGCGATCGCCGCAAGTTAATCATGCTGTGCTACCTGATGGCGGTGGGTAACTGCCTGCTATTTGCCTTTAATCGTGATTATCTGACCCTGATTACCGCTGGCGTGCTATTAGCCTCAGTAGCCAATACGGCCATGCCGCAGATTTTTGCTTTAGCGCGGGAATATGCCGATAACTCGGCGAAAGAAGTGGTGATGTTTAGCTCGATAATGAGAGCACAATTATCATTGGCTTGGGTTATTGGCCCGCCGCTATCGTTTATGCTGGCATTGAACTATGGCTTCACTTTGATGTTCAGTGTTGCCGCCGGAATATTTGTATTAAGCGGTATCCTGGTATGGTTCTTATTGCCATCGGTACCGAAAGCTGAAGTGCCGAAAGACGCGCCGGTAGTGATTAATGCAAAGCTTTTTGCCGATAAAAACGTGCTGTTGCTGTTCATTGCCTCGATGCTGATGTGGACCTGTAACACCATGTATATCATCGATATGCCGTTATACATCACTTCAGATCTCGGTTTGCCGGAACGTTTGGCCGGTTTACTGATGGGAACCGCCGCTGGGCTGGAAATCCCTATTATGCTGCTCGCGGGTTACTCGGTTAAACGCTTTGGTATGCGTAAAATTATGCTGTTTGCCGTGGCCGCAGGCATCGTGTTTTATGTTGGATTGATCCTGTTTAAATTCAAAACTGCGCTGATGTTATTGCAGATTTTCAACGCCGTGTTCATCGGTATTGTCGCCGGTATCGGTATGCTCTATTTTCAGGAATTGATGCCGGGCAGGGCCGGTGCCGCAACGACGCTGTTTACCAATAGCATATCAACCGGCGTAATTTTAGCCGGGATACTACAAGGCGTGCTGACGGAGAATCTGGGGCATTACGCGGTTTATTGGATGGCTGCGTTACTGGCGACAGTGTCATTGGGGATATTTAGCCGAGTCAGGGCTATCTAAATCCTCTGCATCTTTCACTCCACCGCGGTGTTACTGCCTTCAGTCGTCTCGGTCACTTGGTTGCGCGCCAAGTGACCGAGCGTAGCTTGCTGAAAATTAACGTAAAAATTCGGGTTGCTGCTGCTCATAGGCCGAAATATTAGCCTCGTGCTGCAATGTCAAACCGATACTGTCCAGCCCATTCATCATGCAATGACGGCGGAAACCATCGATCTCAAAGGCATAACTTTTGCCTCCGGCGCTGACGGTTTGCTTTTCTAAATCCACGACGAACTCGATACCTTCCTGACTTTCTACCAACTGGAATAAAGTATCAATATCCGCTTCGCTTAACGTCACCGGTAATAATTGGTTATTGAATGAGTTACCGTAAAAGATATCGGCAAAACTTGGGGCGATAACCACCTTAAAACCGTAATCGGTCAGTGCCCAAGGGGCATGCTCGCGAGATGAGCCGCAGCCAAAATTTTCGCGCGCCAGCAAAATAGTCGTCCCCTGATAGCGCGGGTGATTCAGCACAAATTCAGGGTTAGGCACCTGACCGGCATCGTCCAGAAAACGCCAATCGTTAAACAAATGTTGGCCGAAGCCAGTGCGCGTCACTTTTTGCAAAAACTGCTTAGGAATGATGGCGTCGGTATCGACATTCGCTGCATCCAACGGAACGACCAAACCTGTGTGTTGAATAAATTTTGCCACTATGGTGTCTCCGATTAATGTGTGGACGCGGATAAATCGCGCACGTCTGCAAAATGGCCGCTCACCGCCGCCGCTGCCGCCATTGCAGGGCTGACTAAATGGGTGCGCCCGCCTCGGCCCTGGCGACCTTCAAAGTTACGGTTACTGGTAGAAGCGCAGCGCTCGCCCGGTTCCAAACGGTCGTTATTCATCGCCAAACACATGGAACAGCCCGGCAAGCGCCATTCAAAACCAGCGTTGATAAAGATCTGATCCAAACCTTCGGCTTCCGCCTGCGCTTTGACCGGCCCAGAGCCAGGAACCACGATAGCTTGTACGCCCTGAGCTACTTTTCTGCCCTGTGCGATAGCCGCCGCAGCCCGTAAATCTTCAATACGTGAATTGGTACAGGAACCGATAAATACTTTATCGATAGGCACGTCAGTCAACTTAATGCCCGGACGCAAGTCCATATAAGCCAAAGCTTTTTCAGCCGACGCGCGCTCAACCGGATCGCTGAAAGACTCAGGTGCTGGAATAATCTGGTTAACGGCAATGACCTGACCTGGGTTGGTGCCCCATGTGACCTGCGGTGCAATATCCGCTGCGTTCAATGTCACCACGGTGTCAAATTTGGCATCGGCATCGGATTTCAGCGTGCGCCAGTAGATCACGGCGTGCTCCCAATTCGCACCGGTTGGCGCAAACTGGCGGCCTTTCAGGTAGTCAAAAGTGACATCATCCGGCGCGACCAAACCCGCTTTAGCACCCATTTCTATTGCCATATTGCATAAGGTCATTCGACCTTCCATGCTCAAGGCTTCAATCGCGCTGCCGCAGAATTCCACTACGTGCCCAGTTCCGCCTGCGCTACCGGTTTTACCGATGATCGCCAATACGATGTCTTTAGCGGTAATACCTGCGCCAACTTCACCGTTAACTTCAATTTTCATGGTCTTGGCGCGACCCTGCTTCAGCGTTTGCGTCGCTAAAACATGCTCAACTTCCGAAGTACCGATACCGAAAGCCAAAGAGCCAAAGGCACCGTGAGTTGCGGTGTGAGAATCGCCGCATACGATGGTCATTCCCGGCAACGTCATGCCTTGTTCCGGGCCGATAACGTGGACGATACCTTGGTAAGGATGGTTCAAGTCATATAAAGAAACGCCAAATTCGGCACAGTTCTTGATTAATTCCTGCATCTGAATTCGCGCCATTTCACCGCTGGCATTAATGTCTTTGGTTTGGGTAGAAACGTTGTGATCCATGGTAGCAAAAGTCTTACCCGGCTGACGTACCGGACGGCCCATAGCACGCAGGCCGTCGAAAGCCTGTGGTGAGGTGACTTCATGCACCAAATGACGGTCGATATACAGCAATGGCGTTTCGTTCGGGGCTTCACGGACGATATGCGCATCGTACAATTTTTGGTATAAGGTCTTGGCCATGTTAAATCCCCTCAGCGATAAAGGATGCGATGATATCGCCCATTTCATTGGTGCCAATAGCTTCCCCATCACCCGCCAAATCAGCGGTACGATAGCCTTGTTCAAGCGCCAGATTAACTGCGCGCTCAATGGCGTCGGCGGCATCGTCTTCGCCTAAACTGAAGCGTAACAACAGTGATGCCGATAAAATTTGCGCAATCGGGTTGGCGATATTTTTCCCGGCGATATCCGGCGCGGAGCCGCCCGCTGGTTCATACAAACCAAAGCCCTGCTCGTTCAGACTGGCAGAGGGCAACATGCCCATAGAACCAGTAATCATGGCGCACTCATCGGATAAAATATCGCCAAACAGGTTGGAACACAGCAATACGTCGAACTGGGATGGATCTTTAATCAACTGCATGGTGGCGTTGTCGATATACATATGGGACAGCGCGACGTCCGGATAATCTGCGGCAATGGCATTCACCACATCGCGCCACAGAATAGAACTTTGCAATACGTTGGCTTTATCAATCGAAGTGACTTTACTACGACGCTTGCGCGCGGATTCAAAGGCAATACGGGCGATTCGCTCAATTTCAAAACGGTGATAAACCTCGGTATCAAAGGCGCGCTCATACATGCCTTGGCCGTCGCGACCTTTCGGTTGGCCGAAATAGATTCCGCCGGTTAATTCACGTACGCACAGAATATCGAAGCCGCGGGCAGCAATATCGCTGCGCAATGGGCAAAACTCTTCCAGACCCTGATACAAACGGGCAGGGCGCAGGTTGCTGAATAACTTGAAATGTTTACGCAAAGGCAACAAAGCGCCGCGCTCAGGTTGTTCGTCCGGCGGCAAATGTTCCCATTTGGGGCCGCCGACGGAGCCGAATAAAATTGCGTCAGCCTGCTCGCAGCCGTTAATGGTTGTCGTAGGCAAAGGGCAGCCCTGACGATCGATAGCAGCACCGCCGACATCATAAACGCTGGTGGAAATTCGCATGTTAAAGCGCTGGCGGACTGCGTCTAACACTTTGTTTGCCTGTGCCATCACTTCTGGACCAATGCCGTCTCCGGGTAAAACGGCAATATGATAAATTTTCGTCATGTTCACACCATTTCCTGAGTATTTTGTTGCAAGCGCTGTTTTTCTATTTCTACCTGCTGAGCGCGCCAGATGTTATTTAATACGTGAACCAATGCCTTAGCGGAAGATTCAACAATGTCAGTGGCCAATCCGACGCCGTGGAAACGGCGGCCTTGATGTTCCACCACGATATCCACCTGACCCAGCGCATCTTTACCCTGACCTTTGGCAGATAATTGATATTTCACTAATTCAATCGGATATTCGGTAATGCGGTTAATTGCCTGATAAACGGCGTCTACCGGGCCGTTGCCGGTAGCAGCTTCGGATTTTATTTCTTCGCCACACACCAATTTCACTGACGCCGTGGCCATCACGCTGGAGCCAGATTGAACGCTGAAATAGTCCAAACGGTAATATTCCGGTTCTTCCTGTTGTTTATTAATAAAGGCCAGAGCTTCTAAATCGTAATCAAATACCTGGCCTTTTTTATCCGCCAGTTTCAGGAAAGCGTCATATAAGGAATCCAGATCGTAATCCTTATCCTGATAGCCCATTTCTTCCATACGGTGTTTTACTGCGGCGCGGCCAGAGCGGGAGGTCAGGTTTAACTGAACTTCTTTCAAGCCAATGGATTCCGGCGTCATGATTTCGTAATTTTCACGATTTTTCAGGACGCCATCCTGATGAATACCGGAAGAGTGAGCAAAAGCATTGCTACCAACAATGGCTTTATTGCCAGGAATTGGCATATTGCATAATTTACTGACCAACTGGCTGGTGCGGTAGATCTCCTGATGATTGATATTGGTATGCACACCCAGCATTTCGTGGCGCACTTTTATCGCCATAATCACTTCTTCTAATGAACAGTTACCGGCGCGTTCGCCCAAACCGTTAATCGTTCCTTCAACCTGACGCGCACCAGCCTGAACGGCGGTGATGGAGTTCGCGACCGACATACCCAAATCGTCGTGGCAATGAACTGAAATAATGGCTTTATCGATGTTTGGAACACGCTCATACAAATTACTGATTATTCCGCCGAACTGATAAGGCGTGGTGTAACCCACGGTATCAGGGATGTTGATCGTGGTCGCCCCAGCGCCAATCGCGGCCTCGACAATCCGGCACAAGTTATCGATTGGCGTGCGGCCTGCATCTTCACAGGAGAATTCAACGTCATCGGTATAATGACGAGCACGTTTGACCGAGTGAACGGCCATCGCCATAACGTCTTCAAACGTGCGCTTTAATTTGGATTCAATATGTAACGTCGATGTGGCTAAAAATACGTGAATACGGAAAGCCTCGGCGATACGCAAGGCTTCGGCGGCTACATCAATGTCTTTATCGACACAGCGCGCCAAGGCGCAGACTCTGCTGTTTTTGATTTCACGGGCTATGGTATGCACCGATTCGAAATCGCCAGGGGAAGAAACGGGAAAGCCAACTTCCATAACATCGACGCCCATCCTTTCCAGCGCCAGCGCAATCTGTAATTTCTCTTTCACGCTCAGGCTAGCCTGTAACGCCTGTTCGCCGTCACGCAAGGTGGTATCGAAGATAATGACTTGTTGGCTCATCGGGTAATTCCTTATTTTTCTGAGTAACTTTTTTATTTAGCGCGCGACGGGTAAAAAAAAACCCGCGCATTTGCGCGGGTTTCTGAATCTTGATGGCTGAATCAGTTCTGATTTCCGTCCACCAACATACCGCGCAAGTAAGATGCGTTTAGTAGTAGGCCTAGTAGACGGTTGGAGTAGAACATAATTATCAGTTTCTCATCGGTTAATTGTTTCGCTTCCTAATTTGATACGTTATTTCAACAGGAGTGTCAACTTTTGTTTGAAGTGGCGACTTAAACTGGTTTGAGGTTTTTGTGAGTCTTGTTTTTAGCATTAAATACTATATTGATTCATATTTTGGATTTATATTTTGCTTGGTTGTTTTTGGTGTTATTGATTGTTTCACGCGTGTGATTAAAAGTGGGTGATTATGCTTAACATTAATGCTCCGTTCGATTCCTGCCTCTTAGATGAATAGTTAACCTTTGTTTAAGTAAAATTATCCTCTGACAAACTTGATAAGGTGGATAAAAATGACAGATAGCATTAATGTAATAAGGCATCTTACGACGTCCGCTATTAGCGTTACTTAATTACCATAAATATATTTATATATAATGAGAGTTAGCATACACAGCGTTTATATTTGTCAACCTTTAGTTTATTAATTCACACTTAATGTTTATTATGTCAATGTAAAAAACTTAACCATTTAACTGTTGTTAGCTTATTTTAAGAACTAATAAGGTTTAATTTATGAAATTATTATTTAATAATGGCATGATTATGAATCATTGTATCTTATAAGGTGAGTGTTTGTATGTCACTTGGAGGTTAATCATCACATTTCTGGAAATTAGTGATTCCAGTGATAACATGCCACGTTCCACTTTTTATTTATCTATGGAAACTATTCTGACAATAGGATGCGTTAGATGTGATACGTGGTTTCACATTTTATACAAGGACGAGACTCAGTGGTTATCTTTCCTAACGATAACAATTGAGATCATTGGTTATATTAATTGTGAGACATCTAATATATCAGTAATTAACTTACTGCTGTTAAAAGATAGTCATACACCTAATAGAACCATCTGCATAAAGCTTAGTGGAGTTAAGCATGTCTGAACACAACTTGGTAACTGCAAATCCAGTAACTCAAAAAGAATCGTTTGATGTCCATTTGCGTAGCGTTGATCTTAATTTACTCACGGTTTTTGATGCCGTTATGCAAGAGCAGAACGTGACCCGCGCGGCGCAATCTTTGGGGATGTCACAACCGGCGGTCAGCAACGCCGTAGCTCGTTTAAAGCTGATGTTTGATGACGAACTCTTTTTCCGTAGCGGTCGAGGTATTCAGCCGACAGTCCGAGCCAAACAGCTGTTTGGACCGGTTCGCCAGGCATTACAATTGGTCCATAATGAATTGCCCGGCGTTGGGTTTGAGCCAAAAAGTAGCGAACGTTTGTTTAATCTCTCCATTTGTAGTCCGCTTGATGTTCGCCTTACCGCCGAAATAGTGGGGCGAGTAAAACAGTGCGGCCCACACGTACAGTTATCAATTAAGTCATACTTAAATGATGATATTGAACATCAGTTGCGCTATCAGAAAACCGACTTTGTGATCGGTTATACCGAATTTGAACGGCCTGAATTTAAACGCACACTTTTATTTAATGATGAATTGGTATTGGCTGTTTCAAAAGATCATCCGCGAATAAACGAATCTATTACTTCAGATCAACTTTTTGAAGAGCAACACGCCGTGGATTCTTTGGATAAAGTGGGTTCATTTAGCAAGAACTATTATGAGGCTAATGACTTGTCCCATACTATTTCCTATGAAAGCACGGATATGAATAGCGTTCTTAACGTTGTATCTAAAACAAATTACGTGGCTATTGTTCCTCGCTGGTTAATTAATATATGTAGTGAGGAATCTAAGCTAAAACTTATTGAATTACCTTGGGCGAATACTACACGAGCCTGTTATCTAACCTGGCATGAATCTACCGATCGCGATAAAGGTCATCAGTGGATGAAAGCCTTATTAAGCCAATTTAGCCTTTCAATTTAAACTTTATTAACGGCTACTGGCGGTGTTACTACTGGGGTACTATGTACCTCAGTAGTTTTGTTACGTAGCGGCACTCATTAAAATTTTATCTCCGTTATTCTGTGTTTATTCTCGCAATATTTCCCTCAGATGCCAGTCTGCCATTTGGGATAGACCTCACTAATTTCACTGAAATCCGCTGTGAAATCAGTTTATCCTCACATTCTTACGCCGAAATTTGTTTGCCATAGGGCTAAGAGTGAGTAGACTGCGCGAAAAAAGTGAACACCTGTAAGCCGAAACTTTGGTCAAAGGGGAGCTTCATCCTATGCTTTACGTATTCACTACATTTGTTTATTTCAACCCTGGGCAGCATTTCTATGATAGATAAATTGCAGCAATACCACTTGGTGCGTCGATTGCATCAGCAAATTAAACATCGTGCTGATCAGACGGCCTTCCGCCAGTGGTCTCCCGCAGCAGAAACTCAACTTAGCTGGCAGCAAGTAGGCCATCAGGTTCAACGCATTTCTGCTGCGCTGCTGTCTAAAGGTGTAGCGGTGCAGGACAAAGTGGGTATTTTTGCTAATAACAGCATGGCGTGGTCTTTAGTTGATTTGGCTATTTTGCAAATCCGTGCGATCAGCGTTCCACTTTATGCGACCAATACGCCGGCGCAGGCGGCCTTTGTCGTCAATGACGCCGATATCCGCATTCTGTTTGTCGGTGAGCAGTCGCAGTATGATGTGGCGATAACGCTAAAAAACCTGTGTCCGCAGTTGGAAACTATCGTAGCGCTGGATCCGACGGTTGATTTACGTGGCTGCGAGTATGCTCAGCACCTTGCTTCATTCGACATCGCTCCCGATGAAACACTGCAGTTTTTGCTGAATATGCGTATCGATAGCTGTGATTTAGACGATCTGTTTACCCTGATTTATACCTCGGGAACCACCGGCGAACCGAAAGGGGTGATGCTGGACTACCGCAATATGGCGGCGCAGCTGTATTTGCATGATGAGCGCTTAACGCTGACTACCGATGATGTTTCCCTGAGTTTCCTGCCGCTTTCTCACGTTTTTGAGCGCGCGTGGAGTTTCTACGTGATGCATACCGGTGCGCAAAATGTCTACATCAGTAATACTGACTGGGTTCGTCAGGCGATGCAGGCCGTTAGCCCAACCGTCATGTGTGCCGTTCCTCGTTTCTATGAAAAGGTTTTTTCGGCGATTCATGAGAAAGTCGCGCAAGCCAAACCGCATCGCCGGGCGTTGTTCCACTGGGCGGTAAGCTGCGGTGAGAAACAATTCCGCCGTCAGCAGGAAGCACGCAAATCCTCATGGTTTTCCGATCGTTTGTTCGCTTTGGCCGATCGTTTAGTGCTGCAAAAGTTGCGTAATGTGCTCGGTGGTCGCGTGCGATTTTTACCGGCAGCCGGTGCGCGCCTAGATGACAATATCATTTTGTTTTTCCAGTCCATTGGAATCAATATCAAATATGGCTACGGCATGACGGAAACCTGCGCTACGGTTTCCTGCTGGGAAGAAAATGATTTCCGCTTTGGTTCAATCGGCAAGCCGTTGCCGGGTATTGAAGTGCGTCTCGGCGCGGAAAATGAAATTCAGGTTCGTGGGCCAATAGTGATGCGTGGCTACCTGAATAAGCCGGAAGAAACGGCGGCGACCTTTACTGAAGACGGCTGGTTAAAAACCGGCGATGCGGGTGCCATTGATAGCGCAGGTAACCTGTTTATCACCGAACGGTTGAAAGATTTGATGAAAACATCGGGGGGCAAATACATTGCTCCGCAGATGATCGAAGGCACCTTGGGTCAGGATCGTTTTATTGAGCAAATTGCCGTGATCGCCGATACGCGAAAATTCGTCTCTGCATTGATCGTGCCTTGTTTCGAATCATTGGAAGAATATGCCAAATCGATCAATTTAAAATATCACGATCGTCTGGAACTGCTGCGTCATAGCCACATTGTGGAAATGTTTGAACAACGTTTGAAAGATATGCAGAAAGAGTTGTCGAAATTTGAGCAGGTAAAGCGCTTTACGCTGTTGCCAAAGGCTTTCTCAATGGAGTCTGGCGAGTTGACGCCAACGCTTAAACTGCGTCGCAAAATTATTTCTCAACGCTATCAGTTTGAAATTGATTCTATGTATCGTGATTAATATGCTGACCCATTAATCGGATGAGCGATGGTTCTCTACAAGCCCTGCGGGCAGCATCTGGAAACCAGGTGTAGCACGCGGGGCTTGGTGTTTTTTGACGCCAGCTTGCTCTTCCCATCGTTCTTGTAGCGCGAATCACGGTTTTGCTCAATATTCCGGCAAAAGTCATTACCTCATTTAGTTCTGTTATTGATTCACCCTCCGACACAATCCCGACAAAATGTACGGTCTTGCTAGTGTTTTATTTTTGTAAAATTAATGAATACAGCGTGTCACAGATTGAACCTCCTCTTAGCACCTGATTTGCCGTTTGCCTGCTAGAAATTCTGACGTTATGTTAATTAATCCTATTCGAAAAATAACCAGAGTTGGGCCTCGTGCCTTTCCTACAGGACGACGTAGAAATGTTTTTCTGTTGTCCAAAAAAGTAAAACTAAGCCCGGAGGCAAAACCATGGAGATGTTGTCAGGAGCCGAGATGGTGGTCCGATCGTTAATCGATCAGGGCGTAAAACATGTATTCGGTTATCCCGGCGGGGCCGTACTTGATATCTACGATGCCCTGCACACGGTTGGGGGAATCGATCATATTCTGGTTCGTCATGAACAAGGTGCAGTACACATGGCCGATGGCTATGCTCGTGCCACGGGCGAAGTCGGGGTTGTGCTGGTGACTTCCGGCCCCGGTGCGACCAATGCCATAACCGGGATTGCTACAGCCTATATGGATTCTATTCCAATGGTGGTGCTGTCAGGGCAGGTACCTAGCTCGCTCATTGGCTATGATGCTTTTCAGGAATGCGACATGGTCGGTATTTCCCGTCCAGTGGTAAAACACAGTTTTCTGGTTAAGCGCACCGAAGATATTCCTTCCGTGCTGAAAAAAGCCTTTTATCTGGCCTCAAGTGGACGCCCTGGTCCAGTAGTGATTGATTTGCCGAAGGATATTGTCAGCCCGGCGCTGAGACTGCCTTATGCCTATCCAGAGCAGGTTAGCCTGCGTTCATATAATCCAACGGTACAAGGCCATCGCGGGCAGATTAAACGCGCATTGCAAACCATTCTGGCTGCCAGAAAACCCATTATGTACGTGGGCGGTGGGGCGATAAACGCCGCCTGCCACGAAGAATTGCTCACTCTGGCAGAGAAACTGAATCTTCCGGTGACGACGTCGTTAATGGGGTTAGGTGGTTTCCCAGGGACACATCGCCAAAGCGTAGGCATGCTTGGAATGCACGGTACTTTTGAAGCCAATATGGCGATGCACAACGCGGATTTGATCTTTGCCGTAGGGGTACGTTTCGATGATCGTACTACGAATAATTTGGCTAAATATTGTCCGAATGCCACTGTTCTGCATATTGATATCGACCCAACTTCTATTTCGAAAACGGTAAATGCCGATATTCCTATTGTTGGCGACGCCAAACAGGTGCTGAAGCAAATGCTGGAGCTGGCGACACAAATCGACTGTGCGCAGGATTTCGATGCGCTTCGCGATTGGTGGCAGTCTATCGAACAATGGCGCGCTCGTGATTGCCTGGGTTACAACAAAGAAAGCGGCAGTATTAAGCCTCAGGCGGTAATTGAAACTCTGCATCGTTTGACCAAAGGTGATGCTTATGTGACTTCTGATGTCGGGCAGCACCAGATGTTTGCTGCACTGTACTATCCGTTTGATAAACCGCGCCGTTGGATCAACTCTGGCGGTTTGGGAACCATGGGCTTTGGCCTACCGGCGGCGCTGGGCGTCAAGCTGGCGTTACCGGATGAAACCGTGGTTTGCGTAACCGGTGACGGGAGTATCCAAATGAATATTCAGGAGTTATCGACGGCATTGCAGTATAACTTGCCGGTGTTGGTGCTGAACCTGAACAACCGTTATCTGGGCATGGTGAAACAATGGCAGGATATGATTTACTCTGGCCGCCATTCGCAATCCTATATGGAATCTCTGCCTGATTTTGTCAAACTGGCTGAAGCCTACGGACATATCGGGATCGCCATTCGTACCCCAGGCGAGCTGGAGGCAAAACTGGCCGAAGCATTAACGCTGCTTTCCGAAACCAATCGTCTGGTATTTGTGGATGTCACCGTTGATGAAACTGAGCACGTTTACCCGATGCAAATTCGCGGTGGCGGTATGGACGAAATGTGGTTAAGCAAAACGGAGAGGACCTAATGATGCGCCGGATTTTATCAGTATTATTGGAAAACGAATCAGGGGCGTTGTCTCGGGTTGTCGGCCTATTTTCGCAGCGCGGATATAACATTGAAAGCTTGACCGTGGCACCTACAGACGATCCCACTCTGTCCCGTATGACCATCCAAACCGTGGGTGACGAAAAAGTACTGGAGCAGATTGAGAAACAACTGCATAAGCTGGTGGACGTATTGAGAGTCAGCGAACTGGTGCCCGGTGCGCACGTTGAGCGCGAAATCATGTTGGTGAAACTACAGGCTAGCGGTTACGGACGTGAAGAAATCAAACGTTGCACCGAGATTTTCCGCGGCCAGATCGTTGACGTTACCGCGACGCTGTACACCGTTCAATTAGCGGGAACCAGCGACAAACTGGACGCATTTCTTAATGCGGTGCGGGAAGTGGCTGAGATTGTTGAAGTTGCTCGCTCCGGCATTGTTGGCGTTTCTCGCGGTGAAAAAATTATGCGTTAAGCCGAAATCAGGCATATAAACGAGATAAATCTGAGGCTCTGCTTTGAAGCAGAGCTTTTTTTTGCATTTTTAAGCCTGATAGTGACATCCTAAGGTGAAAGCGGTTGCTCAATGGAGTGTTCTGCGGTTAGATCTATCATGGGTTATATCCATAGTTAAATTATGTATATAAAACCCGGCAGACAGATCTGCTTTTCATAACTTTACAGGGTTTATAAGGGGTTAACGTGAAACTGGATGAAATCGCGCGTCTCGCGGGTGTTTCGCGCACAACGGCCAGTTATGTCATTAATGGCAAAGCGAAGCAGTACCGGGTCAGCGATAAAACAGTAGAAAAAGTGATGGCTGTGGTACGTGAACACAATTATCACCCTAATGCCGTAGCGGCAGGTTTGCGCGCGGGCAGAACCCGATCCATTGGTCTGGTGATTCCGGATCTTGAAAATACCAGTTATACACGTATTGCGAATTATCTTGAGCGGCAGGCGCGTCAGCGCGGCTATCAGCTCTTGATCGCCTGTTCTGAAGATCAGCCTGATAACGAGATGCGTTGTATTGAGCATCTGTTACAACGTCAGGTTGATGCGATTATCGTTTCGACGGCGCTGCCGCCAGAACATCCGTTTTATCAACGCTGGGTAGATAAACCCTTACCTATCATTGCGTTAGATAGAGCGTTGGATCGCGAGCACTTTATTAGCGTTGTGGGGGCCGATCAGGACGATGCCTTGATGCTGGCGCGAGAGCTACGCACTTTCCCTGCGGAATCCGTTCTGTATCTCGGTGCTTTACCGGAGCTTTCGGTGAGCTTCCTACGTGAACAGGGTTTCCGCGAGGCCTGGCAGGACGATCCGCGTAAAGTGGATTATCTGTATGCAAATAGCTATGAGCGGGAAGCTTCCGGAGTGAAGTTTGCCGAATGGCTGAAAACTCACCCAATGCCGCAGGCGTTGTTCACCACTTCCTTTCAATTGCTACAGGGCGTGCTGGATGTCACTTTGCAGCAAAGTGGCCGCCTGCCCACCAATCTGGCTATCGCCACCTTTGGTGATAATGAGCTGTTGGATTTTCTGGAATGCCCAGTGTTGGCGGTGGCGCAGCGTCACCGTGACGTGGCGGAAAGAGTATTGGAATTGGTGCTGGCCAGTCTGGATGAACCGCATAAACCGAAACCGGGCTTGACGCGTATTCGTCGTAATCTGTTCCGTCGCGGTAGTTTAAGCCGCAAATAACGCGCTGAATACTTTCGCTAAAATGCAATCGGGCACCTTAATCGGTGCCCGAATCATATTTGTCGCTGTTACTTCGATGCTTGTCTCACACGTACCCGGCTACGCGGAACAGGCGGCGGCAATATTCCAGAAAATAGCCGTAGGCCACGCCCATTACCATAGAAACGACCGCATTACTGGCTACTGCCGTGACGATCTGCTGGAAATCTGCACCGACCGTCCACAGAATAATGGCGTAAACCGGAGACTGAAAACTGACGTAGGCCAGTAGGTCGGCCAGATTTTTCGCCCAAAAATGTTGTCCCGCGCATCGTTGAGCGAAACGGATAAAACTGTCCCGATACATGCCGTAAGGCCAAGCAATCAGGATGTTAACCGGTATGGAAAGCAAGCGTGAAGAAAGCGACTGCTCAAAGGTCATACCTGAAATCAGTATTTCAATCGCCATACCGGTGATAAAGCAATACACCACAAGAGCAAAGGTATCTGCAACGGCGCTACGTAAGCGAGAATCAGTAGAAAACATCGTCATTACCTCCCAGATTGGGGGAAAATCCGTTAATAGGTTAAATATGCACAGCTATTATTGGTGGTATGTTTCTATTTTTTGTTGGTTTATGGGGTATTATTTGGTGTTTTGTTTTTACTGTAGTTTACATGACTGCTTTGTTTAATATAACTAGCTGAAAATTTCTATTTTTAACATTTGTCTGATTTTTATACTTCCAACTGACCTGTAAAGACTTTTTTATGGTGAATTACGCGGAGGGTTGAGTGTTTATTATTTAAAAACAATGAATTAAGTTCGCTGGTGGTTTTAAGCGTCAATGGGGAATTTGATTAGCGCTTAATAGCCATATTGAAAGGCGGGAAAAATACATTGGCGCTGCGCTACTAATTTGGGACTTTTCTTAAGATGCATTCTCTTATTAAAAAGCGGCGGGTAATCAGCGGCTAATAATTTATTTCAAAATAGATTCATATTCCTCTGAGTAATTGAAGTAAAATGCGCCCACGGTGAACGCCTGGTAATTTTAATGGGTATTATTTACGAAGATTATCCGCAGGAATGTTCTGCATTAACATTCCCCGGCGCAGCCAGTCACTGCGGGAGATAGGCCTAATTCCTAATATTTTGCATTGTGCAATTTTTATACTGGAAATGAGACATCCCTTGCAGAAGGAATTAATGTGACAATTAATTGCTAAATTAATCGTTATTTAATCAGTAAAATCATCCGGCGGAAAAATAGCCCGTTTATCATGACGTTAATTTCCACGCTACTTGCTGAAAACGCCCCTTCTACAAGATATATCTCAAAATACACCCATAAATATTGCCAAACCGCATCTGCTCTGGCTTGACAAGGTTTTCATACCATCCGTAAACTCTTTAATGTGGGGATTTGTGGGATAAAGTGGCAAATAAGGCCATGAAGGGGTGACTCAACGATGTTTCGTGGGGCAACGATGGTTAACCTCGACAGCAAAGGGCGGCTTGCCGTACCTACCCGTTATCGGGATTTGCTGAACGAGGAATCGCGAGGACAGATGGTCTGCACTATCGACCTTCACCAACCATGCCTGTTGCTTTATCCTTTGCCCGAATGGGAAATCATTGAACAAAAACTTTCTCGTCTGTCGAGCATGGTTCCTGCCGAGCGCCGTATTCAGCGTTTGCTGTTGGGGCATGCTAGCGAATGCCAGATGGATGGTTCCGGGCGTTTGTTGATTGCAAATACGCTGCGTCAACACGCCGGGCTGAGTAAAGAAGTGATGCTGGTTGGGCAGTTCAACAAGTTTGAACTGTGGGATGAACAGACCTGGTATCAACAAGTCAAGGATGACATAGACGCACAACAGTCGACTCAGGAACCTTTATCTGAGCGGCTACAGGACTTATCGCTATAAGCATGGTAGATAATTATAAGCACACAAGCGTGCTGCTGGATGAGGCAGTTAACGGCCTGAACATTCGCAGTAACGGCATTTATATCGACGGAACTTTTGGTCGTGGTGGCCATTCACGTCTGATTCTGTCTCAACTTGGGCCGGAAGGGCGTTTGATAGCAATTGACCGCGACCCGCAAGCTATTGAAGCAGCGAAATCCATTACCGATCCGCGTTTCTCAATCGTACACGGTCCGTTTTCTGAATTAGCAGATTATGTGCGGGAATTGGACTTAGTCGGGAAGATCGATGGCGTACTGTTGGACCTGGGCGTTTCTTCACCGCAGTTAGACGATCCAGAACGCGGTTTTTCCTTTATGCGTGACGGGCCGCTGGATATGCGCATGGATCCTTCGCGTGGCATTTCTGCCGCCGAGTGGTTGATGAAAGCTGGCGCTGACGACATTGCCTGGGTATTGAAAACCTTTGGTGAAGAGCGCTTTGCCAAACGTCTGGCTCGCGCCATTGTTGAGCGCAACCTGACCCAGCCGATGACTCGCACCACTGAGCTGGCTAATTTGATTGCTAACGCCAGCCCATTCCGCGAAAAGCACAAGCATCCGGCCACCCGCAGTTTCCAGGCGATTCGCATTTATATCAACAGCGAACTGGAAGAAATCGAACGAGCATTGGAAGGTGCGCTGGAAGTATTAGCTCCCGGTGGTCGTCTCTCCGTCATCAGTTTCCATTCCCTTGAAGATCGTATTGTTAAAAACTTTATCCGTAACCAAAGCCGTGGGCCGAAAGTGCCTGCCGGTCTGCCGTTAACGGAGGAGCAGTTACAGAGTCTGGGCGGACGTAATTTGAAATCCGTAGGGAAAATGATGCCTTCCGACGCGGAAGTTGCGGAAAACCCACGGGCGCGTAGCTCCGTACTGCGTTTTGCAGAGAGGATTAACGCGTGATAGGCAACGAACGCCACGGCTTGGTAGGGGTCATTGGCGGAGATTTACTCCGTAATGCCAAGATTCCATTGATTCTGCTGGTTGCGGTGTTGATCTCTGCGGTGTTAGTGGTGACAACCGCTCACCGCACCCGGTTGCTGACCGCCGAACGTGAGCAGCTGGTGCTGGAGCGTGATGCTCTGGACATCGAGTGGCGTAACCTGATTCTGGAAGAGAACGCCTTGGGCGATCACAGCCGGGTCGAGAGTATCGCTACTGATAAGTTAAAAATGCAGCACGTTGATCCAGCACAAGAAAACATTGTGGTTAAACAATGATTAAATTTGCACTCACCATGACTCGGAGTAGCCAAGGTAACGCATGAAAGCAGCGCGCCCCGGTAAGTTGAAACGGCAGGAAGAACAAGCCAGCTTTATAAGCTGGCGTTTTGCATTGCTGTGCGGCTGTATTTTACTGGCTTTGGTTGGGCTGATGCTACGCACTGCCTACCTGCAAGTGATCAATCCAGACAAATTGGTACGGGAAGGCGACATGCGTTCGCTGCGGGTTCAATCCGTACCTACCGCTCGCGGCATGATAAGCGATCGAGCCGGGCGACCTCTGGCGGTGAGTGTTCCGGTGAATGCCATTTGGGCCGATCCGAAAGAACTGCAGGAACGTGGCGGAATTACGCTGGATACGCGCTGGAAAGCCCTGTCCGACGCGCTGGAAATCCCTCTCGATCAGTTGGCTTCCCGCATTAACGCGAATCCGAAAGGTCGCTTTGTTTATCTGGCGCGTCAGGTCAATCCGGCTATTGGTGACTATATCCATAAGTTGAAATTGCCGGGTATCTATCTGCGTCAGGAATCCCGCCGCTACTACCCTGCGGGGCAGGTTATGGCGCATATCATCGGCGTGACCAATATCGATGGTCAGGGAATTGAAGGGGTTGAGAAAAGCTTCGATCGCTGGCTAACCGGTCAACCGGGCGAACGTACGGTGCGTAAAGACCGCTATGGTCGGGTGATCGAAGATATCTCCTCTGTGGATAGTCAGGCGGCACATAATCTGGCGCTGAGCGTCGATGAACGCCTACAAGCGCTGGTTTATCGCGAATTGAACAATGCGGTGGCGTTCAACAAAGCTGAATCAGGAACCGCAGTGCTGGTGGATGTGAACACCGGCGAAGTGCTGGCAATGGCCAACAGCCCTTCTTACAACCCGAACAACCTAACCGGTACGCCGAAAGAAGCCATGCGTAACCGGGCAATTACCGATATTTTCGAGCCGGGCTCTACGGTTAAGCCTATGGTGGTGATGACCGCATTGCAGCACGGCGTTATCAAAGAAAACAGCGTATTGAATACTCTGCCGTACTTTGTTAACGGCCATCAGATCAAAGACGTGGCGCGTTATGCAGAGCTGTCGGTGACAGGGATTCTACAGAAGTCGAGTAACGTCGGTGTTTCTAAGCTGGCGTTAGCGATGCCATCCTCAGCGTTAGTAGATACTTACTCACGTTTTGGGTTTGGGAAAGCGACCAATTTGGGGTTGGTCGGAGAAAGCAGTGGCTTATATCCTAAAAAACAACGGTGGTCTGACATAGAGAGGGCCACCTTCTCTTACGGCTACGGGCTAATGGTAACGCCGTTACAGTTAGCGCGAGTCTATGCAACGATCGGCAGTATGGGTATTTATCGCCCGTTGTCGATTACCAAAGTTGACCCACCGGTTGCCGGTGAGCGCGTCTTCCCTGAGCCCATTGTTCGCACCGTGGTTCATATGATGGAAAGCGTAGCGTTACCGGGCGGCGGGGGCACCAAAGCTGCGATTAAAGGCTATCGTATTGCGATTAAAACCGGTACTGCGAAGAAAGTCGGACCGGACGGCAAATACGTGAACCGATATCTTGCGTATACCGCCGGCGTCGCGCCGGCAAGCAACCCTCGATTTGCTCTGGTTGTGGTCATTGATGACCCGCAGGGCGGGAAATATTACGGCGGTGCGGTTTCTGCTCCGGTATTTGGCGCAATTATGGGCGGCGTTTTGCGTACCATGAACGTTGAACCGGACGCGTTACCGACCAGTGATAAAAGCGAATTAGTAATTAATAAAAAAGAGGGTTCAGGTGGCAGATCGTAATTTGCGCGACTTACTCGCTCCTTGGGGGCTTGACGTCCCGGGGCGTGCGCTACGGGAAATGACATTAGACAGCCGCGTGGCGGCTGCCGGGGATCTGTTTGTCGCCGTTGTCGGCTACCAGACGGACGGGCGGCGCTATATTCCGCAGGCTATTGCTCAGGGCGTTGCCGCCGTGATTGCTGAAGCCGAAGGCGTAGCACCAGATGCCAGCATTACGGAAATGCACGGCGTTCCCGTGATTTATCTGAGCAATCTGAATCAACATTTATCCAAACTGGCAGGCCAGTTTTACCAACAGCCGGGCGCGGCGTTGCGCTTAATTGGCGTCACTGGCACCAACGGTAAAACCACCACTACGCAGCTGTTGGCGCAATGGACTCAGGCGTTGGGGGAGAGCAGTGCAGTGATGGGTACCGTGGGTAACGGGCTGCTGGGACAGGTTGTGCCGACAGAAAATACCACCGGCTCAGCGGTTGATGTGCAACAGATTTTGCATTCTCTGGTTGAACAGGGCGCTAAAGTGGCCGCGATGGAGGTTTCTTCTCACGGACTGGTGCAAAACCGCGTGGCAGCGCTGCCGTTTGCCGCCGCCGTGTTTACCAACCTGAGCCGCGACCATCTGGATTACCACGGCGACATGGCGAGCTATGAAGCGGCTAAATGGCTGCTGTTCTCCACTCATCAGGCCGAACACAAAATTATCAATGCTGACGATGACGTCGGGCAACGCTGGCTGAGCCAGTTGCCTCAGGCGGTTGCCGTCAGCATGGAAGATAAAGTGCTGCAGGGCTGGAACGGTCCTTGGCTGTCTGCCACTCACGTGGATTATCACGATAACGGCGCTACGATTTCTTTTGACTCCAGTTGGGGTAAAGGTCAGTTGGAAAGCCGCCTAATGGGCGCATTTAACGTCAGTAACCTGCTGGTGGCGCTGTCGACCTTGTTAGCGCTGGGTTATCCATTGGCGGAGTTGTTAACTGCTGCACCTAGGCTCCAGCCGGTTTGTGGTCGTATGGAAGTGTTTAACGCTCCAGGTAAACCTACGGTAGTCGTTGATTACGCTCATACACCGGATGCGTTGGAAAAAGCTTTGGCGGCGGCCCGCCTGCACTGCAAAGGTCAACTGTGGTGCGTATTCGGCTGCGGCGGCGATCGTGACAAAGGTAAGCGCCCACTTATGGGAGCCATTGCAGAACAGCTGGCCGATCGCGTTGTCGTGACCGACGATAACCCGCGTAGCGAGGAGCCGCAGGCTATCGTGGCTGATATTCTTCGCGGTTTGATGGATGCGGGCCGTGCGCTGGCAATTCATGGCCGCGCCGAAGCGGTAACCAGCGCGATTATGCAGGCCAAAGAAGAAGATGTGGTTTTGGTGGCCGGTAAAGGTCACGAAGATTACCAACTGGTAGGCAACCGTCGTCTGGATTATTCCGACCGTATTACCGTTGCCCGTTTGCTGGGGGGGGGCGCATGATTCCCGTTTCCCTGCAATACCTCGCGGAGCAGCTTAATGCTGAGCTGGTCGGTAACGACGATATGATTACCGAAGTGACCACCGATACGCGTCAGGTGACGGCAGGTTGCCTGTTTGTGGCACTGAAAGGCGAGCGTTTTGACGCTCATGATTTTGCTGAAGCAGCCGTTGCCGCAGGTGCTGGGGCGTTGTTGGTAAGTCAGCGCTTATTGGTGGATGTTCCGCAGATCGTGGTGAAAGACACCCGTCTGGCTCTGGGGCAGTTTGCCGCTTGGGTTCGTCAGCAAGTGCCTGCCAGAGTCGTCGCGTTGACCGGTTCTTCCGGTAAAACCTCGGTTAAAGAGATGACTGCAGCGATTCTGCGTCAGTGTGGCAACGTGTTGTATACCTCCGGTAACTTTAACAACGATATCGGTGTGCCGCTGACATTACTGCGTTTAACACCAGAACATGATTTTGCGGTGATTGAACTGGGTGCGAACCATATTGGCGAAATCGCCTACACCACGGATTTAAGCCGCCCGGAAGCCGCATTGGTGAACAATCTGGCTGCCGCTCATCTGGAAGGCTTTGGTTCACTGGCGGGCGTTGCGCAGGCGAAAGGTGAAATCTTTGCCGGTTTGCCAGCCAAAGGTATTGCCATTCTTAACGCTGACAGTCATGACTGGCCGCATTGGCAGTCCACGCTGGCTCACAAGCAGGTTTGGCGTTTTTCACCGCAGGCCGGTGAAGACACTGATTTTTATGCCAGCGATGTGCGCATTCATCAGCAAGGTATGGATTTCACTCTGCATTCGCCTTTCGGCAATGTAGCCGTGTCGTTGCCGTTACCGGGTCGCCATAACATCGCCAATGCTTTGGCTGCCGCGGCCCTCGCGATGTCGGTCGGTGCAGATGTCGATGCGGTGCGTCAGGGTTTATCTCAGTTGCAAGCGGTAAAAGGGCGTTTATTCCCGATTTCGCTGGCCGAAGGAAAGCTGCTGCTAGATGACACTTATAACGCCAACGTGGGTTCCATGATCGCCGCGGCGCAGGTTCTGGCCGATATGCCCGGTTACTGCGTAATGGTGGTGGGTGATATGGCCGAATTGGGTGAAACCGCAGAAGATTGTCACCGTCAGGTGGGTGAAGCTGCCCGTCTGGCTGGAGTGGATAAAGTGTTGAGCGTGGGGAAATTAAGTCAGCTCATCAGTCACGCCAGCGGTAACGGCGAGCATTTTCAAGATAAGAGCGCGTTGACGGCTCGTTTGGCGGCCCTGTTGTCCGAACATCAAGTTATCACCGTATTAATTAAAGGTTCACGTAGTGCTGCCATGGAAAGTGTTGTGCAGGCGTTACAGGAGAAAGCATCATGTTAGTGTGGCTGGCTGAATATCTGGTCAAATTCTATTCCGGTTTTAACGTTTTTTCCTATTTGACGTTTCGCGCCATCGTCAGTCTGTTGACCGCTCTGTTTATCTCCTTGTGGATGGGGCCACGCCTGATTGCTTATTTGCAGAAGCTGCAAATCGGTCAGGTTGTACGTAACGATGGCCCGGAGTCACATTTCAGCAAACGCGGCACGCCAACCATGGGCGGGCTGATGATTCTGTTCTCCATTACCATTTCGGTATTAATGTGGGCTTATCCGTCTAACCCTTACGTCTGGTGCGTACTGTTTATTCTGGTGGGCTACGGAATCGTCGGTTTTGTCGATGATTACCGCAAAGTGGTTCGCAAGGATACCAAGGGACTGATCGCCCGCTGGAAGTACTTCTGGCAGTCGGTGATCGCGCTGGCCGCCGCCTTTACCATGTACACCATCGGTAAAGACACCCCGGCAACGCTCTTGGTGGTGCCGTTCTTTAAAGATGTGATGCCCCAGTTGGGGCTGATGTACGTTCTACTGGCGTACTTCGTGATCGTCGGGACCAGTAACGCCGTTAACCTGACCGACGGTTTGGACGGTTTGGCCATTATGCCAACGGTATTTGTTGCTGCGGGCTTCGCGTTGGTGGCCTGGGCGACGGGTAACGTCAACTTTGCCAACTATTTGCACATTCCTTATCTGCGTCATTCCGGTGAATTGGTGATCGTCTGTACCGCCATCGTCGGCGCCGGATTAGGTTTCTTATGGTTCAACACCTATCCGGCACAGGTCTTTATGGGCGATGTCGGCTCACTGGCGCTGGGCGGCGCATTAGGCACCATCGCCGTATTGCTGCGTCAGGAATTCTTGTTGCTGATTATGGGCGGGGTATTCGTGGTGGAAACCCTGTCAGTGATTCTACAGGTTGGCTCCTTTAAGCTTCGTGGTCAGCGGATTTTCCGTATGGCACCGATTCATCATCATTATGAGCTGAAGGGTTGGCCTGAGCCGCGCGTGATTGTGCGCTTCTGGATTATTTCGCTGATGCTGGTCCTGATTGGCCTAGCGACGCTGAAGGTGCGGTAATTATGGTGGATTATCAGGGTAAAAAAGTTGTCATTATTGGGCTGGGGCTAACCGGCCTCTCCTGCGTTGATTTCTTTATGACGCGGGGCGTTTCGCCGCGCGTTATGGATACCCGCATCAATCCACCGGGTCTGGATAAGCTTCCTGCCGGTTTGGAGCGACATTTGGGCGATCTGAATCAGCAATGGCTGTTAGACGCCGATTTAATCGTTGCCAGCCCAGGTATGGCGCTGGCTAATCCGGCGTTGAGTGAGGCGGCGGAAGCTGGCGTTGAAATCGTCGGTGATATTGAACTGTTTTGCCGTGAAAATCAGGCGCAGATCGTTGCGATTACCGGCTCTAACGGTAAAAGCACGGTCACTACGCTGGTGGGTGAGATGGCGAAAGCCGCAGGCTGGCAGGTTGGCGTCGGTGGCAATATCGGCGTTCCGGCTCTGACCTTGCTGAAGCAGGAAAATCAGTTGGTGGTGCTGGAATTATCCAGCTTCCAACTGGAAACCACCTCAAGTCTGCACGCCACCGCCGCGACCGTCTTGAACGTGACGGAAGATCATACCGATCGCTATCCGTTTGGTTTGCAACAATATCGCGCCGCCAAACTGCGTATTTATGAAAATGCCAAAACCTGTGTGGTAAACGCCGATGATGCGCTAACCATGCCGGTACGCGGAGCCGATAGCCGCTGCATTAGCTTTGGCGTTGATGTGGGCGATTACCATCTGAATAAACAGCAGGGCGAAGTCTGGCTGCGGGTTCGCGGCGAGAAAGTGCTGAACACCCGCGAAATGAAGCTGACAGGCCGACATAACTATACCAATGCGTTGGCGGCGCTGGCTTTGGCTGATGTGGCGGGGATCCCTCGTTCATCGAGCTTAAAAGCACTGACCACCTACGCAGGGCTGGCACATCGCTTCCAATTGGTGTTTGAAAACAACGGGGTGCGTTGGATTAACGATTCCAAAGCCACCAACATTGGCAGCACCGAAGCGGCGCTGGACGGGCTATACGTCGATGGCACTCTGCATTTACTGCTGGGTGGCGACGGTAAATCCGCTGATTTTTCCGGTCTGACCCGTTTTCTACAGGGTGACAAAGTCCGAGTCTATTGTTTCGGCCGTGACGGCGAGCAGTTAGCGCAGTTGAGACCGGAAGTCTCTCAGTTGACTGAAACCATGGAACAGGCAATGAAATTGCTGGCACAGACGCTAAAAAGCGGCGATATGGTGCTGTTATCACCTGCCTGCGCCAGTCTGGATCAGTTCCGCAGTTTTGAACAACGGGGCACCGAATTTGCCCGTCTGGCGGAGGAACTGGGCTGATGCGTATGCTGGGGCTAGGGCTGTTTAATAAGTTAAAGCACTGGGTCATGGGATCGCGGGAGAGCGACGCCACCAGTATGGTGCTTTATGACAGAACCTTGCTGTGGCTGACCTTTGGTTTAGCCATCATCGGTTTTGTGATGGTGACTTCGGCATCAATGCCTATCGGTCAGCGTTTGGCGGGCGATCCTTTCCTGTTCGCCAAGCGTGACGCGCTCTACCTCGGTTTGGCCTTTGGTTTGTCGCTGGTCACGCTACGTATTCCGATGGAAATCTGGCAGCGCTACAGCAACATTATGCTGCTGCTGTCCATCGTGATGCTGCTAATTGTATTGGTAGTCGGTAGCTCGGTTAACGGTGCATCCCGCTGGATTTCCATCGGCCCGTTGCGTATTCAGCCGGCGGAATTATCTAAACTCTCGCTGTTTTGCTATCTGGCCAGTTATCTGGTGCGCAAGGTTGAAGAAGTACGGAGTAACTTCTGGGGCTTCTGCAAACCGATGGGCGTGATGGTAATACTGGCAGTGCTACTGCTGGCTCAGCCGGATTTGGGCACCGTGGTGGTACTGTTTATTACTACGCTGGCGATGCTGTTTTTAGCCGGAGCCAAAATGTGGCAGTTCCTGGCGATTATCGGCTCCGGGATTTTTGCAGTTTGCCTGCTAATCATTGCCGAGCCTTACCGTATGCGCCGGGTTACTTCGTTTTGGAACCCGTGGGAAGATCCTTTTGGCAGCGGTTATCAGCTCACTCAGTCTCTGATGGCGTTTGGCCGCGGGGAGTTCTGGGGGCAAGGTTTAGGTAACTCGGTGCAAAAACTCGAGTATTTGCCGGAAGCACATACCGACTTTATTTTCGCGATTTTAGGGGAGGAACTCGGCTATTTCGGTGTGGTTTTAGCCCTGTTAATGGTATTCTTCGTCGCTTTTCGCGCGATGTCCATTGGGCGTCGTGCGTTAGAGATTAATCAGCGGTTTTCCGGCTTTTTGGCCTGTTCAATCGGCGTTTGGTTTAGTTTCCAGGCGTTGGTTAACGTTGGGGCTGCGGCTGGGATGTTACCGACCAAAGGTCTGACACTCCCCCTGATAAGTTACGGTGGTTCCAGTCTGTTGATTATGTCAACAGCCATAGTTTTACTGCTGCGTATTGATTTTGAAACGCGTTTGGCGAAAGCCCAGGCGTTCGTAAGGAGTGCCCGATGAGTGGGAAAACCAAGCGTTTAATGGTGATGGCAGGCGGAACCGGTGGACATGTGTTCCCCGGTTTGGCCGTTGCGCATCATCTGATGGCGCAGGGCTGGCAGGTGCGTTGGTTAGGCACCGCCGATCGCATGGAAGCCGATTTGGTCCCCAAACACGGCATTGAGATCGATTTTATTCAGATTTCCGGTTTGCGTGGCAAAGGGCTGAAAGCTCAACTGACTGCTCCGTTGCGCATCTATCGTGCCATTCGTCAGGCGCGGAAAATCATGCGTGATTACCAGCCAGATGTGGTGCTAGGAATGGGCGGCTATGTTTCTGGCCCCGGCGGTCTGGCGGCGTGGATGAACGGTGTTCCGGTAGTTTTGCATGAGCAAAATGGTATCGCAGGTTTAACCAACCGTTGGCTGTCGCGTATTGCCAAAACAGTATTGCAGGCTTTCCCTGGCGCATTTCCTCACGCAGCAGTGGTTGGCAATCCGGTTCGTACAGACGTATTGGCATTGCCGCTGCCGGCTGAACGTTTAGCCGGTCGTGAAGGGGCAACGCGTGTGCTGGTGATCGGGGGGAGTCAGGGTGCGCGCGTGCTGAATCAAACCATGCCGCAGGTGGCGGCGGATCTGGGCGATAAAATCACCTTATGGCATCAGGTGGGTAAAGGTGCGTTGGCTGAAGTCGAGCAGGCTTACCAACAGGCCGGACAGACGCAGCACAAAATCGTCGAGTTTATCGATGATATGGCTGCGGCCTATAGCTGGGCTGACGTGGTGGTGTGCCGTTCAGGCGCGTTGACGGTCAGCGAAGTGGCTGCAGCCGGTTTACCCGCGATTTTTGTGCCTTTCCAACATAAAGATCGTCAGCAGTACTGGAATGCGTTGCCGCTGGAAAAAGCCGGTGCCGCCAAAATTATCGAGCAGCCGCAGTTTACTGCTTCCGCGGTGAGCAGCCTGCTACAGCAGTGGGATCGACCGACGCTGTTAGCAATGGCGGAACAGGCACGAGCCGTTGCCATTCCGGATGCGACCGAGCGCGTGGCCGCGGAAGTGATCGCTGCTGCGAAGCCTTGATTCAAGGCGGAAATAATGAACAGTTGGCGTTTAACGCGGGCTGTAGAGATGTAACAAACTACATAGTGAAGAAAAACGTGAATACACAACAACTGGCGAAACTACGTACTATCGTGCCCGAGATGCGACGCGTCCGGCACATTCACTTTGTCGGCATCGGTGGTGCTGGCATGGGTGGTATCGCTGAAGTGTTGGCAAATGAAGGCTATCAGATTAGCGGTTCTGACCTGGCGCCAAACCCGGTCACTCAGCAGTTAAGCGCATTGGGCGCGCAGATTTATTTCCATCACCGTCCGGAAAATGTCCGTGATGCGAGCGTGGTGGTGGTTTCAACGGCGATTTCTGCGGATAACCCAGAAATCGTGGCCGCGCGGGAAGCGCGTATTCCAGTCATTCGTCGCGCTGAAATGCTGGCGGAACTGATGCGTTATCGCCACGGCATTGCGGTAGCCGGTACTCACGGTAAAACCACCACGACGGCGATGGTTTCCAGCATTTACGCTGAGGCGGGGTTGGATCCAACCTTCGTCAACGGCGGTTTGGTGAAAGCGGCAGGCGTTCACGCGCGTTTGGGCTCCAGCCGTTACCTGATTGCAGAAGCGGATGAAAGCGATGCTTCCTTCCTGCATTTGCAGCCGATGGTGGCGATTGTGACCAATATCGAAGCCGACCATATGGATACCTATCAGGGTGACTTTGAGAATTTAAAACAGACATTTATTAACTTCCTGCACAACCTGCCGTTCTATGGTCGCGCAGTGATGTGTGTGGACGATCCTGTGGTGCGTGAGTTGCTGCCGCGCGTTGGTCGTCACATTACCACTTACGGTTTCAGCGATGATGCTGACGTACAGATTGCCAGCTATCAGCAAATTGGCCCGCAGGGTCACTTTACCCTGCGTCGTCAGGATAAACCTTTGCTGACGGTGACCCTGAATGCGCCGGGTCGTCATAACGCACTGAACGCCGCCGCCGCGGTTGCGGTAGCAACGGAAGAAGGCATTGACGACGAAGCAATTTTACGTGCGCTGAGCGGTTTCCAGGGCACCGGGCGTCGTTTCGATTTCCTCGGTCATTTCCCGCTGGAAAATGTGAACGGTAAAAGCGGTAGCGTGATGCTGGTGGACGATTACGGCCATCACCCAACGGAAGTGGATGCCACTATTAAAGCGGCTCGTGCGGGTTGGCCGGACAAACGTATCGTGATGGTTTTCCAGCCGCATCGTTATACCCGTACTCGTGATTTGTACGACGACTTTGCCAACGTGTTGGAAGGTGTGGACGTGTTGCTGATGCTGGATGTGTATTCCGCTGGCGAAACGCCAATTCCTGGTGCCGACAGCCGTTCTCTGTGCCGCACCATTCGTAATCGCGGCCAGTTGGATCCAATTTTAGTAACGGATAGCGACGCAGTTCCGTCAGTATTAGCTAAAGTATTGAATGACAACGATCTGATCCTGGTTCAAGGAGCAGGCAATATCGGTAAAATCGCGCGCAATCTGGCAGAGACCAAATTGCAGCCTCAGGTGAAAGAGGAGGAACATCATGGTTGATAAAGTCGCCGTACTGCTGGGTGGAACCTCCGCTGAACGCGAAGTGTCATTGATGTCCGGCGCGGCGGTATTAGCCGGTCTGCTGGAAGGCGGTGTTGATGCCCATCCCATTGATACTATTGATTTTCCTGTGGCTCAGCTCAAAGAGCATGGCTTCGATAAAGTCTTTATCGCTCTGCATGGCCGCGGCGGTGAAGACGGTACGCTGCAAGGGCTATTGGAGTTTCTGCAACTGCCTTATACCGGCAGCGGCGTCATGGCCTCTGCGCTGACGATGGACAAATTACGCAGCAAATTAGTGTGGCAGGCTTTGGGTTTACGGGTTTCACCTTTTGTGGCGCTCTCTCGTCAACAATTTGAAACACTTTCATCTGATGACTTCGCTGAGCGGATCGCTAAGCTTGGCCTGCCTTTAATCGTCAAGCCAAGCCGCGAAGGCTCTAGCGTTGGCATGAGTAAGGTGGATCGCATTGAGAATCTGCCGGTAGCGTTGGAAGAAGCGTTCCGTCACGACAATGATGTACTGATTGAAAAATGGCTCAGTGGCCCGGAATTCACCGTGGCAATGTTGGGTGACGAAGTGTTGCCTTCGATCCGCATCCAGCCCGCCGGTGTGTTTTATGACTATGAAGCCAAGTATTTATCCGATGATACAGAATACTTTTGCCCAAGCGGTTTAAACGCGGAACAAGAGCAACAGCTGGCCGAACTGGCTCGTCAGGCCTATCAGGCTCTGGGTTGCAGCGGCTGGGGTCGGGTGGATGTTATGCAGGATGGCGATGGCAAATTCTATCTGTTAGAGGTGAATACCTCTCCGGGTATGACCAGCCATAGCCTGGTACCGATGGCCGCACGTCAGGCCGGGATGAGTTTCTCCCAGCTGGTTACGCGCATTCTGGCGCTGGCTGACTGATATGTCGCAAGCTGCTCTGAATGCACGGGAACGTGCCGCCGAAACCCGCGCTGCTCGCCGGAGCAACGGAGGCCAGTTAGCGGGGTTGGTTTTCCTGCTGATGGTGCTGGGAACCGTGCTATGGAGCGGCTGGGCCGTTGTAGGTTGGATGAAGGATGCCAGCCGTTTGCCACTGTCAAAACTGGTGGTGACCGGCGAACGCCATTACACCACCAATGACGATATTCGCCAGGCGATTCTGGCTTTGGGCGCACCGGGAACCTTTATGACGCAGGATGTTAACATCATCCAGCAGCAGATTGAACGGTTACCCTGGATTCAGCAGGCTAGCGTGCGTAAGCAGTGGCCGGATGAGCTGAAAATCCATTTGGTGGAGTATGTGCCGGTTGCCCGCTGGAACGATTTACACATGATTGATGCCGCGGGTAAGTCGTTTAGCGTGCCTTCGGAACGCATCGGCGGCCAGAAATTGCCGCTGCTGTATGGGCCTGAAGGCAGTGAACAGGATGTTCTGGAGGGCTACCGGGCGATGAGTAAGGTGTTAGCGGCCAATAAATACACGCTAAAAATGGCGGCAATGAGTGCTCGTCATTCTTGGCAACTGGCCTTAGATAACGATGTTCGGCTGGAGCTGGGGCGGGATGATCGCATGGGACGTTTGCAGCGCTTTATGGAGCTGTACCCCATGCTAGAGCAGCAGCCAGATAAACGGGTTAGCTATATCGACCTCCGTTATGACACCGGCGCTGCGGTGGGTTGGTCCCCGGTATTTATCGACCAGCAGGCTAGCAGCCAGCAGAACAGTAATCCGCAACAGAATCAGGCACAGGCAAAACAACAATGATCAAGTCGACGGACAGAAAACTGGTAGTGGGTCTCGAGATCGGTACGGCAAAGGTCTCCGCATTGGTAGGGGAAGTTCTGCCCGATGGCATGGTCAACATTATTGGGGTTGGCAGTTGCCCATCCCGTGGTATGGATAAGGGTGGCGTTAACGATCTTGAATCGGTAGTGAAATGCGTCCAACGTGCGATCGATCAAGCAGAGTTAATGGCAGATTGCCAGATTTCCTCCGTTTATCTGGCATTATCGGGTAAACATATAAGCTGTCAGAATGAAATCGGGATGGTTCCTATTTCAGAAGAGGAAGTAACTCAGGAAGATGTAGAGAACGTAGTGCATACCGCGAAGTCGGTACGTGTGCGTGATGAACATCGAATCCTGCACGTTATCCCTCAGGAATATGCCATTGATTATCAGGAAGGTATTAAAAATCCGGTTGGCCTTTCCGGTGTGCGGATGCAGGCCAAAGTACACCTGATTACCTGCCATAACGATATGGCGAAGAATATTGTCAAAGCGGTTGAACGCTGCGGTCTAAAAGTTGACCAGCTTATTTTTGCCGGTCTGGCCGCCAGTTATGCGGTATTGACCGAAGACGAACGCGAACTGGGCGTTTGTGTGGTAGATATCGGCGGCGGTACCATGGATATGGCGGTGTACACCGGTGGTGCACTGCGTCACACCAAGGTGATTCCTTACGCTGGTAACGTAGTCACTAGCGATATTGCCTACGCCTTTGGCACTCCGCCGACCGATGCGGAAGCGATTAAAGTTCGACACGGCTGTGCGCTCGGGTCGATTGTCAGCAAGGACGAAAGTGTAGAAGTGCCAAGTGTTGGCGGACGTCCTCCCCGTAGTCTGCAAAGACAGACACTGGCCGAGGTCATTGAACCACGCTATACGGAATTGCTGAACCTGGTTAATGACGAGATTTTACAGTTGCAGGAACAATTACGTCAGCAAGGCGTAAAACACCACTTGGCAGCAGGTATTGTGCTTACAGGTGGTGCGGCACAAATTGATGGCCTGGCCGCATGTGCGCAACGGGTGTTTCATGCCCAGGTACGTATTGGCCAACCGCTCAATATTACCGGGCTGACGGATTATGCGCAGGAACCTTACTACTCCACTGCTGTTGGGTTATTGCACTACGGTAAAGAATCTCATCTCAGTGGTGAGTCAGAAGTAGAAAAACGTGCCTCGGTGGGCAATTGGTTCAAACGTATCAATAGCTGGCTGAGAAAAGAGTTTTAATGTTTCAACAAAGAGATCATGCTGAACATATTTTTTGATCTCGAAGCGACAGGCACAAAACGGAGAGAAACTATGTTTGAACCTATGGAACTGACCAATGACGCGGTGATTAAAGTCATCGGCGTCGGCGGTGGCGGTGGCAACGCCGTTGAACACATGGTGCGTGAGCGCATCGAAGGTGTTGAATTCTTCGCCGTTAATACAGACGCTCAGGCGCTACGTAAAACGGCAGTTGGCCAGACTATCCAGATCGGTAGCGGTATTACCAAAGGTCTGGGTGCTGGTGCGAACCCGGAAGTGGGTCGTAATTCTGCGGAAGAAGATCGCGAAGCGCTGCGTGCAGCACTGGATGGCGCGGATATGGTCTTCATCGCGGCAGGTATGGGTGGCGGTACCGGTACTGGTGCTGCGCCTGTAGTTGCGGAAGTAGCAAAAGAACTGGGTATTCTGACAGTGGCCGTGGTTACCAAGCCTTTCAACTTTGAAGGCAAGAAACGCATGGCGTTCGCTGAGCAGGGTATCGCTGAGTTGTCTAAACACGTTGATTCATTGATCACTATTCCGAACGACAAGTTGTTAAAAGTTCTGGGTCGCGGCATCTCTTTACTGGATGCATTCGGCGCAGCTAACGACGTGTTGAAAGGTGCCGTTCAGGGTATCGCCGAACTGATCACCCGTCCTGGCCTGATGAACGTCGACTTTGCTGACGTGCGCACCGTGATGTCCGAAATGGGTTATGCCATGATGGGTTCCGGCGTCGCTTGTGGTGAAGATCGTGCGGAGGAAGCGGCAGAAATGGCGATTTCCAGCCCGTTGCTGGAAGATATCGACTTATCTGGTGCCCGTGGCGTTCTGGTCAACATCACCGCTGGTTTCGACCTGCGTTTGGATGAGTTTGAAACCGTAGGTAACACCATTCGTGCCTTCGCGTCTGATAATGCTACCGTGGTTATCGGTACCTCATTAGACCCGGAAATGAACGACGAGCTGCGTGTTACTGTGGTTGCGACTGGTATCGGCATGGACAAACGTCCGGAAATCACGCTGGTTACCAACAAGCAAACTCAGCCAGTGATGGATCACCGTTATCAGCAGCACGGTATGTCACCGTTACCGCAGGAAGTGAAGCCTGCGGCGAAAGTGGTGAACGACCAAACTGCTCAAACGAACAAAGAGCCGGATTATTTGGATATTCCAGCGTTCTTGCGCAAGCAAGCTGATTAATTTCCAAAAATTTGGTATCTCCGCTCTTTGTGCTAAACTGTCCCACCGATCTTCCTATATGCTAGATCGGTAGGATGGATAACATTGCGAGATAAAACGATGATCAAACAAAGGACATTAAAACGTATTGTTCAAGCGACTGGTGTTGGTTTACATACCGGCAAGAAAGTCACGTTGACAATGCGCCCCGCGCCGGCCAATACCGGGGTCATCTATCGTCGCACTGACTTGAATCCACCGGTTGATTTCCCGGCAGATGCAAAATCCGTGCGTGATACCATGCTCTGTACTTGTCTGGTCAACGAGCATGACGTGCGTATTTCTACCGTTGAACATCTCAACGCTGCTTTGGCGGGGTTAGGGATTGATAACATTATTATAGAAGTAAATGCACCTGAAGTGCCGATCATGGACGGCAGTGCCAGTCCATTCGTGTACCTGCTGCTGGACGCCGGAATTGAAGAGCTGAATTCAGCGAAGAAATTCCTGCGCCTGAAAGATACCGTTCGGGTTGAAGACGGTGATAAATGGGCTGAACTGTCTCCATTCAATGGATTCCGTTTAGATTTCACCATTGATTTCAATCACCCGGCGATAGATACCAGTACGCAGCGTTACCGCCTGGATTTCTCTGCTGATTCATTTGTGCAGCAAATCAGTCGTGCGCGTACTTTTGGCTTTATGCGTGATATCGAATATCTGCAGTCCCGCGGTTTGTGCCTGGGCGGTAGTTTCGATTGTGCCATCGTGGTAGATGATTACCGCGTTCTGAATGAAGATGGCCTGCGCTTCGAAGATGAGTTTGTTCGTCACAAAATGCTGGACGCTATCGGCGACCTGTTCATGTGCGGCCACAATATTATTGGCGCGTTCACCGCGTATAAATCTGGTCACGCACTGAATAACAAGTTACTGCAAGCCGTATTGGCAAAACAGGAAGCTTGGGAATATGTGACGTTCCAGGACGAAGCCGAAATGCCATTGGCATTCAAAGCTCCGTCTACGGTATTGGCTTACTAAAGCTACTTATCACGTTTGGTTGCGTTGGCACTCTCTCCGGCCAACGCAGCCAGTCGTTCCAAAATAGTCCTCAATTTCTCTGGGCTACGGCTCGCTAGTCCTCGTAATTCCTTTGCACTTTCCAAACTCAAGTGACGTAATGGCGCTGACTCTTCGCTTTTTTGCGCGGCCTGAGCGGTTTCTTGTATTTTGTTCTGCCCTTTCGCCATTAACGCAGGATTAATCCTGATGTCGATTGAAGACAATGATGGTAGAATTTGCGCTCGTAGTGCAGAAAGCAGGTTAGATTGTTCGTAACGTAACCGCATTAGCCAACTGGCGTTGGCGGTTTCTAGCACCAAAATACTCTGTCGATAATTGGCCACACGGCACCAAGGCTGCAACTGTGACGGAAGCAATGCTTTTACCGCACGATTGAGCTTTAACAGTGCGACTGCGCGCTGCTGTACATTGTGCAGTGGGCCTTTCTCCGTTGCGGTCGCATCGTCGAACAGAACATCTAATAATTGTGGGCGGCTTTCACGCATTGACAGGGCTCCGGCGGATTTTAAACTTGTGATCGGTATTCTAAATCGTTGGCGACAATTTGGCAGACGTTATTTCTGGCCGCATCTCCTATTGGGGATGGTCGCGGCGAGTCTTGGCGTGCCGTCAAACTTGTCCAGCGGGCCAGATCAAACCGCACTGCCGAGTACATCTTCCAGCCAAAGCCGCCAAAATCACGGTGCGACCAACTTTAATAGTCTAGCTCTGCTGCAAGAGACGCATCGCCGTCCTTCCTTCAGCGTAGACTATTGGCAGCAGCATGCGCTTCGCACCGTCATTCGTCACCTTTCTTTTGCTCTTGCACCGCAGGTCGCCTATAGCCGCGTGCAGGAAGCCGAGACGCTAGAACAGGTAGAGCCGACGCAAATTCAACAGCTTGCGCTACTGGATACGCTTAATGCGTTGCTAACCCACGAGTCGCGGCCTCCGACCATCATTCGCTATACCAAACGAGCGCCTCAGCCCGTTTTATCCCTTCATCAACCCGGCTTATGGCTTGCGCAGGTACAAGGCATTCGTGCCGGACCGGTTCGTTACAGCTAGTTATTCCTCTGAAGTCTTTTAACTTAATGTAACCTTTGACCGCCGGTTTGGTGGTCTTGTAAGAGATATAAAGAATTATGCTAATCAAATTACTCACTAAAGTTTTTGGCAGCCGTAACGATCGAACCCTGCGTCGTATGCGCAAAGTGGTTGATGTGATCAACCGTATGGAACCGGACATGGAAAAACTGTCCGATGAAGAATTAAGAGCCAAAACGGATGAGTTCCGCGCACGATTGGCGAAAGGCGAAGTGTTGGAAAACCTGATTCCAGAAGCTTTTGCTGTGGTTCGCGAAGCCAGTAAACGCGTATTCGGCATGCGTCACTTCGATGTGCAGCTGTTGGGCGGTATGGTTCTGAACGAGCGTTGTATTGCAGAAATGCGTACCGGCGAAGGTAAAACTTTAACCGCAACGCTGCCAGCTTACCTGAATGCTCTGACTGGCCGCGGCGTACACGTGGTTACCGTCAACGATTATCTGGCTCAGCGCGATGCGGAAAATAACCGTCCACTGTTCGAATTCCTCGGCTTAACTATCGGTATTAACCTGCCGGGTATGACAGCTCCGGCGAAGCGTGAAGCCTATGCCGCTGATATTACTTACGGTACTAACAACGAATACGGTTTTGACTACCTGCGCGACAACATGGCGTTCAGCCCGGAAGAGCGTGTGCAGCGCAAACTGCACTATGCGTTGGTGGATGAGGTTGACTCCATCCTGATCGATGAAGCGCGTACTCCGTTGATTATTTCTGGCCCTGCGGAAGACAGTTCCGAAATGTATATTCGGGTTAACAAACTGATTCCTAAACTGATCCGTCAGGAAAAAGAAGATTCCGATACCTTCCAGGGTGAAGGCCACTTCTCGGTAGATGAAAAGTCCCGTCAGGTGCATTTAACTGAACGTGGCTTGATCATGATCGAGCAGATGTTAGTGGAAGCCGGCATTATGGACGAAGGTGAATCTCTGTACTCACCGGCCAATATTATGCTGATGCACCACGTAACCGCCGCGCTGCGTGCCCACGTACTCTTTACCCGCGACGTTGACTACATCGTTAAAGATGGCGAAGTCATCATCGTTGATGAACACACTGGTCGAACCATGCAAGGCCGCCGCTGGTCTGACGGCCTGCATCAGGCCGTTGAAGCCAAAGAAGGGGTGGAAATCCAGAACGAAAACCAAACGCTGGCTTCCATTACTTTCCAGAACTATTTCCGTATCTACGAAAAACTGGCCGGTATGACCGGTACTGCGGATACCGAAGCCTTTGAATTCAGCTCTATCTATAAGCTGGATACCATTGTGGTTCCAACCAACCGCCCAATGATACGTAAAGATCTGCCGGATCTGGTCTATATGACTGAAATGGAAAAGATTGGCGCCATCATTGAGGATATCCGCGAGCGTACTGCTAACGGCCAGCCAGTGCTGGTTGGTACGATTTCCATCGAGAAATCCGAAGTGGTCTCTGCTGAACTGACCAAAGCCGGCATCGAACATAAAGTTCTGAACGCTAAATTCCACGCCATGGAAGCCGAAATTGTGTCTCAGGCGGGTCAGCCGGGTGCGGTTACCATCGCGACCAACATGGCCGGCCGTGGTACCGATATTGTGTTAGGCGGAAGCTGGCAGAGTGAAATCGCACAGTTGGAAAATCCGACTGAGGAGCAAATTGCCGAAATTAAAGCCGCATGGAAAATTCGTCACGATGCGGTTCTGGCATCCGGCGGTTTACACATCATCGGTACTGAACGTCACGAATCCCGTCGTATTGATAACCAGCTGCGCGGTCGTGCGGGTCGTCAGGGTGATGCCGGTTCTTCACGCTTCTACCTGTCAATGGAAGATGCGTTGATGCGTATTTTTGCCTCTGACCGTGTGTCAGGCATGATGCGTAAACTGGGTATGAAACCGGGCGAAGCCATTGAGCATCCTTGGGTAACCAAAGCGATTGCTAACGCACAGCGTAAAGTCGAAAGTCGTAACTTCGATATTCGTAAACAGCTGCTGGAATACGATGATGTAGCCAACGATCAGCGCCGTGCGATCTACAGCCAGCGTAACGAGTTGCTGGACGTGTCTGACGTTAGCGAAACTATCAACAGTATTCGTGAAGATGTGTTCAAAGTTACGCTGGATAGCTACATTCCGCCGCAATCTTTGGAAGAAATGTGGGATATTGAGGGGCTGGAACAGCGTCTGAAAAACGACTTCGATCTGGATATGCCGATTGCGCAATGGCTGGAAGATGAACCACAGCTGCATGAAGAAACCCTACGTGAGCGTATTCTTCAGCAGGCAATTGACGTCTACAAACGTAAAGAGGAAGTTGTCGGCGTTGAAATGATGCGCAGCTTCGAAAAAGGCGTGATGCTGCAAACGCTGGATTCCCTGTGGAAAGAGCATCTGGCAGCGATGGATTATCTGCGTCAGGGTATCCATTTACGTGGCTATGCGCAGAAAGATCCTAAGCAGGAATATAAGCGCGAATCTTTCGCTATGTTTGCTGCGATGCTGGAATCTCTGAAATATGAAGTGATCAGCGTGCTGAGTAAAGTTCAGGTACGTATGCCGGAAGAGGTCGAAGCGCTGGAAGTTCAACGCCGTGAAGAAGCTGAGCGTTTGGCCAGACAGCAACAGCTGAGCCATGAAAATGACAATAGCGCCCTGATGTCTGAAGAAGAGGTGAAAGTTGCAGCCAGCCTTGAACGTAAAGTGGGCCGTAACGATCCTTGCCCTTGTGGTTCAGGTAAGAAATATAAGCAATGTCATGGCCGTTTGCAGAAATAAAGCTGCGATTAGCCAGCAATAGTTAAAACAGTAAATAGCGGGGCGGCCAAATAGACCGCCCTTCTTTTTGCTTAATATCGCGGAATCAGGATGTGAACGTGAGATAAACGAGGAATATCAGAATGAAACATTTGCAGATCGCCGTGGGTATCATCCGTAATGCGCAACGCGAGATTTTTATTACCCAGCGCGCGGCAGATTCCCATATGGCGGGTTTCTGGGAGTTTCCCGGAGGGAAAATAGAACAGGGTGAAACCTCGGAAATAGCTTTGTATCGTGAGCTATTGGAAGAGGTCGGTATTGTTGCGCAAAATGCGGTGCAGATAACCACTCTGGAACATCGTTTTCCTGACCGAATTGTCACTCTCAGTTTCTATCTGGTAGAACAATGGCAGGGCGAACCTTTTGGTCGGGAGGGCCAGCCGGTGCGCTGGGTTAAGCAAGAGGAGTTACGGGCTGAGGAATTCCCAAAGGCTAATCTATCGATAGTTGAGTTACTGGTTTCTCAGGCATAATCACACTCAGATTGGAGCACACAATGCGTGGCTCCAATCTGTGAGCGCATTAGCGCGGATCTTCCTCACTCCATTCATCGCTATCTGAGAGTTCTCCCTGACTTGGAATACGCTTCTCTTCATCGGCCCACTCGCCAAGGTCGATCAACTGACAGCGTTTGCAGCAAAAAGGACGATACGGGCTTTGCTCGCCCCAAATAACGATTTTCCCGCAGGTTGGGCAATTAACCTGTATTTCAGTTGAATCCATATTCTCTCCTAAAACTTGCTTACTGTATGACAACACAGCCATAAGCATCAATAAGTGCAAAAGTTAACAACAGGCCAACTCAAAGTTTAAGCGTGCGGGTACAGTGCCATTCTCGCTATCCAGCGGTAGGAAACGTATCGCGTAGCGGGTTTTGTGGCCGGAAACCTGCGGATAAAGCTGATGTTCCATGGAAATTCGCAGTCGCAATAAATCAGCGCCGTCGGCATTATCCTGGAAGAATCCATTTAGGCTGATTTGGTTGCGCAACGGGCCAGACTGGCGAATTAAATCCAGAATCATGGTTAATGATTGATTCAGCGGAATTAACGTACCAAGTAATTCATTGATATGCTGATTGCGTTGTTCCTGCGGTAGATGCAGCCAAATATGTAGCGTAGGCAGATCGAAACTACAACAACCGCCTGGAATACTGAGCCGTTGGCGAACCAGACTAATCATGCGATCTTCTTTCAGCGACTGTCCGATACGCGGTGCGGACATCAGCACTGATGCCCGGCTTTTCAGCTGAGCGCGTAATTCATCAATCAACGCCATATCGACACCGGGAACATCAGCCCAGGCCTGAAGTTTTTGCTGCTGACGCTCAAGTTCTTTGAGTAAATCAGTGCGAACTTCCCCCCTTTCAAGCACATCGATCAGATCGGATGCGGTGCGAAAAAACGTTAAGGCGCTGGCGATATTATCCAGATTTCGCTGACTTTCTAACTGTTGCAGCAAAAACTCAATACGAAGCCAGGTGCGCATTTTTTCATTCAGCGGGTGTTCAAAAAGTACAGTTGAGGTGAGATCACTCATCGGTGTAAATCCTGTTGGGTCACCGTCGCCAACCTTAAATACCGGTGATGAAGCGAGGCAACGAGCGGTGGGATCGTGGAAGGATCGCCGCTATTGTCGATAATGTCATCCGCACAGGCCAGACGCTGTTGCCGCGTGGCCTGCGAAGCTAAAATATGTTCTGCCTGCTGACGGCTGATACCGTCTCTTGCCATGGTGCGTCTAAGCTGAATCTCAGGGGTGACATCCACGACCAATACTCGGTTAGCTCTATGGCTCAGGTTATTTTCAACCAGTAAGGGGACAACCCAAAGTACATAAGCCGCTTTTGCAGCTGCGAGCTGACGCTGAGTTTCTTGCTGAATCAGTGGATGCAACAGCGCATTGAGCCAGTTTTTTTCCATCGGGTCGCTAAAAATCTTTTCCCGCAGCTTGGCTCTATTCAGGCTGCCGTCTGCCAGCAGGATAGTATATCCATAACGGGCTTTAATCTCATTTAACGCCGGCATTCCAGGCTCAACAATCTGTCGGGCAATGATATCCGCATCAACCAGCGGTACGCCGAGATCGGCAAAAGCATTAGCAACGGTACTTTTCCCACTACCAATTCCGCCTGTAAGAGCAACAATATAGGTCATTACATTGCCTTGCATACTGCCGTTGAATACCCGAATTGTAACTGAAAGCTGTGTGTAAGACATAGCGCGGATGCATTCGGATTTTGAATCTGTCTTTAATGCCTATTCTCTGGCCGAGGGAGTATTTTTTATATCAATATTGCTGATAGTTACGCTGCTCGGAATAATGTAACCAGACGAACCAGTCAGGAAGGGAAAATGCATGGTTTTCAGGTAATTTGTGGGAGTGTAGCCTAAATAAAGTTAAATTCGCAGTCTTGCCGAAGAATTATTCCTGCGTATGATAGCTTCACTGGAAATGGCGTCTATTACGCCCGATCTCATCATGCGATCCATCGCCAATAACCAGGAAACCAAAGCCATGCGTATTGAAGAAGGTTTGAAATTAGGTTTTAAAGATGTCTTGATTCGACCTAAACGCTCCACGCTGAAAAGTCGCTCCGCAGTTGAGTTAGAGCGTCAGTTTACCTTCAAACATTCAGGCTATAAGTGGGCTGGTGTACCCATTATTGCAGCGAATATGGATACCGTCGGCACCTTCCGCATGGCTGAGGTTCTCTCCTCATTTGATGTTCTTACCGCAGTACATAAACACTATTCCGTTGAACAATGGGCCGATTTTGTTCGACGTGTGCCTGAATCGGTACTGCGCCACGTCATGGTTTCTACCGGTACATCTCAGGCAGATTTTGCCAAAATGAAGCAAATTCTGGCGCTTTCTCCTGCGCTGAAATTTATCTGTATTGATGTAGCCAATGGTTACTCTGAGCACTTTGTTGCTTTCCTGCAACAGGCTCGCGAAGCTTGCCCTGACAAAGTGATTTGCGCAGGTAATGTAGTCACAGGCGAAATGGTTGAAGAACTGATTCTGTCTGGCGCCGATATTGTAAAAGTAGGGATTGGCCCAGGTTCGGTTTGTACAACCCGAGTGAAAACTGGCGTGGGTTATCCGCAGCTTTCTGCCGTGATCGAATGTGCTGATGCTGCTCACGGTTTAGGTGGGCAAATCGTGAGTGACGGTGGTTGTTCCGTTCCTGGCGACGTTGCCAAAGCGTTCGGTGGCGGCGCAGACTTTGTTATGTTGGGCGGTATGTTAGCCGGTCACGACGAATGCGAAGGTAAAGTGGTTGAAGAAAACGGTGAGAAATTCATGCTGTTCTACGGTATGAGCTCTGAGTCAGCGATGAAACGTCACGTTGGCGGCGTAGCAGAATATCGTGCCGCCGAAGGTAAAACCGTGAAGCTGCCATTGCGTGGCTCAGTGGATAATACCGTTCGCGATATCATGGGCGGGCTGCGCTCTGCTTGTACTTATGTCGGTGCTTCTCATTTGAAAGAGCTGACCAAACGCACCACCTTTATCCGCGTTGCTGAGCAAGAAAACCGCGTATTTGGCAGTAACTGAGCTAAATAAACTTAATCGGTTTACGCTGAACGAGTGTTTTATATCGCTGATAGTGTGTGATTAATTGATTATTAAAGAAGGGACGCAAAATGATGCGTCCTTTTTTAATCTACTGCCAAACCCAAACCCAAACCCAAACCCAAACCCAAACCCAAACCTGGAACTTTTGTTAACTAATAATTCCCCCAAGTTGGAAAATGGGGAGGTACATAGCAATAACCAGTGTGCCAATCACTGCGCCGACGAACAGCATCAACATTGGCTCAAGCATTTGTGTCAACTTATCAGCCAGTTCCTCAGTTTGCTGCTGTTGCCAACCAGCAAGCTTTGTCAGCACGTTATCCAGTGAGCCAGATTCTTCCCCAATGCGTACTAACTGTTGGCAAAGTGGAGGGAAAAGAGGTTGGTGTGAAAGGGCATCACTCAGAGGTATTCCTTGATTAATTAGCTGATAAAAATGATTGATAATGGATTTGTAATGCAGATTATCAATGGAAGTAGCGGCTGCTTCCAGCCCATTAGCTAAGGTTAAACCTGCTTTCTGTGTGACAGATAAAGTGCGAAAAATTTGGCTGAGACAGTACCCTTTAACCAGTGGTGCTATCAGCGGGAGATGTAACAGCAAGAATTGCTCTCGTTGTTTCCACCGTGCGCTTACCCTTATTTTAGAGAGGTAAACCAATACAATACCAATGATTGCCACGATAGAGTAAATACCGTAATTACCCAGTATTCCGGATAGATATAGCAGCCCTTGAGTCAGAGCGGGCAGTGGGGCGTCAAAAGTCTGATAGAGCCGCCCGAATTCTGGTAAAACAACAAGTAACATCAGGGCACTGACGGCGAAAGCAACCAGACAAACAAAGGCGGGGTATCTGAGTGTCTTAGCCACTTTTTTTTGCAGGTACTGGCGTTTTTCCTGTTGCTCGGCTAGCTGGAGACAGCATTTATCTATTTCACCTGTTAGTTCGCCTATGGCAATTAATTGCGTGTATATGGGTGGGAAAACGGATGGATAGGCGTTTATAGCCTCAGATAGCGCCTGCCCTTGAGACAGGCTTTCACTTACATCTCTTAGTAAACAGCGCCATATTGGCGTCTCGGCCTCTGCTGCCAACAATTGCAGACTATTTATTAACGGCAGTCCGGCTTGCAGAAGCGTAGCTAATTGGCGTGTGAAATTAAGCAGATGCTTCCCTTGATGTAGCCGAGAGCTTAGGCGTTTTATCATTCTGATACGGATAGGCTGCAGCCCCTGCTGTATTACTCTTTGGTAAATCACCGATTTTTCGCTAGCTAGAGACTCGCCGACGATCACCTTTCCTTCGCTATCTATGCCTTGCCAGATAAATAAACCGAGTGTCATTGCATTCCCCTTAATGGCGTCAGATTTCCGACAACTCGTGAGATTTCGGCGATACTGGTTATTCCCTGTTTAACCAACGCTAAGCCTGCGATGAGTAGTGAATGGGGCTCAGGGGGCGGCTGAGAATTTTTCAGGCCAGGAACAGGGGCTGCACTCATTAAATCCTGCTGATTTGACGGTGTCATTGCCCATGTGTCATAGATACCTATTCGGCCATAGTAACCGCTACTACAATGTTCGCAACCAGTGGCATACCAGTGATGTAAAGGCTTTGGGCACAAAATTGTGGGCAGAATGACTGGCTCGGGTGCTGCGCGTTTACAACGTTGACATAGACGGCGTACCAGGCGTTGGGCTATCACCAGTTTTAGGCAAGATGCGAGCAGATAATGACTGATTCCCATTTGAGTTAATCGGGCTAGCGTTTCATGCGTTGAATTGGTGTGCAAGGTCGAAAGCACTAAATGGCCTGTTAGTGCAGCCCTTACCGCAATATCGGCGGTTTCATTATCTCTGATCTCGCCGATCATAATGACATCCGGGTCCTGCCTGAGTAATGCACGTAACGCCTGAGAAAAGTCTAAATCTATTTTACTGTTGGTCTGGGTTTGATTAATGCCTTCAACGGGAATTTCGATCGGATCTTCGACACTGCATAAATTACGGTACTGCTGATTTAGGTGTTGTAGACAGCTATACAAGGTCACTGTTTTTCCGCTTCCGGTTGGCCCGGTAACCAAAATCAATCCTTGCGGTAAACTTAAGGCCTCAAGGATTGATTCCCGACTTTTTGGGGGAAGATCCAGCTCGTCCAATCGTTGCGGTATATTGGTATTCAGAATGCGTAGTACCACTTTTTCGCCGTATTGAGTTGGTAATGTGGCAATGCGCAGTGAGTAGTAATGATTATCAAGGCTAAGGCTAAACTGTCCATCTTGAGGTAAGCGCCGTTCCGCACTATTCAGCTTAGCCATTACTTTGAGACAGGCATTGATTCTATTAACCAAATTAGCCGGTGGGGATAGCGTTTGGTGCAAAATGCCATCAATACGTAACCGAATACGGTAATAGCGGCGATAAGGCTCGAAGTGAACATCAGACGCACGTTTTTGAATCGCCATGCGTAGCGTTTGATGAATGATGTTGATAATGGGCGCATCACTTTCATCATTAAGTGAAGTCACTTCCTTATTATCAAAAGCTTGAGTACGTGATTTGTCCGTATCAGGGAGGTATTTTATGGCCGCTTCTTCCGCGTGTTTTTTACTCTCGATATCTGGCTTAATCGAGCCGTTTAACTGCTGGATTAAATCAGGACTCAAATGATGAAGGTGGTGCTCAATTTTTGCCGCAGGCCATAGAGTCACTTCCACATTTAAACCGCAGGCAAAGCGTAATGCATTTATCTCCTCACTGGTTGGGTACTGCAACATGGCAAGAGTTAATGTATTTGGGCTGATTTCCAACGGTATCGCTCGATACTGCTGGCAAAGCCGGGATAACGCATCCCCGGCTCCTTTGTTATTGATTGAGCGGTTGCTATTCATCGTCGCTAGACGTCTCTTTAAGAGCAAATACCGACTTGCAGAGTTTACTTAGTTCGTCATGATTTCCTGTACATGCGCGTGTCCAGGCCAGGTTACCGGCGGCGCTTTTAGTTGGGGTTAATACAACGCTTAATCCATCCAGAGTCTCCTGCCCGGTCATAGAGATGACCCCTTTTGCAATGTTAATGGCTTTGACATAACGAGTAGGTTGGCCAGAGGGAATACCCTGACTACCAGCATTGCAGCCTAATAATGCCGAGTGTTCCATCGAGCAAACCTCTACGGCCATGCGGTAAGGAGCACTGGTTTGCAACATATCGGTTAGGGCCGCTTTCTGTATATAGCTTTGATAAGCAGGAATACCGATGCCGCCGAGAATGGCAATGATGACGATAGAAACCATGAGTTCAATGAGGGTAAAACCCTGTGAGTAATACATTTTCACACTCCTTGTGATGAAAGACGAGGTAAGGGTGCGGTTTTTTTTATCGCAGGGAAAGTGGGTTTGAATAGGACTGCGAAACGGATTGTGAGAATTTTTTAGTGTTGCAGTAATCAGCGGTTTTTTTTCGGCAGAGGCCGCAAAAAAGAGCTCATTGTTACCTGAGCTCTTTTCCTGGCTGAAACAAATCTGTTAGCGTTATTGAAAACGCATCGAGAGGTCTAAGGCGGTAACGTGTTTAGTCAGTGCGCCGACAGAAATAAAATCGATTCCTGTTTCGGCATAGCTACGAAGTGTCTCGAGTGTGACATTACCTGAGACCTCCAACTGAGCGCGACCTGCGTTGAGGGATACGGCATCACGCATCATAGGAATGGTGAAGTTATCAAGCATCACGATATCGGCTCCGGCATCCAGAGCCTGCTTTAATTCATCTAAAGATTCCACTTCGACTTCAATTGGGACATCGGGGTGGATCCAAAATGCTTTACTCACGGCTTCTTTAATCGAACCGGCGGCAATAATGTGGTTTTCTTTAATTAAAAAGGCATCAGTCAACCCAAGACGATGATTGCTGCCACCTCCGCATAACACTGCGTATTTTAATGCGGTTCGTAAGCCAGGTAGTGTTTTACGAGTATCCAGGAGTTGGGTATGCAACCCTTGGAGTAAAGCAACATAGCGGCTGACTTCGGTGGCTACGCCGGATAGCGTCTGTACAAAATTTAATGCGGTACGTTCGCCAGTGAGCAAGATGCGAGCAGGGCCGGAAAGGTGGCACAACGTTTGGTTGGCGGTGAGCGCGTCACCGTCTGCCACCAGCCACTCGACTTCAACTTTACCGCCGAGCTGGATAAAGACTTCGTTCAGCCAGCGTTGCCCGCAGAAAACGCCGGCTTCGCGAGTGATAATAGTCGCGGAGGCTTGTTTATCTGCGGGGAGCAGTTGGGCCGTCAGGTCGCGATCGGCATTGACCTCACCGCCTAGATCTTCACTCAGTGCCAAGGCAACTGAAAAGGGAATATCGCTTTGAATTCGCTCTAATAACGCGGTGCGGCGACTGTCGGCACTGTAGCTACGTGTCGGCATAGAAAACTCCGAAATGGCGGATAGATAATAGTTCAAACATGCTACTCTGTTGCTGGCGTCAGTGCTACTACAGAGCCGTTTTAGAATGAGGGTTGAGGTGACAAATGCAGTTAGAGAATGGCTGGATTGTTGGGGTTAAGCGGGTGGTTTCTCCTCATTTTGATCTCAGACCTGAAGATGAGGCTCCCTCTCTTTTGGTCATTCATAATATCAGTTTGCCGCCGGGTGAATTTGGTGGACCTTATATCGACCATCTGTTTACCGGAACTTTGAATGCGGATGAACATCCTTATTTTGCTGATATTGTGCACTTGCGAGTATCGGCGCATTGCCTGATTCGTCGCGATGGTGAAATTATCCAATACGTGCCTTTTGATAAGCGAGCCTGGCATGCCGGTGTATCTCAATTTGACGGGCGTGAGCGGTGTAACGATTTTTCCATTGGTATCGAGTTGGAGGGAACGGATGTGCTACCGTTTACCGATGCGCAATATCAAAGTCTGAAAAAAATCAGTGCGTTGTTGCTATCCCATTATCCCATTACCCTAGAGCGGATAACCGGGCATAGTGATATAGCTCCCGGCCGAAAAACCGATCCGGGGCCAGCATTTGACTGGGCGCTTTATCGACAAAGTTTGACTCCATTATTGGAGTGATTTTGCAGCAATAGAGGTCATGATAGCGGAGGCGAGGATTCCGTCATTTTTACCTTTTTTGTGATAACCGCTGCCGGGAGGCATGGTGCCTGAAGGTTCGGGCTGGTGGAATGTAGAGGGAGACAGGGAATCAATGACGCTTTTTACGCTATTGCTGGTACTGGCCTGGGAACGTTTGTTCAAATTAGGCGAACATTGGCAGCTGGACCACCGGTTGGACACTATTTTTAGTCGGTTGCATCGATACTCGTTGCTGCAAACGCTCGGTCTGGCCATTTTGTGTATGGCCATTGTCGGTTTGATGTTGCAGTTGGTTCAGGACTATCTGTTCGGCTTGCCGCGGCTGTTACTGTGGATTGTTATCTGCCTGTTGTGCATCGGCGCTGGTGGTATAAGAAAACACTATCGTGCTTATCTGAAGGCCGCTCGACAAGGGGATGCCAATGCCAGTCTGCAAATGGCGGAAGAGCTGGCATTAATCCATGGATTGCCTGCGGACTGTGGCGAAAAGGACCGACTACAAGAGTTACAGAATGCGTTGTTATGGATTAATTTCCGCTACTATCTGGCTCCCTTGTTCTGGCTGGTGGTTTGTGGTTTTTATGGCCCGGTAGCTATTACGGGCTACGCGATGTTACGCGGATACCAAACCTGGCTGGCGCGTCACCGAAACCCTTTGCAGCGCTCTCAGTCAGGCATTGACCGTGTTTTACACTGGATTGACTGGGTTCCCGTCCGGTTGGTTGGCGTGGCCTACGCACTGCTTGGTCACGGCGAGCGTGCTTTGCCAGCGTGGTTTGCCTCTTTGGGGGACTTGCATTCCCCGCAGTATCAGGTGCTCACCCGTTTAGCTCAGTATTCTCTGGCTAGAGAACCGCATCTTGACCCAGTACAAACGCCACGCGCGGCGGTATCTTTGGCGCGGAAAGTCACGTTGACGATTATAATTGTCGTAGCTTTGCTCACGATCTATGGTGCACTGGTATAGCGGGCATTAGAGGCATTCTCGATAAAAATGACTGCTATCTGACAAGGTAGCTTTGTAAATAAAATATCGGATTGGCAGCAAGAGCCCATCAAAATAAGTGTATGTCGGCTTCGTTGGTTTTGTAACAGGAAACAATGAAATACTGAGAATTCAACGAGTTTATTACGGAGTTTAGAGTGTATTAGCGCTAGCTTTCAGTTATTAATGGGGAGTATTAAGTGAACAAGGCAAGCGAAATACAGGCAGGGAATTGTCGGATTGAGGCGCTTGAGCCTGATGGTTTTTTGCTCCTGATTTCCCCTACACATTAGTTCGCTTTCGGCTTGGGTAATACCAGACACTCATGGCCGTGGAATGGGTAAAGATGTCACCGCAGCGGGAGTTTTAAGCTCCTTTATAATACGGTGATTTCCGCGGTAATTGGCTGGTTTTCTCTGGTGTTGCGAGAGAGGTTAGGCGTAATTTCTCATGTGAAAACAATCGTTAATCGTTAATCGCTAATCGTTAATCGCTAATCGCTAATCGCTAATCACTAATCACTAATCACTAATCACTAATCACTAATCACTAAGCAAATGACTTTCGATGAAGCTCAGTAAGCGGCTTTATTGCTCTATGAGCAATTAAAAAAACAGACCCACAGTATGAATGCGGGCCTGAAGGTTGGTGCTTATCGCTATAAATCAGATGCCGCACAGCGACGAGCGATTAAGATTTATTCTGCTTAACTCGGTTTTTCAGCATATAACCAACCGCTAGCACGACGACCCAGACGGGGATAAGCAAGACAGAAATCTGAATGCCCGGTGTCAGGTACATGATAACCAAAATGCCCGCCAGGAAAGTTAGGCATAGGTAGTTGCTGAAGGGATACCAGAAGGCTTTAAACTTAGGCTCAATTCCTTGGCGGTTTTTCGCTGCACGGAATTTTAAATGAGCAAGGCTAATCATTGCCCAGTTGATCACCAGCGCTGAAACCACTAACGCCATCAGTAATTCAAATGCCCGTCCGGGAATCAGATAGTTAATCAATACGCAGAATGCAGTCGCAAAGGCTGAAACAGCAATAGCAATGACCGGTACGCCGCGACCATCTACTTTTAATAAAGCTTTCGGACCGTTCCCTTGCTTGGCTAGACCAAACAGCATACGGCTGTTGCAGTAAACGCAGCTGTTGTACACCGACAACGCGGCGGTAAGCACCACGATATTCAGCACGGTAGCGACAATATTACTGTCCAAAGCATGGAAAATTAGTACGAAGGGACTGCCGCCCTCAACCACTTTTCCCCAAGGATAAAGTGAGAGCAATACTGCAAGTGAACCGATATAAAACAGCAAGATACGATAGATAACCTGATTGGTTGCCTTAGGGATGCTGCGCGCGGGATCTTCTGCTTCTGCCGCAGTGATGCCGACCAGTTCAAGGCCGCCGAAGGAGAACATAATCACCGCCATAGCCATGACTAACCCAATGAAACCATTAGGGAAGAAGCCACCCTGAGCCCACAGGTTGGTGACCGTCGCTTCTGGGCCACCCTGTCCGCTCAACAACAAATAGCCACCGAATACAATCATCCCGATGATAGCTACCACTTTAATGATGGCAAACCAGAATTCCATTTCGCCATACACTTTAACGTTAGCCAAATTGATAGCGTTGATAGCGAGGAAGAATACTGCTGCGGAAACCCAGGTCGGGATTTCCGGCCACCAGTATTGGACGTAAATCCCCACGGCGGTCAGTTCGGCCATCGCGACCAAAACGTAAAGTACCCAATAATTCCAGCCAGAGGCGAAACCGGCGAAGTTGCCCCAATATTTATAGGCAAAATGGCTAAATGAACCTGCGACCGGTTCTTCAACGACCATTTCACCCAGTTGGCGCATGATCAGAAAAGCGATAAAGCCGCCGATGGCGTATCCCAGCAGCACTGAAGGGCCTGCCATTTTTATGGTTTGTGCAATACCGAGAAAAAGCCCTGTGCCAATTGCGCCGCCCAAGGCGATTAGCTGGATATGGCGGTTTTTTAGACCCCGCTTTAGCTCCGCGCCTTCTTGTTGAACACTCATCGTTGCATCCTCTGTCTTTGTGGCTAATGCCTAAATCGCTATTTGTGGTGTTGTGTAATCTTGAAATGCCGTTGTCTGTATTGTTTTATTTACGGGTGTTCATTTTGATAATAGTGCCAATGACTACCCATTACGTGAGAATAGTGGTATGCGAGAATTATTGCATCTGCTTTTTCAATGGATCACTCGTATTTTATGCATTTAAGAAATGCTAAGGCCGGTGACTATTCAGGGGGCTTCAGAAATGGCGAGGGAGAAACGGCGGTTTTATAGACATTCTTCGGTGAAATGAGAATTTATAAAATGGTCAAACCAGTTTTCAGGGGCTCATATTCTCGGTAATAAAATAAAGAGTGTTATCGGCGAATTTAAATTCATTTTTATTGATTTAATAATCACAAATGCCTCAACTATAACGCTTCAGCTTGCCTAATTATCCTTTTCATAATCGTTACAATTTTTCGGGGGTGAGTAATGGTATTACCACCTATAGGTTACCACTTTGCGGCATAACATTAGTGAAGTTGTTAAAATGTGCTGGCTTTCATGATTTCGGTCAATGTCCGTATGGACAGCTAGTGAATACTTTGTTACTTTATCGTCACGTTTTTGAAATTGGTATTACCAATTGACTCAGCGCCATTCGCAGAGACGAATTCACTCAATACGGCTTACAGCGCGACTCACATAAATTATGGCCTACAACAAAATACGCCAACCCAAATTATCAGATGTTATCGAGCAGCAGCTTGAGTACCTGATCTTGGAAGGGACACTACGTCCGGGCGAGAAATTACCGCCTGAGCGCGAGCTGGCGAAGCAATTTGATGTTTCCCGACCTTCCTTGAGAGAAGCCATTCAGCGACTCGAGGCCAAAGGCCTTCTGCTGCGTCGCCAGGGAGGCGGTACTTTCGTCCAGACGAACCTGTGGCAAAGCTTTAGTGACCCGCTGGCAGAATTGCTGGCCGACCATCCTGAATCACAATTCGATTTGCTGGAAACACGTCATGCCCTCGAAGGTATTGCCGCGTATTACGCGGCTTTACGCGGTACAGATGAAGATCTGCAATGTATTCGTGAATGTCATACTGCGATTCAACAGGCGCAAGACAGCGGTGATTTAGACGCTGAAGCTGATGCGGTTATGCAGTATCAGGTGGCTGTTACAGAAGCGGCTCATAATGTGGTGTTGTTACATTTACTGCGTTGCATGGGCCCGATGTTAGAACAGAATGTTAAACAGAACTTCGAATTGCTTTACTCGCGCCGCGAAATGTTGGCAACGGTAAGCAGTCACCGCGCCGGGATATTCGAGGCGATTGTGGCCCGCGAGCCGGAAAAAGCGCGCGAAGCCTCACACCGCCACTTGGCGTTTATTGAGGAAATCTTGCTGGATCTTAGTCGTGAGAACAGTCGCCGTGAGCGATCGCTCCGACGCCTCCAGCAACGCAAGGATTAAGGGCTTCTCCCAGTCGGGATGGGTTCTAAGTGCTTATTTTGAGCACTAAAAGCGGCAACTAAACTGATGAGCCTATCTTCCGGTGCTTTCACCAGGGCGCGTGTTTTAACCTGGTTTAATCACTCTGGTTAAAACACAGGAAGATAGGCTCCAAATAAACCATTAGAGACAGATAAGGAATACCACCATGTCAGAACGTTTAATTAATGACGTGGATCCGATCGAAACCCGTGACTGGCTACAGGCGATTGAATCGGTTATCCGTGAAGAAGGTGTTGAGCGCGCTCAGTATCTGATTGATCAGGTTTTGGGCGAAGCCCGTAAAGGCGGCGTAAGCGTGGCTGCTGGTTCTGAGAACCGCAACTATGTTAACTCCATCGCAGTAGAAGACGAACCAGCCTACCCTGGCAACCTGGATCTGGAGCGTCGTATTCGCTCTGCAATCCGTTGGAACGCCGTGATGACCGTGCTGCGCGCGTCTAAAAAAGATCTGGATCTGGGCGGCCACATGGCTTCCTTCCAGTCTTCTGCAACCTTCTACGAAGTTTGCTTCAACCACTTCTTCCGTGCGCGTAACCAAAAAGACGGCGGCGATCTGGTTTACTTCCAGGGGCATATCTCCCCAGGCGTTTACGCTCGTGCCTTCCTGGAAGGTCGACTGACCCAAGAACAGATGGACAACTTCCGTCAAGAAGTTCACGGCAAAGGTCTGTCTTCTTACCCGCATCCTAAACTGATGCCTGAATTCTGGCAGTTCCCGACCGTTTCTATGGGTCTGGGTCCAATTAGCGCCATTTATCAAGCTAAGTTCCTGAAATACCTGTCTCACCGTGGTTTGAAAGATACCTCAGCACAAACCGTTTACGCCTTCTTGGGTGATGGCGAGATGGATGAGCCGGAATCCAAAGGTGCGATCACCATCGCTACCCGTGAGAAACTGGACAACCTGGTCTTCGTTATCAACTGTAACTTGCAGCGCCTTGATGGCCCAGTTACCGGTAACGGCAAAATCATCAACGAACTGGAAGGCATCTTTAGCGGTGCTGGCTGGCAGGTACTGAAAGTTATCTGGGGCGGTCGTTGGGATGAGCTGCTGCGTAAAGATACCAGCGGTAAACTGATTCAGCTGATGAACGAAACGCTGGATGGCGACTACCAGACCTTCAAATCCAAAGACGGCGCTTATGTCCGTGAACACTTCTTCGGTCGTTTCCCAGAAACTGCTGCATTAGTGAAAGACATGACCGATGACGAAATCTGGGCGCTGAACCGTGGCGGCCACGATCCGAAGAAAGTCTTTGCAGCACTGAAAAAAGCGCAAGATACCAAAGGCAAACCAACTGTAATCCTGGCTCATACCATTAAGGGTTACGGCATGGGTGAAACGGCTGAAGGCAAGAACATCGCTCACCAGGTGAAGAAAATGAACATGGACGGTGTTCGTCACTTCCGTGATCGTTTCAATGTGCCAGTTGCTGATTCAGAAATCGAAAAACTGCCATACATCACCTTCGAGAAAGATTCCGAAGAGTACAAGTATCTGCACGAACGTCGTCAGGCGCTGGAAGGCTACGTGCCAAGCCGTCTGCCTAACTTCACCCAGAAACTGGAAATGCCAGCTCTGGAAGATTTCAGCTCCTTGCTGGAAGAGCAGAACAAAGAAATCTCTACCACTATCGCTTTCGTTCGTGCCTTGAACGTGATGCTGAAGAACAAATCGATCAAAGATCGTATCGTTCCTATCATCGCTGATGAAGCGCGTACATTCGGTATGGAAGGTCTGTTCCGTCAGATCGGTATTTACAGCCCTAACGGTCAGCAGTACACCCCGCAAGACCGCGAGCAGGTTGCATACTACAAAGAAGACGAGAAAGGTCAGATCCTGCAAGAAGGTATCAACGAACTGGGCGCCGCTTCTTCATGGTTGGCCGCAGCGACTTCTTACAGCACCAACGATCTGCCAATGATTCCGTTCTACATCTACTACTCCATGTTCGGTTTCCAACGTATTGGCGATCTGTGCTGGGCAGCGGGTGACCAACAGGCGCGTGGCTTCCTGATCGGCGGTACTTCAGGTCGTACGACTCTGAACGGTGAAGGTTTACAGCACGAAGATGGCCACAGCCATATTCAGTCACTGACTATCCCTAACTGTATTTCTTACGATCCGGCTTATGCTTATGAAGTAGCCGTTATCATGCATGACGGCCTGGTACGTATGTACGGCGACGCTCAGGAAAATGTTTACTACTACCTGACTACGCTGAACGAAAACTACCATATGCCAGCTATGCCACAGGGCGCAGAAGAAGGTATCCGTAAAGGTATCTACAAACTGGAAACTCTGGCCGGCGAGAAAGGCAAGGTTCAGTTGATGGGTTCAGGCGCTATCCTGCGTCACGTTCGCGAAGCTGCACAGATTCTGTCTGAACAGTATGGCGTTGGTTCTGATGTGTACAGCGTTACTTCCTTCACCGAACTGGCTCGTGATGGTCAGGACTGTGAGCGTTGGAACATGCTGCACCCAACCGAAACTCCACGCGTACCTTACGTAGCTCAGGTAATGAACGAAGCGCCAGCGGTTGCTTCTACTGACTACATGAAGCTGTTCGCTGAACAGATTCGTAACTTTATTCCTGCCAGCGAGTTCCGCGTACTGGGTACAGATGGTTTCGGCCGTTCTGACAGCCGCGAGAACCTGCGTCACCACTTCGAAGTTGATTCTTCTTATGTTGTGGTTGCAGCACTGGGTGAATTGGCTAAACGCGGTGACATCGACACCAGCGTAGTTGCAGAAGCAATTACTAAGTTTGGTATCGACGCCGATAAAGTTAACCCGCGTCTGGCATAAGAGGTAAAGAACAAATGTCTATCGAAATCAATGTACCAGACATCGGTGCAGATGAAGTTGAAGTCACCGAAATTATGGTGAAAGTCGGCGATACCGTTGAAGTTGAACAGTCGCTGATTGCTGTAGAAGGTGATAAAGCCTCTATGGAAGTTCCCTCACCTCAAGCGGGTGTGGTGAAAGAAATCAAAGTTGCGGTTGGCGATAAAGTCGAAACTGGCAAACTGATCATGGTCTTCGAATCCGCTACAGGTGCCTCAGCGGCACCTGCCAAGGCAGAAGAGCAAGCGGCTGCTCCAGCCCCAGCTGCTGCACCTGCGGCTAGCGCAGCGAAAGACGTTGCGGTACCGGATATCGGTTCTGACGAAGTTGAAGTCACCGAGATCATGGTTAAGGTTGGCGACAGCGTTGAAGCTGAACAGTCTCTGATTACCGTAGAAGGCGACAAAGCCTCGATGGAAGTTCCGGCTCCGTTCGCTGGCATCGTGAAAGAAATCAAAATCAACACCGGCGATAAAGTGAGCACCGGTTCTATGATTATGGTCTTCGAAGTTGCAGGTGCTGCGGCACCGGCAGCAGCGGCGCCTGCTCCTGCAGCCGCTCCGGCTGCGCCAGCGGCTTCAGCGGCGAAAAACGTTGAAGTGCCTGACATCGGCGGTGACGAAGTTGAAGTGACCGAAGTGATGGTGAAAGTGGGCGATAAAGTTGCCGCTGAACAATCCTTGATCACCGTTGAAGGCGACAAAGCTTCCATGGAAGTTCCAGCTCCATTTGCTGGCACCGTGAAAGAAATCAAAATCAGCACCGGCGATAAAGTGAGCACCGGTTCTATGATTATGGTCTTCGAAGTTGAAGGCGCAGCTCCTGCGGCAGCTCCGGCTCCACAAGCAGCGGCACCTGCGGCAGCGGCTCCGGCCAAAGCGGCAGCGCCAGCAGCCAAAGCGGAAAGCAAAGGTGAATTCGCGGAGAATGCAGCTTACGTTCACGCTACTCCGGTCGTGCGTCGTTTGGCTCGTGAATTCGGCGTTAACCTGGCGAAAGTGAAAGGAACTGGCCGTAAAGGTCGTATCCTGCGCGAAGACGTTCAGGCATACGTGAAAGATGCAGTGAAACGTGCTGAAGCTGCTCCGGCAGCAGCGGCTGGCGGCGGTCTACCAGGCATGCTGCCTTGGCCGAAAGTTGACTTCAGCAAGTTCGGTGAAATCGAAGAAGTGGAATTAGGTCGTATCCAGAAAATCTCTGGTGCTAACCTGAGCCGCAACTGGGTCATGATTCCTCATGTTACTCAGTTCGACGAAGCGGATATCACTGACGTTGAAGCATTCCGTAAGCAACAAAACGTTGAAGCTGAGAAGAAGAAACAGGATCTGAAGATCACCCCGCTGGTGTTCCTGATGAAAGCCGCTGCTAAAGCATTGGAAGAGTTCCCACGCTTTAACAGCTCTATTTCTGAAGACGGTCAGAAACTGACGCTGAAGAAATACATCAACATTGGTGTGGCTGTTGATACGCCAAACGGTCTGGTTGTTCCGGTCTTCCGTGATGTTAACAAGAAGGGCATCGTTGAGTTGTCTCGCGAGCTGTCTGTTATCTCTAAGAAAGCACGTGACGGCAAACTGACCGCATCCGATATGCAGGGCGGCTGCTTCACCATCTCCAGCCTGGGCGGCATCGGCGGTACGGCGTTTACGCCTATCGTCAACGCACCAGAAGTGGCTATCCTGGGTGTGTCTAAATCATCCATGAAACCTGTTTGGAATGGTAAAGAGTTCGCACCGCGTCTGATGTTGCCTCTGTCTCTCTCCTTCGATCACCGCGTGATTGATGGGGCGGCAGGTGCTCGCTTCGCAGCTTACATTGCCACCATTATGGCTGATATTCGCCGTCTGGTTATGTAATAGCTTAGGCCGGCCTAGCGCCGGCCTTATTATTACTTAGCTTATGGTTATATCACTGATAGTTATGAACCGACCTTGTTTCGCTCGTTACATTAGTAGACAAGGTTGTTGAGACACTCGTCACGCGATGCGGCTTTTCAGTCTATTAACAATTCTGTAAACTGCTCGCAGTGTAAGCGTCCCGGTGGATGAAGGGCGTTATGAACTTTATTAGCCTAATAAATGACGTCTGACCCGCCGGACAAACAATTAAGAGGTCATGATGAGTACTGAAATTAAAACTCAGGTCGTGGTACTTGGGGCGGGCCCAGCAGGATATTCTGCTGCTTTTCGTTGTGCGGACTTAGGTCTGGAAACCATTCTGGTTGAGCGTTACTCCACTCTGGGTGGTGTTTGCTTGAACGTGGGTTGTATCCCGTCAAAAGCATTGCTGCATGTTGCAAAAGTGATCGAAGAAGCCAAGGCGCTGGCTGAGCACGGCATTGTTTTTGGCGAGCCTAAGACTGACATTGATAAAGTTCGTGTCTGGAAAGATAAAGTTATCAATCAGTTGACCGGTGGTTTGGCAGGTATGGCTAAAGGCCGTAAAGTCAAAGTAGTTAACGGTTTCGGTAAATTTACCGGTGCGAATACTTTGGTCGTTGAAGGTGAAAATGGTCCAACCACCATCACCTTTGATAATGCCATTATCGCTGCGGGTTCTCGTCCGATCCAACTGCCATTCATTCCTCATGAAGATCCACGCGTGTGGGATTCAACGGATGCACTGGCACTGAAATCTGTCCCAGAACGTCTGTTGGTCATGGGCGGTGGCATCATCGGTCTGGAAATGGGTACCGTTTACCATGCTCTGGGTTCGAAAATTGATGTGGTAGAAATGTTCGATCAGGTGATTCCAGCGGCTGATAAAGACGTAGTGAAAGTATTCACAAAGCGTATCAGCAAGCAGTTCAACCTGATGCTGGAAACTAAAGTTACAGCAGTAGAAGCCAAAGAAGACGGTATCTATGTAACGATGGAAGGCAAAAAAGCGCCAGCAGAACCACAGCGTTACGATGCAGTTCTGGTTGCGATTGGCCGTGTACCTAACGGTAAACTGTTGGATGCGGGTCAGGCTGGTGTAGAAGTTGACGAGCGTGGTTTCATCAACGTTGACAAACAGCTACGTACGAATGTACCGCACATCTTTGCAATCGGTGACATCGTGGGTCAGCCAATGCTGGCACATAAAGGTGTTCACGAAGGCCACGTTGCCGCTGAAGTTATCGCCGGTATGAAGCACTACTTCGATCCGAAAGTGATTCCATCCATTGCGTACACTGAACCAGAAGTCGCATGGGTTGGTTTGACCGAGAAAGAAGCGAAAGAGAAAGGCATCAGCTACGAAACCTCCACCTTCCCGTGGGCGGCATCTGGCCGTGCTATCGCTTCAGATTGCGCAGACGGTATGACCAAACTGATCTTCGACAAAGAAACTCACCGTATCATCGGTGGTGCTATTGTCGGTACCAACGGTGGGGAACTGTTGGGGGAAATCGGTCTGGCAATTGAGATGGGTTGTGATGCAGAAGATCTGGCATTGACTATCCATGCTCACCCGACGTTGCACGAATCCGTTGGTTTGGCTGCTGAGATTTACGAAGGTAGCATTACCGACCTGCCTAATCCTAAAGCGAAAAAGAAATAATTTCTGATTGCTAATGTGTTAGTTAAAGCGGCTCCTGATTCAGGGGCCGTTTTTTATTGGGAAAAATGTGTCAATGAACGGAATCAGTTAACCTGCGGTACTGGCGGCAATGGTTCATCGGTAAGAGCCAGCATGTCGACCTTGAAGCTTGAGCCATCTGCTGATTCTTCTATATTTGTGACAAGGAAACGGCTTTTAGGCAAGAAGATACGCTCCTCTCCAGGCTCGTCGAGTAATTCGCTGATATCAGTGCTGTTGGTGCGTTCAAGAAAATATTTTATGGTATATCTGACGTTGATTTTTCCCTCTTCCAGCTCTTGACTATTGAATTGGTCGATAAGTTCTTCATCCGCGGTAGTGCTTAAGAATGTATCTATTTGAATGGTTTCTTCAGGTATAACTTTAGATAAGAACTCTGCGCGATCTCTGACTTCCCCTCGGTAAACTTCGCTAACGCTGCTCTCTTCTTCGGAAATAATATAGCCGCTCTCACGTAATGAGACATTAATATCAGAATGGTTATCTAATGCTGTGTAGACTTCCGTTATTTCTGTTTCTAAACCATCATTAGTGGTTCCATTTCTCAGAGCATTATTTATGGCCACAAATCTATCTTCCTGAAAGTTTCTAATGGCAAAGTATTCTCGGAAGTTTATTTTTTCATGTGAAAAGTTTGAATTATAGCGTTGTATTTCATCGTCAATATTTAGGTTGCATTCATCTAATTTCGTTTTTCCATATATAACTTCAAGTTCCTCTTTTATTGTTGAAGTATCATTAGGTGTTATCGGTGCCATTTGGTCAATTCTATTCTTGTCCATCATAAGATTCCCTTCAACATCATAGGCATCTACCGAAGTAGAAGAGTCGTAAGAGGATGAAGAAGCCGAGTCGGTTGATGAAGAGTTGCTGTTATCCGGCGGTTTTATTCTGGGGATTTTAGGGGGAGGTTCATCACTTAAAGTGGGGGGATGGGTATCACCGAACAGGAAACCGACCTTGCCATTTACTCTCTGTAGTCGATCCGAAATTTTGGGTTTAGGCTTCGATGCGGCGGGTAATAGCGGGGTTCGCTCTGGATTGACTCCGATTTGTGAGCCTGGCCTAGCGATACTGACTCTGGGTTTTGCTGCCGTAGTCGCTCCGGGCTTGGCACCAAAGGTGACTTTAAACCCTCTGGGCTGCGGGGTTGGGCCCATACTTAATACGCCGAGACTGATTTCAAACGCGATTTCTTCGTCGGTTTTGGGCGGTGCTTTCCCCTGATCTTTCGGGACGGTTTTACAAGGAACTCCGCGTTCCCATTTACAATGGCGTGACTGAAAATTGGACCAGCTTTCTTTATTTGATTGCCATCTAGGTTGAGCTTCTCGTCCATGGGAAATATTCAATGCTAATGTTGTAAATAATAAAGTTGAAAATGTTATAGTTAATTTCATATTCACTCCTTATTTGATGAGAACGCTTTTATAATATAAATAATGTTATAAGCACGGCCTAGGGTTTCAAAATTAGCATTGAATTGTAAATTTGAATTTATAAGGTAAGTGGATTTGATTTTATATAATGACTATTACGTATGACGATTAATTAACTGTATTATATTAATTAAGGATAAAAACCTTCACGAATTTGCCTCGGAGTGATATTAAACGTGCGACGCAGTGCGGTCGCAAAATTTGCGGAGCTGGTATATCCGGCAATGGCAGCGGCTTGATCGATACTGACTCCTTCTTTTTTTAAGGCCAGCATGGCGCGCTTCAATCGGCAATGGCGCAAATACTCAAATACCGTCACGTTATAATTCTCTCGGAAACGGCGTTGCAGCGTGCTGGGACTCATATTAATTGACTGAGCCAGTTCTTGCAGTGAAAGTTGGTCGGCTTCGCCGCTTTCCAGCCAGTCACGTAACTGTTGAATCCGATTCAAGCCACGCAGAGATATTTTGTTTTGCTGTTGGCTTGATTGTTCCAGTGAGCTGAATGCCTCGATAATCAGACCGATACACTGGCTTTCACATCGTAACCGCTCCAGTGGCGTGCGGTAGGGGGGCGCACTTGCTATTTGCTGGGCGATGGAAATCGCCTGGACAGATGGTTGCCATAAATGAATTGCCAGATGTTGCTGAGTGAAGTCGTACAGTTTCTCCCATCCTCCTTCCTGCGGCAGCAAATCCCCATATAGCCATTCGCGGTCAAAGGTCAGCGTTAAAGTGCGTTCATGACCATTTTTCTTTCCATGCCGGGTAAATAAGGTGTTCTCAACGAGAGAAATCAGAGAGGAAGGCCCTTTCTCATGTAGCTCTAATGGTTTGCCACCAAAGGATATATTCGCGCTGCCGCTCACCACGATAGCCAGTTTGAGTGAGGGCGCCAGACAGTTCTGCGTTTTGATGTCGTAAAGATTAGTGACATTCGCCGTATGCAGAATTAAATGGGGGTTGAGGCGCAGTACCTGGAAATCACCAAATAGCACCGGGTCAGTGACAGAGGATTTCCCTCCGCTTAGACGATAGTCGCTGGCGACCAAATTGGATTGTTGCACAATTTGCTCGGGATAGATGGGTTTAGAAGAAGCCGAAACCTTGCGCATACTATTTTTTTTCATCGCAGACAAGATGAGCCCCCCTTGAGCATTGTCTCCATACTTTTTACCCGATGACATTGACGCTGCGGCAAAGAGCTTTGCCGTTTTCACAAACCTTTTTCCTGTAGCGCAATGTAACAATTAGCGCGCCGAATGGGTAATGAAAATAATTATCAATCTTGTTTGTTTTTGTTGGCTCGTTAATCAGTCGTCGGGGACTCTCTCCGCCGCGATGTGTTGCGGGCGCCAGCACTAGGGAAATTTTTATAATGATGAATGTCAAATGGCAGCGGCGCTACCTGGCGGCCATGATCGGCCTGTGTCTCTCCACACCGTTGTGGGCGCAAGCTCAAAATAATATCAAAACCGGTACGGATACCACGTCAACCGAACAACCGGAAGCCACTGCTACATCTACATCGAAAAAAACCAATGCGCTAGCCAGTGGCGACACTTTGGTGGTAACTGCAGAGCAGCAGGTACGACAGGCGCTAGGCGCTTCGGTTATCACCGCGGAAGATATACGCAAACGGCCGCCGGCCAATGATTTATCCGAAATCATCCGAACTATGCCGGGAGTGAATCTTTCTGGCAATTCCGCCAGTGGTCAGCGCGGCAATAACCGTCAGATCGATATTCGCGGTATGGGGCCGGAAAACACCCTGATTATGATCGACGGCATCCCTGTTTCCAGTCGCAATGCGGTACGTTACGGCTGGCGCGGCGAGCGTGATACTCGCGGTGATACCAATTGGGTTCCCGCCAATATGGTAGAAAAAATCGAGGTGTTGCGTGGTCCTGCGGCGGCTCGCTATGGCAATGGTGCCGCCGGTGGCGTGGTGAATATCATCACTAAGCAGCCGAACAAGCAGCTACAAGGTAGCTGGAATGCTTATATGAATGTGCCGCAGCACAGTAAGGAAGGGGCGACCCGTCGCACTGACTTTAGCCTGATGGGGCCACTAAGCGATACGCTCAGCTTCCGTTTATACGGCAGATACAATAAAACCGATGCGGATGAGTGGGATATCAACGCCGGTCATGAGTCATTGCGCACGGGTAATCAGGTCGGGACTTTACCTGCCGGACGTGAAGGCGTACGTAATAAAGATATCAATGGCTTATTGCGCTGGGATTTCAGTCCCGGTCAGTCTCTGGAATTCCAGGCAGGCTATAGCCGTCAGGGAAATATTTACGCTGGTGATACGCAAAATACCAACAGTAACGCCATTGTGCGCAGCCTGTACGGTGCTGAAACTAACCGCATGTATCGTGAGAATGTCTCGGCAACCCACCGCGGATTCTGGGATAGCGGAGTTAGCACTACGTCTTATCTTCAATATGAAGAAACCCGAAATTCGCGGATCAGTGAAGGTTTGGCCGGCGGTACCGAAGGTATTTTCTCAAACCGCGGTTTTAATACCATCACCCTGGATAATTACGTTGCGCACAGCGAAGTTAATCTGCCGTTCGAGTGGGGCGTAAATCAGGTCGTGACCATTGGGGCGGAGTGGAACGATCAGAAAATGCATGATCCAGCCTCCAATACTCAAACCACGACCGAAGGCGGTAGCGTAGGCGGTTTGAAGGATTCCGGGCGCAATACGCGCACATCGGCGCACATTGCTTCTCTGTTTGTGGAAGATAATATCGAACTGACGGAAACGACCATGTTGACGCCGGCTGTGCGCTACGATCATCACAGCAAAGCAGGGAGCAACTGGAGCCCGGGGGTGAACCTTTCTCAGGCGTTGGGCGATAATTTTACGCTGAAAATGGGTATTGCCCGCGCTTACAAAGCGCCAAATCTGTATCAGACCAACCCGGACTATCTGCTATATAGCCGTGGGCAAGGCTGTTACGGTGGCGGCGGGAGTTGCTATTTAATGGGGAACGAGTCTCTGTCGGCGGAAACCAGCGTAAATAAAGAGATCGGTCTGGAATTCCATCAGGATGGGCTGATTGCTGGTGTCACTTACTTCCGTAACGATTACCGTAATAAGATTGAGCCGGGTTTGATATCAATAGGTAATGCCAGCGGTGGGACAGGCGCCTACGTGGATTCAGATATTTTCCAATGGGAAAACGTGCCTAAAGCCCTGGTGGAAGGTCTGGAAGGCAGCCTGACGGTTCCGGTTACTGATGATGTGCAGTGGAGCAGTAACCTGACCTACATGCTGAAATCGGAGAACAAAACCACCGGGGATTATCTTTCCATCACGCCAGAGTTCACCTTGAATAGCTCTCTGAGCTGGCAGGCGACAGACGATTTATCGTTAATGACCAATGTGGTGTGGTACGGTCGCCAAAAACCGAAGAAATTCGACTATCAGGGAAATCTGGTCACAGGTACTGCGACCAGAGAAGTCAGTCCTTACGCGGTATTTGGTCTGAGCGGCAGCTATACGCTGACTAAGAATGTCAGTGTCACTACTGGGATTGAAAATCTGTTTGATAAACGCCAGTTCCGTGCGGGTAACGCGCAGAGCGTGGCGGGTATTGAAGGTGCCGGAGCCGCGACCTATAACGAACCGGGACGCACTTTCTTCCTTAGCCTGAATACGCAGTTCTAATCGTTAATTTTATTGAATAAAATCGATAGCCCGTAGCGATACGGGCAGTTTTTGATAACAAATATCCGCGCAATCAATCATCTGTTAACCCCCAGTGACAGGCTAGAAATAAAGCTACTTCACGAGTGAAACAGCAAATGGTTTTGGGCTATCAAACTCCCACCGCCTGATTTCTTAACCATAAAAATTGACCGTTATCGGATTGACCTTATTTTCTGCTCCCTATGCTAACCCTTACTCCTATCAGCCTGATCCGCAATACATAACCTGCACGGAGAGATAGTATCCATTGCAAAAATATGGTTATTATGTTGCGGAGTATTTATCACCGAAACCACTTGGTTAGCCACGAATTGATATTCCAAACAAATTTTTCAGGTGATTACACTGTGCTCAACGATTCAGCAAAAATTTAATGTTGCTTTTATGTGAACGAATTAACAACCAGTTCAGATCCTGATATGCTGGCTGCGCAGAACCGGGCACTTACCCTACAACTTTAGGCATCGATTTCGGTGACCGGAGAGAACGGTTAGCCAGGCAAAATAAATGATAATGAAAGCGAGGAGAATGTCGTGCTAGAAGAATACCGTAAGCACGTAGCCGAGCGTGCCGCTGAGGGGATCGCCCCGAAGCCATTGGATGCATCTCAAATGGCCGCGCTGGTTGAAGCATTAAAGAATCCGCCTGTGGGCGAGCAAGAATTCCTGTTAGACCTGCTGATTAACCGCGTTCCACCCGGCGTTGATGAAGCAGCCTACGTAAAGGCCGGTTTCCTGGCCGCCATCGCCAAAGGCGACGCAACCTCTCCACTGATTACTCCTGAAAAAGCCGTCGAGTTGCTCGGTACTATGCAGGGCGGATATAACATCCATCCTCTGATTGATGCACTGGATAACGAAAAGCTGGCACCTATCGCCGCTAAAGCCTTATCTCACACGTTGCTGATGTTCGATAACTTCTATGACGTGGAAGAAAAAGCCAAATCCGGCAACCCGCATGCCAAACAAATCATGCAGTCCTGGGCCGATGCGGAATGGTATCTGTCTCGCCCGGCGCTGGCGGATAAAATCACCGTGACGGTGTTTAAAGTGACCGGTGAAACCAACACCGATGATTTGTCTCCGGCACCTGATGCCTGGTCGCGCCCGGATATTCCGTTGCACGCACTGGCTATGCTGAAAAATGCTCGCGAAGGCATTTATCCCGATCAGCCGGGCAGCGTTGGCCCGATTAAACAAATCGAAGAACTGAATAAGAAAGGTTTTCCGCTGGCTTACGTCGGTGACGTTGTGGGTACCGGTTCTTCCCGTAAATCTGCCACGAACTCAGTGCTGTGGTTTATGGGGGACGACATTCCTTATGTGCCGAATAAGCGCGGTGGCGGTGTGGTTTTGGGCAGCAAAATTGCGCCTATCTTCTTTAACACGATGGAAGATGCCGGGGCATTACCGATTGAAGTTGACGTTGCCAAGCTGAATATGGGCGATGTGATTGATATCTTCCCGTATTTGGGTGAGGTACGTCGGCACGATACCGGTGAAGTGCTGGCGACATTTGAACTGAAAACCGATGTTTTGCTGGATGAAGTTCGCGCCGGTGGTCGTATTCCGCTGATCGTCGGCCGAGGTTTGACCACTAAGGCTCGCGAAGCCTTAGGTTTGCCACCGAGCGAAATTTTCCGTCAGGCCAAGCCGGTTGCCAAAAGCAATAAAGGCTTTTCTCTGGCTCAGAAAATGGTCGGTCGCGCCTGTGGCGTTGATGGTGTGCGCCCGGGTGAATACTGCGAACCTAAAATGACCTCCGTGGGATCTCAGGATACCACTGGGCCTATGACGCGTGATGAGCTGAAAGATCTGGCGTGTCTGGGTTTCTCCGCTGATTTGGTGATGCAGTCATTCTGTCATACCGCCGCTTATCCTAAGCCGGTTGATGTGACCACTCACCATACGTTGCCTGATTTCATCATGAACCGCGGTGGGGTTTCCCTGCGTCCCGGTGACGGTATCATTCACTCATGGCTGAACCGTATGCTGTTGCCGGATACCGTCGGCACCGGCGGTGACTCCCATACTCGTTTCCCTATCGGGATTTCCTTCCCGGCAGGTTCGGGTCTGGTGGCGTTTGCTGCTGCGACTGGCGTTATGCCGCTGGATATGCCGGAATCGGTTCTGGTGCGCTTTAAAGGCAAAATGCAGCCGGGTATCACTCTGCGTGATTTGGTACATGCCATTCCTTATTACGCCATTCAGGAAGGCTTGCTGACCGTTGAGAAGAAAGGAAAGAAAAACATCTTCTCTGGCCGCATTCTGGAAATCGAAGGCTTGCCTGAGCTGAAAGTGGAGCAGGCATTTGAACTGGCCGATGCTTCAGCCGAACGTTCTGCCGCCGGTTGTACCATTAAGCTGGATAAAGCGCCGATCGAAGAATATTTGAAATCTAACGTGGTATTGCTGAAGTGGATGATTGCCGAAGGCTATGGCGATCGCCGTACTTTGGAGCGCCGCATTACTGGCATGGAAAACTGGCTGGCTAACCCGAGCCTGTTAGAAGGGGATGCCGACGCAGAATATGCCGCAGTGATCGAAATCGATCTGGCCGAGATCACTCAACCTATTCTGTGTGCACCAAACGATCCGGACGATGCTCGCCTGTTGTCTGACGTAGCAAACAGCAAAATCGACGAAGTCTTTATCGGTTCATGCATGACCAACATCGGGCACTTCCGCGCCGCCGGTAAGCTGTTGGATCAACATAAAGGTCAGCTGCCTACTCGCCTGTGGGTCGCGCCACCAACCAAAATGGACGCCGCTCAGCTAACGGAAGAAGGCTATTACAGCATCTTTGGTAAGAGTGGGGCGCGCGTTGAAATTCCGGGCTGTTCACTGTGCATGGGTAACCAAGCGCGCGTGGCCGATGGGGCAACGGTAGTTTCTACCTCGACCCGTAACTTCCCGAACCGTTTGGGTACCGGTGCCGATGTGTATCTGGCTTCAGCTGAACTGGCGGCTATTGCTGCTTTGTTAGGCCGTCTACCTACGCCGGATGAATACCAGACTTATATGGCTCAGGTTGATAAGACTGCGGTTGATACTTATCGTTATCTTAATTTCGATAAGTTAAGTGAATATACAGAGAAAGCTGACGGCGTCATTTTCCAGACTGCGCTGTAAGCTATTTTTTGTATTAATCATTAATTTTACTAATAAATTGAAGGGGGCCGATGGCCTCCTTTTTATTGCCTTGTATTCCGTGCTACGGGCGATTTCCTCCGTGATTTCTGAGTATTACTCGCGATAGATCACTCTAGGTTTCGTTTCTGACAGAGTGAGTGAGCGGCATTTGATTCTCTATTTATCACCTGTTCTCCCCGTTGAATGCCTTGTCGAAACATTAGATTATCTTTGTTATCCACTGCAATAGACTACGCTTTCAAAGCAGCCAGCGGCTGTAAGCGTGCGTTAATCCTTTCTTTTTCACAGCGGAAATTACCTAATGACGACACAGACCTCCGATTCATATTCGATAAAAAATCATAATAGGATGGCAGGTAAGCGTGTACTTATTACTGGTGGTACATCGGGTATCGGTTTGGCAGCGGCAAAGCTAATGTTGCAGCAGGGCGCTCAGGTTGCGATTACGGGGATCACACCGGAAAGCCTGGAGAATGCCTGTAAAACTCTGCCCGCAGCCAGAATTTATGCCAGTGATTCCGGCAGTATTCAGCAACAGAGGAGATTGGCTGAAAAAGTTAAACAGGATTTTGGTCAGTTAGATGCCTTGGTACTGAATGCGGGAATGGGGATTTGGCATTCACTGGAAGATTGGACCGAAGCTGATTTTGATCGGCAGATGTCAGTGAATTTCAAAGGGCCGTTCTTCTTACTACAAGCCTTAAGACCCTTGCTGAGCAACCCGGCCTCCGTAGTGATAACCACTTCCATTGCCGCTCATCGTGGCTTGCTTGGTGCGCCGATTTACGGTGCTTCCAAGGCGGCGCTGCTGGCGGTAATGCGTGGTTTAACCACGGAGTTGGCCGGCGATGGCATCAGAATCAACGCGATTTCACCCGGCCCGGTGAATACGCCAATATTGTATAAACAGGGAATGGATGGGGATAAATTCCACGAGCAGTTTACGCCGCTGCTTCCAGTGCAACGTTTCGCTGAAGCCACAGAAATTGCTCAGGCTATCCTGTTCCTGGCGTCTGATGAATCCAGCTACTTGTACGGAAGTGACATCGTGGTCGACGGCGGCCTGATGGCAACATTCCCCGGCTAATGCAGATAAGTAGGATGCAAACCTTTCAAACTGCGGTTTAAGCCGCTATATTTCGCATCTAAATACGCGGGGGGCCAAGGGTCTCCCGTTTTTATTGGGTGTAATCGCAAGATGTTGCATAACTTTGCGAGCTTGGACTTAGTTAGCCCGCCAATAATGTTTAAACTAATAGTAAGAGCAATAGGAGGGCGTGCTATGGACTATGAATTTTTGCGTGATCTAACGGGGCAGGTAATCGTCAGATTCTCCATGGGGCATGAAGTGATCGGCCACTGGCTCAATGAAGAAATTAAAGGTGACCTGACTAAACTCGATGAGATCGAGACCGCCGCGGCTCAGGTCGCCGGTAGTGAACGCCAATGGCAGCAGGTGGGTCATGAATACACTTTGTGGCTGGACGGTGAAGAGGTGATGGTTCGGGCTAACCAACTTGATTTTGAAGGCGATGAAATCGAAGAAGGTATGAACTATTACGATGAAGAGAGCCTCTGCATGTGCGGATTAGAGGATTTCCTCGCCGTGTTAAAAGGCTACCGAGCCTTTATTCTGAAATATTGATTTTTATTTTTCTCTTGGTGAGGCTGGCGATCGGCTGGCAGACCAACACAGCAGCGAACCGGCTACCACCATTCCGACGCCCGGGAGAAATGCGGCTGACGGCGGCGTACTGAGCCATAAACTGGCGATCAGTACTGACAGCAAAGGCGTAAAATATGAAAGGGCAGCGACCAACGTGGCGTTGCCCTTTTTCATGGCGCTATCCCAGCATTGGTAGGCCAGCGCAGTACTACAGCCCATCATCAACAGCTCCATGACTGCCCGCGGTGTAAAATGAAGTGGCCCCGGTGTCAGGGTAAAAAACAGTAGCCACAGGCACAGCGCACAGGCCAGAAGAAACAGCGGCAGTACACCTCGGCCACGACTATAAACACGCACCAGATTGGAGTAAATAGCCCAGGCAAAGGCAGCGAGCAGCGCTAAGCTATAAGCTAGCGGGTTATGGTTGATATTCGTGGCCAAGATACTGATATCCAGACCATTTCCACCGCTGACAACCCAAATAACGCCGAATAAGGCAATGGCTGCCCCTAACCATAGCCACCAGCGGGTGCGTAACCGCAGTAGTACGACGGCGAAAAGCAGAGTGAGGCTGGGCCACAGATAGTTGATTAGGCCAATTTCCAGCGTCTGTTGGCGATCGCTCGCCATTCCGATGGCAATAGCAAAGGCAACCATATAAATAACGAATAACGCACCGCATCCCCATAAATATGCTGGATGCTGCCCGCGAATCTGCGGTTTACCGCCCACCAGCCAGACCAGTATTCCGCTGACGCTATAGATCGCCGCTCCTGCACCAAAGGGGCCTAAGGTTTCGGCTAACCCACGCGTGAGTGCGACACTCATGCTCCAAAGTAAAATAGCAACTATGCCCAATAATGTAGCGGTACGTTCCATGTCGGCAGGCTCAGCGTCGGCGATGAAATATCAGCCAGCCAGAGTACGACATTCGAGCAGGAAAAAATGGGATGATGGGTTGATTTATCGTTGTTTTATCGGAAAGAAAGCGTGGCGAGGATAAAAAACACAGGCAGGAAAACCTGCCTGTGAGCCATTTCGCGTCGATCATACTTCCGGAACGTTGCGCCCGTAGTAGATTTCCTGCATTTCTTTGTACAGCAAACGAGTGATGGTTTCTCTTTCTTCATCGCTCAGTTGTTCTGGCTTGGCGTTAAACAGATAGTGCTTCAGATCGAAGTCTTTCAGCATCATCTTGGTATGGAACATGTTTTCCTGGTAAACGTTCACATCCATCATGTGGTACAGCGACTTCATATCATCTGACATAAAGTTCTGGATCGAATTGATCTCATGATCGATGAAGTGCTTCACACCTTTAACGTCACGGGTAAAGCCGCGTACTCGATAATCCATAGTCACGATATCGGATTCTAGCTGGTGGATCAGATAGTTCAGCGCTTTCAGCGGTGAAATAACGCCACAGGTAGAAACTTCGATGTCGGCACGGAAAGTACATAGCCCGCCTTCAGGATGGCTTTCAGGATAGGTATGCACACAAATGTGGCTCTTATCCAAATGAGCAACCACGGAGTTAGGCAGCGGGCCGGGATGTTCTGATGTATCGACATCACGAGGATCGATGGGCTCTTCGCTGACTAAGATAGTGACACTGGCACCCTGAGGATCGTAATCCTGACGAGCGATATTCAAAATATTCGCGCCGATGATCGAGCAGGTTTCGCTCAAGATCTCGGTCAAGCGGTTGGCATTGTATTGTTCGTCAATGTAGGCGATATAGCCATCGCGGTCATCTGCGGTCTTGGCATAACAAATATCGTAAATACAAAAACTCAGGCTCTTGGTCAGATTGTTGAAGCCGTGCAGTTTAAGCTTGTGCAATTTAGTTCACCTCCTTACGGATTAATACTCAACGTTTTGTGGAAAGTGCATTCAGCAGATACTGTGGCAGGGCAAAGCTACCGACATGAATTGCTGGATTATAGTAACGACAGGTCAGGCCTGCGTGTTCAAACCGGGCTTGCAGTGTAGCGAGATCTAACTGACGCAGCGCCGGGTTTTGCGTAGCCCAGGCAAAGGTCATGATACCGCCGTAATATGTCGGAATGGCTGCCTGATAGAAACTGACATCGCCGAAATAGTTGCTGAGTTTTTTGTGGCTATCGACGGCTTCATCCTGCTGGAGGAAACACACGCCATTTTGCGCGACGAAAATACCGCCTTCGTTCAGACTACGGGCGCAACCTTCGTAGAATGCCGAGGTGAACAGGCTTTCGCCCGGGCCGATTGGATCGGTGCAGTCAGAGATAATGACATCAAACTTTTCGTTGGTCTGATTAACGAAGTTAACGCCGTCGTCGATTACCAGTTTGAAGCGCGGATCGTCATAGGCTCCGGCATTGTGGTTCGGCAGATACTGGCGGCAGAATTCTACGACGCCGGCGTCGATTTCCACCATGGTGATTTGTTCAACGGTGCTGTGGCGGCTGACTTCACGCAGCATGGCACCGTCGCCGCCGCCGATGATCAACACTTTCTTCGCCTGACCGTGAGCCAGCAGCGGAACGTGGGTCATCATTTCGTGATAGATAAACTCATCGCGCTCGGTAGTTTGCACTACGCCGTCCAGCGCCATGACGCGGCCTAAAACCGGGTTCTCGAAGATCACCAGATCCTGGTGCTCGGTTTTCTCGCGGTACAGAATATTCTCTACAGAGAAATACTGGCCGAAATTGGCATGGAGCGTTTCATACCAAAGCTCTTTCTGGGACATGTTAGGGCTCTCCTCCGCGGTAACAGCCATGAAAAATGGGCGCAACATCATAGCCAACTCTGCCCGAGGTTGCACGGTTGAATTTCAGACAGAGGCTATTAGGGCGAATTATTAGTTGGCGTAGGCCAATAAACTCAGTGAATCGCGTGCCAGGAATTTGCATTTGGTGGGAACCGGAATGGCGATGCCGCGCAAATCGCGATAGCTCTCTTCACCCAGGTCTTTCATATTGAAGCTATTATAGTTACGTAAATCCCAACGGTTCTGCTGGGCAAAATACACAATCGCCCGCTTAATTTCCGTATTAGGTAGTTCGTTGTAGCCGCAATCATTCTTCAGATAAACGAAAACCGCAGTGAGATCGGCAAGATCTTCTGCTTCGGATTCGGTTAAAGCTTGGCTGGCAGATGAAAATCCACACAGAGCGAGCAGCAGCACGACTAACTTTGTTCTTTTCATGGCGGAAATTTGCTTATTTAATTGTCAATAAACGTTAACACATTTGGACAGTCCCACACTAAATTTTCTTATAGAACCTTGGTGTGAACGCACAGACTGGGTTATTGCCTCTTGACCTTACCGCAAGGGGAGGGTTTAGGCTCTTCACTAATTATGTACTGTGCTGCATTTTCTGCACTGATTAAACATTTTGAGGAGACGACCATGCTTCGCCGTGATTTCATCAAATTGACGGCGGCTCTTGGAGCCGCCACTTCTCTGCCTCTCTGGAGCCGAGCGGCTTTTGCCGCTGAGCGCCCTAGCCTGCCGATTCCTCCGTTGCTACAACCTGATGCCAGCGGCAAAATCCAATTACAACTGCAAACCGGTAGCATGGTGTGGGTTCCCGGTAAAACGACTCAAACCTGGGGAGTTAACGGCGGATTTCTCGGCCCGGCGATTCGCTTACAGCGTGGTAAACCTGTCACTGTAACGGTGAAAAATACCTTGCCGGAAGCGACCACGGTACACTGGCACGGATTGGAAATACCCGGTGAAGTAGACGGCGGGCCGCAGGCTCTGATTGAGACGGGCGCGACGCGAGAAGTGACCTTTACCGTCGATCAACCGGCGGCGACCTGTTGGTTCCATCCTCATACCCACAATAAAACCGGCTATCAGGTGGCGATGGGATTGGGCGGTCTGGTACTGATCGACGATGACGAAAGCAGCAAATTACCATTGCCCAAGCAGTGGGGCGTCGATGATATTCCGGTTATTTTACAGGACAAATTGCTGGATAAAGACGGACAGATTGATTACCAGCTAGACGTGATGACCGCAGCCGTAGGCTGGTTTGGCGATCAAATGCTAACTAACGGCGCGCGTTTCCCGCAGCAGATTACGCCGCGCGGTTGGGTGCGCTTGAGGGTACTGAACGGCTGTAACGCGCGATCTCTCAATCTGGCGTTGAGCGATGGGCGGCCAATGTATGTGATTGCCAGCGACGGTGGCTTCCTGTCGGAACCGGTAGCGGTTAAAGAACTGCCGATTTTGATGGGAGAACGCTTCGAAATTCTGGTTGATACCGCCGATGGCAAGAGTGTGGATTTAGTCACTCTACCGGTTAAGCAAATGGGTATGACATTGGCGCCGTTTGATCAACCGCTGCCGGTATTACGTTTACAACCGTCACTGGCCGCCGGTAGCAAAGTACTGCCGGATCAACTGGTAGTGTTGCCTGCGCTGGCTTCGCTTGATGGATTGAAGGAACGCTGGCTACAGCTGATGATGAATCCTCAGCTAGATATGCTCGGAATGCAGGCATTGATGACGCGCTACGGGCATCAGGCAATGGCTGGTATGCGCATGGATCAGCACGGCGGCATGGCGATGATGGCCGAAAGTGGTAAGAACAGCGGCGGCTCAATGGGCGGCATGGATCACGGTGCTATGGGGCATGGCAACATGGCCGGAATGGGGCACGGGGCGCAAAAGGCCGAGAGCTTCGATTTCAGCCACGCCAACATGATTAATGGTAAGGCGTTCTCCATGACCGAAGCGGCGTTTGATGCCAAACAGGGGCAATACGAGAAATGGACCATCTCAGGTGAAGGGGACATGATGCTGCATCCGTTCCATATTCACGGCACCCAATTCCGTATCTTAACGGAAAATGGTCAGCCACCGGCGGCACATCGTCGCGGTTGGAAAGATACGGTTCGGGTTGAAGGTGCTCGCAGCGAAGTTTTGGTGCGCTTTAACCATTTAGCGACCGCCAGCCAGCCTTATATGGCCCACTGCCATCTGTTGGAACACGAAGATACCGGGATGATGCTGGGCTTTACCGTCAGCGCTTAACCCGATTCCCCGGACCACACGCGTCCGGGGCTATTTACCTTCATAATCAACTATCTGCCATTTCCTTCACCTGCCCTTATTGCGCACGCGTCGCAACTACTTTCCCGCTATGCTAAACTCAGCGGCTTTCTTCAGGTAACCGACGTTAAAAACTTATGAAACACACCGTAGAAGTAATGATTTCCGAGCAGGAAGTAAAAGCCCGTATCGCCGAATTAGGCAGTCAAATCACCGAGCATTACCGCGACAGCGGCAGCGAAATGGTTCTGGTCGGCTTGCTGCGTGGTTCTTTCATGTTTATGGCGGATTTGTGCCGCACTATCAATGTTTCTCATGAAGTCGATTTCATGACGGCCTCCAGCTACGGCAGCGGTATGACCTCAACCCGCGATGTAAAAATCCTCAAAGATCTGGATGAAGATATTCGCGGCAAAGACGTGCTGATCGTCGAAGACATCATCGATTCCGGTAATACTCTGAGTAAAGTGCGTGAAATTCTGCAACTGCGCGGCCCAAAATCTCTGGCAATCTGCACCTTGCTAGATAAACCAGAGCGCCGCGAAGTTGAAGTTCCGGTTGAGTGGGTTGGTTTCAAGATTCCAGACGAGTTTGTTGTTGGCTACGGTATTGATTACGCGCAGCGTTATCGTCATTTGCCGTATGTAGGCAAGGTGGTCATGCTCGACGAGTAATGGTGGTCGGTACTGCGCGTTCGCACTTTAAGGTTGGGAAGTGCTCGCTATCCTCATAGACAGAAAGTCCACTCCGGTAGCTGCGCGCCAGGCTAGAGTCTGTAGAAATAACCAAGGGCACAATGTGCCCTTGACGTGTTACATCGCTTTGCCTTGTAATAATGTCGCCATCGCTTTTCGGTAGACCATTTCCAGACTGCTTAGGCTGGTGGCCGAAACCTCTAAATCGCGCAGCAAACCATCTTCAATGCCGTAAACCCAACCGTGAATCATCGCTTTCTGCCCGCGTTTCCAAGCGGAGCGCACGATAGTGGAGTGACCAAGGTTGTAAACTTGCTCTACGACGTTGATTTGGCATAACACGTTGCTGCGTTCTTCCTGCGGTAGCTCGCCCAGCAAAGAGCTATGTTTGTACCACAGGTCGCGGATGTGCAGCAGCCAGTTGTCGATCAGCCCCATTTCCTCGCCTTTGATTGCCGCTTCAACGCCGCCGCAGCCGAGGTGACCACAGATAATGATATGTTCGACCTGCAATACATCAATGGCGTATTGCACCACGGACAGACAGTTTAAATCGGTATGGATAACCAGATTGGCCACATTGCGGTGAACAAATAATTCCCCGGACTTCAGTCCGGTTAACTGCTCCGCAGGAACCCGGCTATCCGAACAACCGATCCACAGGAAGCGCGGTTTTTGCGCTTGGGCCAGATGCTCAAAAAAATCAGGATCTTGTTTGCTGATGGAGTTTGACCAGCTGCGATTGTTCGCGATGAGCTTTTGGATTTCTTCCATCGATGTTAATAACCTGTAATAAACGAATTGCGATAGGATAATATACGGCAAGCATTATGATTTAGAAATCGGAACAGTTGTTTCGGGTGAGATACAATGTTGTCCGCGTCACGTCTTCCTGGCATTTATCGGGTTTCCCTCTGCTCCCTGTGACTTGTCTCTCGTCAAATCAGCAGGCTAACCCATTGATATTTAGTCCCGAAAGACATTCATTGAATAAGGTTCATGTTTACTTATGACATATGCACTGGAATTAACGCAGTTGACCAAAACCTACGCTGGTGGCGTTCAGGCACTGCGCGGTATTGATCTATGTGTTGAGGCAGGGGATTTCTATGCCTTGCTCGGGCCCAACGGTGCCGGTAAATCGACCACTATCGGTATTATTAGCTCGCTGGTGAATAAAACCTCGGGGCAGGTACAGGTATTTGGTTACGATATTGATAAGGATATCGTCAATGCCAAGCGTCAGCTCGGTCTGGTGCCGCAGGAATTCAACTTTAATCCGTTTGAAACCGTGCTGCAGATCGTTATTACTCAGGCAGGTTATTACGGCGTTACCCGCCGTGAAGCGCTGGATCGCGCAGAAAAATACCTCAGTCAGCTTGATTTGTGGGGCAAACGCAACGAGCGTGCCATTCGCTTGTCCGGCGGGATGAAACGTCGCTTGATGATCGCCCGTGCGCTGATGCATCAGCCAAAACTATTGATTCTGGATGAACCTACCGCTGGTGTAGATATAGAGCTACGTCGTTCGATGTGGGGCTTCCTGAAAGAGCTGAATGCGCAGGGCACCACCATTATTTTGACTACGCATTATCTGGAAGAAGCGGAAATGCTGTGTCGTAACATCGGTATTATTCAAAACGGTGAACTGGTGGAAAACACCACCATGAAACAGCTATTGAGCAAGCTAGAATCAGAGACTTTTATCTTCGACCTGGGGGCGAAAAGCGCCTTGCCGCAGTTGGAAGGCTACCAATATCGGCTGATAGATACTTCCACGCTGGAAGTGGATGTGAAGCGCGATCAGGGTTTGAACGGTTTATTCAGCCAAATGAGTGCGCAGGGTATTCAGGTATTGAGTATGCGAAACAAAGCCAACCGTCTGGAAGAGCTGTTTGTTAATTTGGTCAATGGCAACGGGGGAGAAAAAGCATGACCCGCCTGTATTGGATCGCTCTGCAAAGTATCTGGATCAAAGAAGTGACTCGATTTGGTCGTATTTGGATTCAGACATTGGTACCGCCAGTCATCACTATGTCTCTGTATTTTGTAATATTCGGTAATCTAATCGGCTCCCGTATCGGTGATATGGGCGGGGTGGATTACATGCAGTTTATCGTTCCCGGCCTGATTATGATGGCGGTTATTACCAACTCTTACGCCAACGTGGCGGCCTCGTTCTTTGGCGCCAAGTTCCAGCGCAGTATCGAAGAATTACTGGTAGCGCCGGTTCCAACTCACATAGTGATCGTCGGTTATGTGGGCGGCGGCGTGGCGCGTGGGATTTGCGTCGGTATTTTGGTGACAATTATTTCTCTATTCTTTGTACCTTTGCAGGTACATTCCTGGTCAATGATCGCTTTAACCGTGCTGTTAACCGCGATTCTATTTTCTCTGGGGGGCTTACTTAACGCGGTATTTGCCAAAACCTTCGATGATATCAGCCTGATTCCGACCTTTGTACTTACGCCCTTGACCTATCTGGGTGGCGTCTTCTACTCCTTGACGCTGTTGCCTCCTTTCTGGCAGGCGGTGTCTAAGCTGAATCCAATTGTCTATATGATTAGCGGATTCCGCTATGGCTTCCTCGGTATTACCGACGTGCCATTGGTATTTACCATTGGGGTTTTGGTGCTGTTTATCGTCGTGTTTTATGGCTCAGCCTGGTACCTGATTGAGCGTGGCCGTGGGTTACGCACTTAATTTCAACCTTCAGGTATTATCGTTAAAAGGACAGCACTGAGCTGTCCTTTTTGCTATTTGCATCGTTAAACATAAAATTCTGAAACTAAATTAATCGTAATAATTAATGATCTTAGTGAATATGGTCTTTCTCACGCTTTAGCATCTCATGCTATGCTGGCTTACCAGAACTCTCTCTTTCATTCAGCGCAGTTACGCGCATAAGTAGAACGATAATGTGGCATAAAAACAGAATAGCGATTGGGATGCTACTCGTTATTGTCATGTCGGTAATCATTCCGGCAGCCCATGCAGACCTCCTGCAAGAAGAAACGGCAGTGCCTTCTAGGTACATGGTCGCCGATCGTAACAGTGAAATTTATGCGCTGATTGGTGAGCATGTGATTCCCGTTGGCGAGGTTAAAAAAGGGCAGCTATTACAGGTTTTCCCGGCCGCGGCGGAATATTATGAATTCAAGTTTGGCCACGGCATCGGTTTTATTGATAAAGACGATCTGCGTGAGATTAATAAAGCCCAAAAAATGAATGACAGATTAGGCGATCTGAATAAACCAACGCCTAATCAAAATATTCTGACCAAGCGTGCGACCAAAATTTATCTTGAGCCGGATACCGCTAGCGAAGAACTTGGCGTATTGGAAGAGAATCTGCGTTACCCGATTATTGGCAAATTGAAAGATCGCCTGAATAACAGTTGGTATCAGATCAACATTGGCGATCGCTTAGGCTATGTTAGCGGCAATGAAACTGAAATTGATAATGGCATTCCGGTGCTGACTTATCATCATATGCTGAAAAATGAAGAGAATAAGCGCTTTAGGAATACCTCGACCACCACGTCTGACGTGGCGTTCAGTAATCAGATGGCGTATCTGAAACAAGCTGGTTATGACACTATTTCGATGTATCAGCTTGAGGCTTACTTGAATAATCAAATCAATCTGCCGGCGAAAGTGGTCGTGCTAACATTTGACGATGGTTTAAAATCGGTCAGCCGTTACGCTTATCCAATTTTGAAAGAACAGGGTTTCCGCGCTACTGCATTTATTATTTCTTCGCGCATCAAACGCCATCCGCAGAAATGGAACCCTGATTCGCTACAGTTTATGAGTATTTCGGAACTGAAACAGATTCAGGATGTATTTGACGTTCAGTCTCACACTCATTTCCTGCATCGGACCGATAACGCACGTCATCCAATCTTATTGAGCCGCTCTTACCATAATGTCATTTTTGATTTTGAGCGATCCCGACGGGCATTATCGCAATTTAATCCCCACGTGATTTATTTGTCTTATCCGTTTGGCGGGTTTAATCAGAATGCGATTGAGGCGGCAAAGAATTCAGGTTTCCATCTGGCGGTGACGACCATACAAGGGAAAGTCAAACCGGGGGATAATCCGTTTACCTTAAAACGGCTATACATCTTACGCACCGATTCTATCCCTACCATGGCTGAGCGCATCGCCAACCAGCCGGGAGCCGTTGTAGCCAAGACTATACCAGCGGTGATTGAGGCTGAGTAGGTTTGCGAAACCAGTCTCGTCGATCAAAGAGAAAGGAGCCTAAAATGGCTCCTTTTTTACGTATTGAGTAAGACGATTATATCGGCTAACGAAAGGGCGTATTGCCGTGCCTAAATCGCTAGGCAACCTGCACCGGAACCGCTTTGGCTTTGCGCTGTAGTTGGTTGTCGCCTTCGAAATAGGCCACTTTAGGATGGTGCAAACGGGCGTCCACGTCTGACATCTGAACGTAAGAACAGATAATCAGTTTGTCGCCAACGCAAGCGCAGCGCGCTGCCGCCCCGTTGACAGAAATAATGCGTGAGCCACGCTCAGCCGCGATGGCGTAAGTAGAAAAACGCTGACCGTTATCAACGTTATAAATATCAATTGCTTCGTATTCCAGAATCCCAGCGGCTTCCAGAAAATCCTGATCGATGGCGCAGGAACCTTCATAGTGCAAATCAGCCTGAGTCACTTTAACCCGATGAAGTTTGCCTTGCAGCATAGTACGTATCATAGCCTTACCCTTAACCCTAATGTAAACCAGCGAATCTCTGCCAGGCGGAGTTCTCTGGATGAATAACGCTGATGGCGTCAATACTGAGGCAGCCTGCGTTCAGTATATCGACTCAGTTTTGCCGATTTTATAGGTGCTGTCTATATATTGGCGAAGCCTACCGTAAGATAAATTATGACGAAGAATATTTCTGTTGGAAGACTAATGGCATGGGGAATAATCAAGTCGGATACGAACTGAGCACAGAGTATTTTGCTTCAGGCCGTATCCGGTTTATCGGATAAATGCGAGGTTAGTTGATTAAATCAACCTGCTGATTATCGATCAAACGGGCTTTTCCTAACCAGGCGGCCATAAGAATCACCGCGCGCTGGCTTTCAACGGTCAGCGGTTGTAGTGTTTCAGCATCACGGATAAACAGCTCATCCGGAGTGAAGCCCGCTGCGCGAAGCTGTTCCGCCGTGGTTGCCAGCAATTCATCAATCTGACGCTCGCCCAAGGTGAGTTTTTCAGCCAGATCGTTCATGATTTTCGCCAACTGAGGCGCAATCTTGCGTTCTTCTGCAGTCAAATAGCCGTTACGAGAGCTGAGTGCCAAACCGTCTTTGGCGCGCTTGATCGGCACACCGATAATCTCGATGTCATAGCCCATATCGGCTACCATTTTGCGAATCAACGCCAATTGCTGGTAATCCTTCTCGCCGAAACAGGCGATATCCGGTTGGACCAGATTGAACAGTTTGCTGACGATGGTGGAAACGCCACGGAAATGACCGGGGCGGCTGGCTCCTTCTAAAATGGTCGATAAAGCGGGGACATCCACGTAAGTCTGCTCTTCTAAACCTGCTGGATAGACTTCGCTGGCTGCGGGAGCGAACACCAGATCTACGCCTTGGCGAGTCAGCTTCTCACAGTCTTCCTGCAGGGTTCGCGGGTAGTTGGCTAAGTCATCCGGGCGTTCAAACTGCATGGGATTGACAAAGATACTTACCACCACTACATCGGCACGGGCTTTGGCTTCTTCCACCAGAGCAAGGTGTCCATCATGCAGATTGCCCATGGTTGGAACCAACGCAATTCGTTTGCCATCCTGACGCCAACGGCGGATTTCCTGACGTAAAAACGGCAGGGTTTCGATAATCAGCATTCCCTTTCTCCTGAGTTATTGGAAGCAGTGCTCTTCAGCCGGGTAGATTCCCTGCTCAACTTCCTGAATATATTGTTGGATCGCCAAACGGATATCGCCAGCCTGAGCCAAAAAGTTTTTGCTGAACTTTGGTGTATGGCCACTAGTGATACCGAGAGCATCATGCATAACCAAAATTTGTCCGTCAGTAACATTTCCGGCGCCAATACCGATAACCGGAATGGCCAGCTCTTCAGTGACTCGGCTCGCCAGTTCTACCGGCACGCATTCCAACACCAAGAGCTGAGCGCCCGCCTGCTCGAGCGCAATGGCGTCTTTGAGTAATTGGTTGGCTGCAACTTCTTCCCGACCTTGTACTTTATAACCGCCAAATATATTAACCGACTGCGGCGTAAGCCCCAGATGGCCGCAAACCGGCACTGCGCGCTCCGCCAGCATGCGAACGGTATCGCACAGCCAGCTTCCACCTTCCAGCTTCACCATATTGGCTCCGGCGCGCATTAGCTCGGCCGCGTGGGTAAAAGTTTGTTCCGGCGTGGCATAACTCATAAAGGGCATATCGGAGAGCAGGAGGCAGTTAGGCGCGCCGCGACGGACTGCGCGGGTGTGGTAAGCCACATCGGCGACGGTGACTGGGAGAGTGGAGTCAAAGCCCTGTAGCGTCATCCCAAGAGAGTCACCCACCAGCATGACCTGAATACCTTGCTCATAGAATAGTTGAGCAAAGCTGGCGTCATAGGCGGTGAGAGTCGCAAACTTACGCTTTTCCTGTTTCCATTGGCGCAAGTGGGTCAGAGTAGTCGCTTTCATTATTCGTTCTCCAGAAAATAACCCGACAGACCCGAATAACGGAGCGTTATCACACTTGCGGCCTGCAATCAGTTAACGCCAGTCTACCGCTGATTAGTGCATGTAGATAAGGCAGTTACATTATAAATATAGTGGTCTGAATGCTAGCAAACTCTCGGCAGGAATGCACAGAAGGGATAAAAGGTAGGAAGGGGAACGCGAGAGAGCTCGCAACTTAATTTGCAATTACCAAGGGATAAGGCCGTTCTTTGGCACCAATTTAAGGCGATCTACCAGGGATTCTCCGTCGGGGAAAATCAAGTCTGGCGCGATGTCTGCTAGCGGATACAGCATAAACTCGCGCTGTTTCAGACCGTAATGCGGCACCGTCAGACGTTCGGTATTAATCACTCGATCGCCGTACAGCATAATATCCAGATCCAGCGTGCGGGGTCCCCAGCGCTCATCTTTACGCACACGTCCCTGATTACGTTCGATTTCCTGGGTATGATCGAGCAATTGTTCTGGAGGTAACGCCGTGTCGAGAGCGACCACGGCGTTAAGAAAATCAGGCTGATCCTGTGGTCCAAGGGGTTTAGTGCGATAAAGCTGCGAACAGGCGACCAAACGGGTGCGCGGAAGGTGTTCCAGCGCCTCCAAAGCGGTTTTAACCTGTTGCAGCGGTTGTGCAAGGTTGCTGCCCAACGCGATATAAACCCGGATCATAGACCTGTTATGCCCCTTCTTTACGTTGGGTTGGCTTGCGCGGACGGCGTGAGCGAGAACGGCGCGGCGCAGGGTCGGCACCCAAAGTATTCAACATCGCTTTTTGATGCGGCGGCGTAGCTTCCTGGAATTCACCCCACCACTGAGTTAAACGCTGTAGTTCATGGTTGTTTTCCACTTCTGCACGCAGAGCCAGCAAATCGTAGGCCGCGCGGAATTTCGGATGCTCCATCAGTTTGTGCGCCCGTTTGCCCTGACGGCGAGACAGACGTAACTGCAACAGCCAAATATCCCGTACCAGCGCAGTAATGCGTTTTGGAATGGCCAGTGAACGGCATTCTTCATCCAAAATATCATTCATCGCCAGCGCGAAGGCATCGTAATAAGCCAGACCGCTTTCCTGCGCCAGTTTTTGCGCATGTTCGATCAATGGATACCAAAGCATAGCTGCAAACAGAAACGCCGGGTTGACCCGCTTATCATTTTGCAGACGGTCATCGGTATTTTTTAATACCTGAACCAGAATTCGCTCCATTGGCGAATCATTATGCTCAGTAAAATTACGGGCAATCAGCGGGAATAACGGCTGGAAAAGCTGATATTCACACAGTTTAAGATAAGTTTTGTAACCGTAGCCGGATTGCAGCAGTTTGAGCGATTCTTCGAACAGACGCGCTGGCGGAATCTCACGCAGCAGCGAAGCTAAGCGCGGGATCGGCTCGGCGGTTTCCGGGCTGATGGTCATATCCAGCTTGGCGGCAAAACGCACGGCGCGCAGCATTCGTACCGGATCTTCACGATAGCGAACTTCCGGATCGCCGATCAGGCGAATAATCCCTTGCTTCAGATCGCGCAGGCCGCCGGTGTAATCCCGCAGGGCAAAATCGGAAATTCCGTAATACAGGCTGTTGATGGTGAAGTCACGGCGCTGTGCATCTTCCTCGATGGATCCAAAGATGTTGTCGCGCAGCAACATACCGTTCTGAGCTTGCTGAGAAGAATTTTTATCATTGCCCTCAGGTTGTTGCTGTTCGTGATGACCGCGGAAGGTGGCCACTTCGATAATTTCCGGCCCGAACATCACGTGAGCCAAACGGAAACGGCGGCCAACCAAACGGCAGTTACGGAACAGTTTACGAACCTGCTCGGGCGTCGCGCTGGTGGTGATATCAAAATCTTTTGGTTTTTTGCCAAGCAGTAAGTCGCGGACACCGCCGCCGACCAGATAGGCTTCATAGCCTGATTTATTCAGACGATAGAGTACCTTCAGCGCATTATCGCTGATTTCTCTGCGGGAAATATTGTGTTGATCCCGTGGGATTACCGTCATTTGACGTTTTTCCTCAGGCTGCACCGCTTGTTTGACGCGGCCGGTATCAGTTCTAGCGGGCCTTTTTTCTTTGCGGGCCACTTTATCTTCACCGGTAACTTTATCTTCACGGACAGTTTTGTCTTCGCGGATCAGTACTTTACGGCAGAAATTGGCTACTCGGGTAAAAATGGTACACCTCGATAGTGACTAATAATAAACAGAACTACGGAAAAACAGCGGCTAATCATAGCTCACCGAGGTTCCTTTGAGAATGCCGTTATGTTTTCTGGCTGAGTTATTGCACCCTGATGGGGAAGTAAATCCAGGCTCCAGTGTTCAACTGCCCAGCGTAATAATAACGATAGATCAAGATCTTGCCAGCTTTCTGCCACCGGTTGACGCAGAAATTTCAGTGCGGCGACTAAAATTGGGCGCGGATCGCCATCAGGTAGCGGAGGCGCGTGATTCTGCTTAGATAGCTTATTACCGTCATGATTCAACGCCAATGGCAGATGAATATAACTCGGCACCGGCGCCTGCAACTGGTGATACAGCGCAATCTGACGCACCGTAGGCTCGATCAAATCGGCTCCGCGCACGATTTCTGTCACGCCCTGAAACGCATCGTCTACCACTACCGCCAGATTGTAGGCGAACAGCCCATCACGACGGCGAATGATAAAATCCTCTTCAGCCAACGCGGGATCGGCATGGAGCGATCCCAGCAGTCGATCTTGAAAAACGTAAACCGGATGGGTTTGGCGCAGACGGATAGCGGCGTTATCGGGCGGTAAATGCAGGTTGCGGCAATGACCGTCGTAGAAACCGCCAATTTGCTGAATGCGGCGACGGGTACAGGTGCAGTAATAGCTTAATCCTTGTTGGCGCAGCCAATCAAGGGCGGCGCGGTATGCATCGAGGCGTTGGGATTGATAGATAACCTGACCGTCCCAGTGGAGGCCATAATGGTCTAAAGTGGTGAGGATGCGACCAGCAGCGCCCGGAATTTCCCGAGGCGGATCAATATCTTCAATACGAACTAACCAACTTCCGCCTTGAGCACGGGCTTGCAGGTAACTTCCGAGGGCCGCAATCAGCGAGCCAAAGTGTAAATCTCCGGAAGGAGAGGGAGCAAAGCGCCCCACATAGCGATGATTTTCTGACATAAATAGAGGGAGGTTGCTCCCGTTGTGTTATGCGGTGCCAGGGAAAGCCCGGCACCGTGTTACACGTTCTTGCTGAATTAGCCAGCCATCTGCTTTTCGCGGATTTCAGCCAAAGTTTTACAGTCAATGCATAAATCCGCAGTTGGCCGTGCTTCCAAACGGCGAATACCGATTTCTACACCACAAGATTCGCAGAAACCGAAATCGTCATCTTCTACTTTTTTCAGCGTTTTCTCGATCTTCTTAATAAGCTTGCGCTCACGATCGCGGTTACGGAGTTCAAGACTGAATTCCTCTTCTTGAGCAGCGCGGTCAACCGGGTCAGGGAAGTTAGCAGCTTCGTCTTGCATATGAGATACAGTACGATCTACTTCATCCCTGAGCTGATTGCGCCATGCTTCAAGAATCAGCTTGAAATGCGAAAGCTGGGCGGCATTCATATACTCTTCGCCTGGCTTCTCTTGGTACGGCTCCACCCCAGCGATGGCGAGAATGCTCAAGGACGAGGTTTTACGTTTTTGCCCTTCTTGCATGATGCTTCTCCTACATTCATACGCACTATCGAACGATTCCCCAAAGTACGGGGGAAAAATCAGGCCGCTATAAATAACAGATGGAAGGTAGGTTGGCAATTATTCCTGTCGCCTGCTTGACAATGCTGTGAAGGAAGGCGTATTTGGCGAGACCCTATGCGGCAATCGGCTTTTTATTCAGCAGTTGGCCACTAGTGACTAAACCGTTAATAACGGTATACGAGCAGCAAGCTCAATACCGCCAGGCGATAGTTGAAAACCGTAACAGATAACTTCCACCCCAGACGCTTGAGCCTGCGCCAGCAAATCGGCATAACGCGGGTCAATATGTCGGGACGCTGCAACCTGGGTAATACCCGAATGCAATACGGCAAAGAACAATACTGCCCGGTGCCCATCGGCAACCTCGTTTTTTAGCTCCCGCAGATGCTTCTGACCCCGTAGCGTCACCGCGTCGGGGAAATATCCGCACTGTTGTTGCAATAAGGTTACAGACTTCACTTCAATATAGCAGTTGGATCTATTTTCTGCCTGTAATAACAAGTCGATACGGCTATTTTCCGCGCCGTACTTTACCTCAGGGTAGACAGCACTGTAACCGGATAATTCTGGTATTGCATCCAGTGTTATTGCTTCGTAGACTAACTCATTGGCACGCATAGTATTAACGCAGATCCAATCCCCGGTTTGGGTATGGGTGAGCTCCCAGGTATGGGGATATTTACGCTTAAGATTGTCCGAAGTGGAATACCAAACTGTGTCACCCGGTGTTGCACATCCGGTCATGGCTCCGGTATTGGCGCAGTGAATAGTGAGGGTTTCACCTTCGGGCGTCATCACATCCGCTAGAAAACGCTTATAACGCTGAATCAGAGTGGCGTGTTGCAGCGGGGTCTTAAATCGCATCTTGTTTCCTTTTTTTCTCACCCAATGGCCAGCTTTGTATCACTTTATAGCGAGTACGCCCACGGCTATAGACGGATTCATAAAGCGAGAACTGGCTCGGCGTAAATTGGCCGGCGTCTACTTTGGGCGGCAGGTTGACCGGGCGTGTGGCATGGCGAAACAGCGTGACATGGGGGTGAAACGGCATCGGGTTTTGGTAGCAACCGCTGCGTGCCGCCTGAGATCGCAGCAATTCTGCTAGCTGTAGCAATCCTCTGGGGGCTTGTTTACAGCCGAGCCATACCACGCCGGAACCGGGCCAGTGGCCGAGATCGTCCAGAGTCACGGTAAAGGCCGGCTGCTCGATACGGCCAGCCAGTTGCCGAAGCGCCTGCGATTTCTGCTCGCTCACTTCTCCCAGAAAGGCCAGCGTCAAATGCAGATTGGCGGCGGCGATCGGGCGGCCGGTTTCTTCGGGGAAATGATCGGCTCGCCACTGAATAATGTGCTGTTGGCGCGATCGCGGCAGTGCCAAAGCGAAAAACAGGCGGCGGCTCGGATTATTTGCTAAATCTGTCATTAATAAGGTTTCGCATCGTTAAAGCCTGGCTAAATACGGCGTAAGGGCTAGATGCTACAATGCCTGACTGTGAAAGTTAACCTTCGTGGAGTGTGCTGTGTCTTCTTTGCCCGTCAGTGCTGTTGTTGACGATCTATTATCTGCGTTGCAATCTTCGCCGCAAGTCTTGCTTCATGCCCCAACTGGCGCAGGGAAGTCCACTTGGCTGCCGCTGCAAATTCTGCAACGGGGCGGGTTGGCAGGACGCATTATCATGCTGGAACCTCGTCGGCTGGCGGCAAAAAACGTAGCTTATCGTTTGGCGCAGCAACTGGGGGAGGAACCGGGGCAAACCGTGGGTTATCGCATGCGTGCCGAAAGTAAAACCGGCCCGAATACCCGGCTGGAAGTGGTTACCGAAGGTATTTTGACCCGGATGTTACAACAGGACGCTGAGTTGCAAGGCGTGTCGCTGGTGATTCTGGATGAATTCCATGAGCGTAGCCTACAGGCGGATCTGGCACTGGCGCTGCTGTTAGACGTACAGCAAGCACTGCGGGAAGATTTGAAGCTGTTAATTATGTCAGCAACGCTGGATAACCAACGGCTTTCTGCGTTATTGCCTGATGCTCCAGCGATCGTTTCTGCCGGGCGCAGTTTCCTGGTAGAACGCAGCTATCAGCCACTATCCAGCCATGAGCGATTAGAGGATGGCGTTGCCAACCGGGTGAAACGCTTACTGAACCAAGAATCTGGTTCTCTGCTGCTGTTTTTACCCGGAGTGACGGAAATTCATCGGGTTATGGAACGTTTGAGCGGTGAAGTGGCCGCAGATACCGATCTTTGTCCGTTGTACGGCGCACTGCCGCTGGGCGAGCAGCAAAAGGCCATTCAGCCAGCGGCTACGGGTCGCCGCAAAGTGGTGTTAGCCACCAATATTGCTGAGACCAGTTTAACCATCGAAGGCATTCGGCTGGTGGTGGATAGCGGGTTGGAGCGGGTTGCGCGTTTTGATCCTAAAAATGGTCTAACGAGATTATTAACTCATCGTATTAGTCAGGCGTCAATGATTCAGCGGGCTGGGCGAGCCGGTCGATTAGAATCCGGGATTTGCTGGCATCTGTTTGCCAAAGAGCAGGCGGAGCGAGCGCCGGAATACGCCGAGCCGGAAGTGCTCAGCAGCGACTTATGCAGTTTCTGGCTGGAACTGCTGCATTGGGGGTGTCAGGACGTTTCCCAGCTAAACTGGCTGGATTGTCCGCCCGCGCCTGCTTTATCGGCGGCACAGGATCTACTGCGGCGTTTGGGAGCCATTGATGACAACGGCCAGTTGACGATGATGGGGCGATCTATGGCGGCGTTGGGCTGTGAGCCGCGTTTAGCGGCGATGCTGTGTGCGGCGGCGAAGCATGGCGAGGACGCACTGGCGACAGCCGCGCTGCTGGCAGCAATTATTGAAGAACCCCCACGCGGCGGCCAGATCGATTTACATGATTGGCTCAGTCGCCCTCAGGCTCATTGGCAGCGACGCGCCAGACAATTACAGCAACGTTTGCCGCAGCGGGCAGGCAGCGTCAATAGCGATTTGGCCGGTTGGCTATTGGCACTGGCCTATCCGGACCGTATTGCGCAGCAGCGTGGCCAGGATGGGCGTTATCTGCTGGCTAACGGTATGGGCGCGGCAATGGCGCAGGATGAAGCTTTGTCGCGTGCTCCGTGGCTGGTGGCGATGAGTTTGTTACAAAATGCCAGCGGGCCGGACGCACGCATCTTGCTGGCGCTGCCGGTTGATATCGATCAATTGGTTAAACAGTCTCCCCACTGCGTGACGGAACAAACGGCGGTGGAATGGGATGAAGAAAAAGGGACTTTGCGCGCCTGGCACCGCTGGCAGATTGGCCGCTTAACTCTAAAAGCCCAGCCGTTGAGCAAACCCAGCGATGAGGCGCTACAGCAGGCATTGCTGAACTGGGTGCGTGAGCAAGGGCTAAATGTATTGAATTGGGATGAGAATGCCCGCCAGCTTCGCACTCGCCTACATTGTGCCGCGCGCTGGCTGCCGGAGGCCGAATGGCCTGCGGTGGACGATCAGAGTTTGCTGGACAATCTGGCGCTGTGGCTACAACCCTCTCTACAGGGTGTTCGCGATTTGCGCGGTCTGCGGCAGGTTAATATTGCTGAAGCTTTAACCCGTTTATTAAGCTGGCAACAACGTCAGCGGCTGGATAGTGCGCTGCCAAGTCATTACACTGTGCCCACGGGTAGCCGCCTATCTATTCGTTATTATGATGATAAACCGCCGATATTAGCGGTGCGGCTACAGGAAGTTTTTGGTGAACAAAGCAGCCCGCGCCTTGCAGAAGGGCGGGTTGCCGTGGTGCTGGAGCTGTTATCTCCCGCTCACCGCCCTTTACAGATTACCGGTGATTTGGCCGCGTTCTGGCAGGGAGCCTATCGGGAAGTACAAAAAGAGATGAAAGGGCGTTATCCCAAGCATGTCTGGCCGGACGATCCGGCGAATACCTTACCGACTCGGCGCACCAAGAAGTATCAGCGCTGATTATTTCAGATGTTTCCTCTTCCCCCGCTCTGAGGTGGAGGGGACATTAAGCGGCTATGCCGGCCAATACGCGTGGAAGTAGTGGAGAAAATGCATGTCAGATGACCGCGAGCCTACGGGGCGCAAAGGTAAAAAACCTGCGGCCAAATCCGCGTTGAAACGGCCCTTGGGTCGCCGACGTAATGAAGATGATTATGAAGAAGACTATCTGGATGATGATGATCGCGACGATGATGACTATGACGACGAGGATAAACCCGTGCCAAGAAAGGTAAAATCCCGTCCTGCGCGCAAAAAGCGCCGTTGGCTCGGCCTATTGATCAAACTGTTTATCGTGGCGGTGGTATTGCTGGCGGTTTACGGCGTATATCTTAACTCGCAAATCCGCAGCCGTATTGATGGCAAAGTTTGGCAACTGCCAGCAGCGGTTTATGGCCGCATGGTTAACCTTGAGCCGGGCATGGCTTACAGCAAAAAAGAAATGGTTAATTTGCTGGAAGGAATGCAATACCGCCAGGTGAGCCGCATGACCCGACCGGGCGAGTTTACGGTGCAAAACGACAGTATTGAAATGCTGCGTCGACCGTTTGATTTCCCGGATGGTAAAGAAGGGCAGATCCGCGCTCGTCTGGTATTCAAAAACGATCGTCTGGCGCAGATTGTCAATCTGGATAATCAGCGAGATTTCGGTTTCTTCCGTCTCGATCCTAAATTGATCACTATGCTGCAATCGCCAAACGGCGAGCAGCGCCTGTTTGTACCACGCGCTGGTTTCCCGGATCTGCTGGTAGATACCTTGCTGGCAACGGAAGATCGTCATTTCTACGAGCACGACGGTATCAGCCCTTATTCCATCGGGCGTGCGGTAGTGGCTAACCTGACCGCGGGGAAAGCGGTACAGGGCGGTAGTACCTTGACTCAGCAGTTGGTAAAAAACCTGTTCCTGACCAACGAGCGATCTTTGCTGCGTAAAGCCAACGAAGCCTACATGGCGCTGTTGGTGGACTATCGCTATAGCAAAGATCGTATTCTGGAGCTGTATCTGAACGAAGTGTATCTCGGTCAGAGCGGCAGCGATCAGATTCGCGGTTTCCCGCTGGCTAGCCTGTATTACTTTGGTCGTCCGGTGGACGAACTGAGTCTGGATCAACAGGCCATGCTGGTAGGGATGGTGAAAGGGGCGTCGCTGTACAACCCGTGGCGTAACCCGAAACTGGCGCTGGAACGACGCAATCTGGTGCTGAAACTGCTGCAAAATCAGGGGATCATCGATGTTGAGCTGTATAACATGCTCAGCGCCCGTCCTCTGGGCGTACAGCCGAAAGGCGGCGTCATTACGCCACAGCCTGCCTTTATGCAGATGGTTCGTCAGGAGCTACAGGAAAAACTCGGCGACAAGGTAAACGATCTGTCCGGCGTGAAGATCTTTACTACTCTCGATCCGGTATCACAGGACGCCGCTGAGAAATCCGTGGAAGACGGCGTTCCGGCGCTGAAAGCGGCACGCAATATCAAAGATCTGGAAGCGGCGGTAGTGGTGGTCGATCGCTTTACCGGCGAAATCCGGGCAATGGTCGGCGGCGCGCAGCCACAGTTTGCCGGTTTCAACCGGGCTATGCAGGCGCGGCGTTTGATTGGTTCTCTGGCGAAACCGGCGACTTACCTCACCGCCCTGAGTCAGCCGGACAAATATCGCTTGAATACTTGGCTGGCGGATCAACCGGTGTCTATCAAATTGCCGAACGGCACCAGCTGGCAGCCGAAGAACTATGATCGCCAGTTCCGTGGGCAAGTGATGCTAATGGATGCTTTGGTAAACTCGCTGAACGTACCGACGGTGAATCTGGGGATGGCGGTTGGCTTGGATCAAATCAGCGCCACGCTACAACGCTTGGGCATTCCTAAATCGGTCATTAACCCAGTTCCGGCTATGCTGCTCGGGGCTATCGATCTGACGCCAATAGAAGTGGCGCAGGAGTATCAGACTATTGCCAGCGGCGGTAACCGAGCTATGTTGTCGGCGGTGCGCTCGGTGATTGCGGAAGACGGTACCGTGCTGTATCAGAGCTTCCCGCAGGCGGAGCGTATGGTTCCGGCACAGGCGGCTTACCTGACGTTGTACACCATGCAGCAAGGGGTACAGCGCGGGACTTCTCGATCTCTGTCAGCCAAGTTTGGGAAATACAATCTGGCGGCGAAAACCGGTACTACCAACGATTTGCGCGATAGCTGGTTTGCCGGTATCGATGGCAAAGAGGTAGCCATTGTTTGGGTTGGGCGCGATAACAATGGTCCCGCCAAGCTGACCGGGGCGAACGGGGCGTTAACGCTGTATCGTCGCTATCTGGAAAACCAAACTCCGCTGCCGTTGATGCTACAACCGCCGGAAGGGATTAGTCAGATGAGTATTGATTCTGCCGGCAACTTTATTTGTGACGGTGGCAGCTGGCGCACCATACCAGTGTGGACCGAAAACCCGCAGGGCTTGTGTCAGGCAGCGGCTGAACCGCAGCCACAGACCGAAGGTGACGGTGTAGCCGGTTGGATCAAAGATATGTTCGGGCAGTAACTTCCCGCTAAACTGGCGCGGCTTCGGTCGCGCCAGTCCTTTCCTGATTTTCCCTCGTATTATCCCTGACGTCCGCTCTTTTGATCTGGCTCAGAGTTATCCCGCCGCTATCCGTGGATGATGCTGGCCCCTCTGAGAGTGCTCAGCGGTGGCAGGCAATGCTGTTTTTCCGTTAATATCATCGCTGATTATCGTCCGCCCGCAGATCTTGCAGTGGGTTGGTTATTACGCATAAACTGATTGCTTTGATAATTATTATCGTTTTTATTCATTTTCTCATCGTGCCGTTATAACAGGGCGCTATGCTAGGTAATATGCAGGATAGACAGGCTAGGCAATCCAGTAACTTCACTCTTCGGGAACTGAGCTTTTCCGTTCCCGGCCGAACGCTATTACAGCCGTTGTCGCTGAGTTTTCCGCAGGGAAAAGTATGCGGATTGATTGGCCATAACGGTTCGGGCAAATCCACCTTGCTAAAAATGCTGGGTCGCCACCAGTTGCCATCCGCCGGTGAAGTGCTGCTAAACGATATTCCGTTGAGTCAGTGGGATAACAAAGATTTCGCTCGCGAAGTGGCCTATCTGCCGCAGCAATTGCCCGCTGCAGAAGGGATGACGGTGCGTGAGCTGGTCGCTATTGGCCGCTATCCGTGGCATGGAGCATTGGGGCGTTTTCGGCAAGAAGATCGCCAACAGGTGGAGGACGCTATCGCGCTGGTGGATCTCAAGCCTTTGGCTAATCGATTGGTGGACAGCTTATCCGGCGGCGAACGTCAGCGCGCCTGGTTGGCGATGATGGTCGCGCAAAACAGTCGCTGTCTTTTGCTGGATGAACCCACTTCCGCGCTGGATATTGCTCATCAGGTTGAAGTACTGAGTTTGATCCAAGGTTTGAGCCACGAGCGCGGTCTGACGGTGATTGCAGTACTGCATGATATTAATATGGCCGCTCGTTACTGTGATTATCTGGTGGCGCTACGCGGCGGTGAAATGATCGCGCAAGGAGAATCTGAATCCCTGATGCAGGGCTCAGTCTTGGAGCAAATTTACGGCATCCCGATGGGAATTCTGCCACATCCAGCCGGCGGTGCGCCGGTAAGTTTTGTCTATTAATGAATCGATTTTCCTCTGCTGTACCCGATAGAGAACGTCGCCGTTTGCTGATAGCCCTGGCGGTTTCGCCATTGCTTTTTGCCCTGCCGGGCCGAGCTGCATCTTATCCTGATAGCGACAAGATCGTAGCGTTGGAGTGGCTGCCCACCGAGCTGCTAATGGCTCTTGGCGCTACGCCGCTGGGCGTGGCTGATATTCATAATTATCGCCAATGGGTGGAAGAACCTAAGCTACCCGCCAGCGTGATTGACGTGGGTCAGCGTACCGAACCGAATCTGGAGTTGTTGCAGCAACTGGCTCCCTCACTGATTTTACTCTCTGAAGGCTATGGCCCTACGCCGCAGAAACTGGCACCTATCGCACCGAGTATGAGTTTTGCTTTTAACACGCCGGGTGGCTCGCCGTTTGCATCGGGCAGAAAATCCGTGCGTGCCTTGGGGCAACGTTTAGGAATGGAGAAAGCGGCAGAGCGTCATCTGGCCGAACTTGACGCTTTTATCCTCGCCGCCCGTGGGCGATTGCAGGGCTATAACTCAGGTTCGTTACTGATGTTTTCTTTGCTGGATAGCCGCCATGCGCTGGTGATAGGGCAAAATAGCCTGTTTCAAGGGGTTCTTGACGAGCTCAACATCAAAAATGCCTGGCAGGGGGAAACCAATCTGTGGGGCAGCACCATCGTTGGTATCGAGCGTTTGGCACAGATTAATCCGGGGAAAGCTATCTGTTTTAACCACAGTAACGACCAGTTGCTAAAACAGGTTTCCAGTACGCCGCTATGGCAATCAATGTCCTTTGTGCGCCAGCAACGGTTGCGGGTACTGCCGCCGGTATGGTTCTACGGCGCAACCTTATCGGCGATGCGTTTTGTTCGTTTACTGGAACAAGCGTTGGAGCAACCTTCATGAGTGCCGCTTTCCTGCGTTCTCAACGGTTAATACCTATAGGGCTGATTTCTCTGCTGTTGGCTTTCGGTGCGGCGTTAACGTTGTATAACCTCAATCAATTGCTCCCGTTTACCGACTGGTCTCAGGCGCTATGGTCGCCCAATATCGACGATGTGCGACAAATGCTGTTTTATCACAGCCAGTTGCCTCGGGTGGCTGTAGCGTTACTGGCCGGTGCCGGTTTAGGTCTGGTGGGGGTATTGTTCCAACAAGTATTACGCAACCCGTTAGCTGAACCTGCCACTTTGGGGGTGTCTGCCGGTGCTCAGTTAGGGTTGACGGTGGCAACGCTATGGATGCTGCCCGGCGGTGATTTCACGCGTCAACTGGCGGCGATGGCCGGTGGTGTGATCGTCGGCTTACTGGTATTTGGCGTGGCTTGGGGCAAACGAATGTCCCCGATAACGCTGATTCTAGCCGGTTTGGTTCTGGGGCTGTATTGCAGCGCGTTGAGTAACTTACTGGCGTTGTTTAATTACGATCAACTACAGGGACTTTTCCTGTGGAGCAGTGGGACGCTGAATCAGCAGGATTGGAGCGCGGTGCAGTTTATTCTGCCTCGCCTGTTACTTGCCGGGCTGTTGGCGGCTCTGCTGATACGTCCGCTGACTTTACTGGGGCTGGATGATGGCGTGGCTCGTAATCTGGGGCTAGGCCTGTCGCTGGCTCGCCTTGGTGCGTTGGGGCTGGCGATCATTTTCAGCGCGATGCTGGTCAATGCCGTTGGGGTTATCGGTTTTATTGGCCTGTTTGCTCCGTTGCTGGCGAAAATGCTCGGCGCGCGGCGCTTGTCGCAGCGGCTGCTGTTGGCTCCTTTCATCGGTGCGTTATTACTGTGGGTGACCGACCAGATTATGGTTTGGCTCACACCGGTGTGGCGTGAAATTCCCACCGGTGCCGCGACGGCGTTAATCGGCGCGCCGCTGTTGCTATGGCTGTTGCCACGTTTACACAGTGTCACGCCGCCGGCGATGAATATTGGCGATAAAGTGCCGGAAGAGCGCCAAGGTTTACTGAGATGGGCTAGCGCCGGCTTATTACTGTTACTGGCGGGATTGGCGGTGGCTCTGTTGTTTGGCCGCGACGGTCATGGTTGGCAGTGGATTGGCGGCGATCATCTTTCGGCGCTGTTGCAATGGCGCTGGCCGCGGGTTCTGGCTGCTCTGGCTGCCGGAATGATGCTGGCGGTAGCCGGTGCGTTGATACAAAAACTGACCGGCAACCCAATGGCTAGCCCGGAAGTGTTAGGTATTAGCTCTGGCGCGGCTTTTGGCGTGGTAATTATGCTCTTTATTGTGCCGGGCAATGCCTTGGTATGGTTGTTACCCGCAGGTAGTTTGGGTGCGGCGGTGACCTTATTCCTGATTTCGTTTGTCGCCGGGCGCGGCGGTTTTTCTCCCGGCAGAATGCTGCTGGCGGGGATCGCGGTCAGTACTGCGTTTACCACGGTAATCACCATGCTGCTGGCCAGTGGCGATCCGCGAATGCGTGGTGTGCTGGCGTGGATTTCCGGCTCTACTTATAACGTCACCGGTTCACAGGCATTATCTACCGCCATTATCGCGCTGGTGCTGATGGCTTTGGCTCCGCTATGCCGTCGCTGGCTGATGATTTTGCCACTGGGCGGTGTAACGGCGCGAGCGGTAGGAATGGCACTGGCTCCTAGCCGCCTGGCGATATTGCTGCTGGCCGCCAGCCTGACCGCCGCCGCCACCCTAACCGTGGGGCCGTTGAGCTTCGTCGGCCTGATGGCGCCGCATATGGCGCGGATGCTGGGCTTCCGTCGTGCTATTCCACAGTTAATCATTGCGGCCATCATCGGCGGCCTGCTGATGGTGTTTGCCGATTGGTTCGGGCGTATGCTGCTGTTTCCTTACCAGATTCCGGCGGGTCTGCTGGCAACCTTTATTGGCGCGCCTTACTTCGTCTATTTGTTACGTAAACAGAGCAATTAAGCCTTTTATCAGGCGCAGAGAAGACTCGTGCTCTGCGCCAAGTCCTGCCATTTTATAGGGGTATTATACCCTCAGGAAATTATTCTAACCTGACGTAAATTCACCGTTGAAAACTCGGCTAACTCACCGTATTTATTCGTGATTTTCTGTCGCGATCGCATTTTGAAAAGCCTGTTAATAATTTATTTGTGAATGGAAATTATTTGTATTAGTGTTTACGCGTTTTTACACTCCGTCATAACTTCCTTCGCGGTACGCTAATGAAAAATAATCGTCAGAAGTTGTTCACAGAAACTGTTGTTATCGCCACGGCACTGCTGAGTGGCAGTGCTTATGCCGCCGCTGAGACTAACGCCGATACTATGGTGATCTCCGCCAGTCGCACTAATAAAACCGTGGCGAATATTGCCCAGACCACCTGGATTATCGATAACCAGCAGATCTCCGAGCAGGCCGGCGGCGGAAAAGATATCAAAGAAATTCTGGCGCAATTGGTACCGGGTATGGACGTCAGCAGTCAAGGGCGTACTAACTTCGGCATGAATATGCGTGGCCGCGAAATGATGGTGCTCATCGACGGAGTGAGGATGAATACCTCCCGTGCCGGTAGTCGTCAGTTGGATTCTATCGATCCCTTCAATATAGAACGCGTAGAAGTGCTTTCCGGCGCCAGCGCGCTGTACGGCGGCGGCAGTATTGGCGGTTTGGTCAATATCATTACCAAAAAAGGTAAGCCGGGTTCCGAGTTTGAATTCGCAACCGGCGCTAAAAGCGGTTTCAATAATAGCGATGATATGGATAACAACTTTGGCGCGGCGTGGAGCGGCGGCAATGAACATATTGACGGACGCCTTTCTGCTTCTTATCGTCGGTTTGGCGGCGGGTACGATGGCAAAGGCGATCCTATCACCATGGACATCACCCAGACCGGTTTACAGTATTCCGACCGTCTGGATCTGATGGCCAATGGCGGTATTAATCTGGATACTAATCGCCGTATCGAAGTGCTGGCGCAGTATTACAAAAGCGCCGGTGATGGCGATCACGCGCTGTATTTAGGGAAGGATTTCTCCGTTGTGACCGGCAAAGGCGGAAACGCAGAAAACCGCAGCGGTATGTATTCGGACCGCATTCCTGGCACGCAGCGTAACTTGCTGAATTTCACTTATACCGATAAAGATTTCTTCGGTCAGGAATTGTTGGCTCAAACTTATTATCGTAACGAAAAGCTGGATTTCCATCCCTTCCCGCGGCTGAGCGCCAATAAAACCCAAGTCGATAATTATTCCACTTCGCAGCAAAATACCCGTCAATACGGTGCAACGGTAGCCATGACCAGTCAATTGACCGACAGGTGGAATCTGACTTACGGCGCGGATATTGATCGGGAGGAGTTTGATGCTAATCAGATGAGCTTCGATATGGCGAAAGCCAATGCCAGTGGCGGCATGAATATGAGCAGCATTTATCAGATTGGCCGCTATCCGGGCTACAGCGTGACTAATAGCGCACTGTTTATGCAAACGGACTATGCGTTAACGGAAATGTTCACGCTGAACGGCGGTGTGCGCTATCAATATGCGAAAAACACCATCAACGACTTTGTGGGAACCACTCAGCAGGAAGCCGTTGCCTCTGGTCAGGCTAAAAGCGCCGATGCTATTCCCGGCGGCACAACCAGCTACGATAATCTGTTATTCAACGCTGGCGTATTGGCACATTTGACTGAAAATCAGCAAATGTGGCTGAACTTCTCTCAGGCGTTCCAATTGCCAGACATCGGTAAATATTACGGTCAGGGCAACTACGTCAAAGTGGGCGACCACTATCAGCTAAAAGACAGCATTAACGTAGCGGATTCTCGCCTGCAAGGGATTAAAACCAACTCCTATGAGTTAGGCTGGCGCTACCTGGGCGATAACGTCACGACCCAATTGGCGGCCTATTACACGCAGTCGGATAAATCGATTAACTACAATAAATCCACGTTAAATATTGATGTGGTGGATAGCAAACGTCGTATTTACGGGATTGAAGGGCAAGTTGATTACAGTCTGCCAATGCCAGAATGGACTACCGGTGCCTCTTTCAACCTGATTCGCTCTGAAAACCAGACAAAAACGGGCTGGAGCAAAGTGACTATCACTGAAGCCAGCCCGTCAAAACTGACCGCTTATGTAGGCTGGACGCCGGGAGACTGGAATTTGCGAGTACAAACTCAGCAGGCGTTCGACGTGACCGACGGCGCGGGAATGAAACTGGATGGCTACAATACTGTGGATATGTTGGGTTCTTACAGTCTGCCGGTGGGCAAGGTTTCTTTCTCTATCGAAAATCTGCTGGATACGGAATACACCACGATTTGGGGCCAACGGGCGCAGGTCTTCTACAGCCCGCTTTATGGGCCGGCCTCGCTGTATGATTTCAAAGGGCGCGGACGAACCTTTAATCTCGGTTATTCTGTGACTTTCTGATAGCCCGCAGGGAATAAAAAAACCCGCTTAAAAGGCGGGTTTTTTTACGTTTAACGTCAGGTGAACATTACAGCTTGGCGAAACAGCGGCGAGCGGCATCCACGGTTTTCTGAATGTCTTCTGCGCTGTGCGCTACGGACATAAAGCCAGCCTCAAAGGCGGACGGCGCCAGATAAACCCCTTCTTCCAGCATCAGATGGAAGAAGCGTTTGAAACGTTCCACGTCGCAAGCCATGACGTCCTGATAGCAAGTCACTGATTTAGCGTCGGTAAAGAAAAAGCCGAACATGCCGCCAACGTGGTTAACCACCAGCGGGATATTCTCCTCTTTTGCCGCATGCAGCAGGCCCGCGGCCAGAGTGTCGGTCAGCTCGGTCAGAGTTTCATGTACGCCAACCTGCGATACTTCCGTCAGACAGGCATAACCGGCGGCCATGGCAATCGGGTTACCGGACAAAGTCCCCGCCTGATAAACCGGGCCGGTCGGCGCCAGCGCTTCCATGATTTCCTGACGGCCACCAAAGGCACCCACCGGCATACCGCCACCAATGATTTTACCCAGACAGGTCAGATCCGGCTCTACATTGTAATAGCTTTGCGCACCTGCCAATGCCACGCGGAAACCGGTCATGACTTCATCGATAATCAGCAGTGCGCCGAACTCGTCACACAGCGCGCGCAGGCCTGGCATGAATTCTGGCAGCGGCGGTACGCAGTTCATATTGCCGGCAACCGGCTCGACGATGATGCAGGCAATGTCCTGCGGATATTGTTCGAAAGCGGCGCGAACGGAGGCCAAATCGTTGTAAGTACAGGTCAGGGTGTGCTTGGCGAAATCAGCCGGAACGCCCGGAGAGTTAGGCTGCCCAAGGGTCAGAGCGCCGGAACCGGCTTTAACCAGAAGGCAATCGGCGTGACCGTGATAACACCCTTCAAACTTGATGATTTTGTCGCGATGAGTATAGCCGCGCGCCAGACGGATGGCACTCATGGTAGCCTCAGTACCGGAGTTAACCATCCGCACCATATCCATGGTTGGCACCAGATTGGTGACCAACTCAGCCATTTTCACTTCCATCTCTGTTGGAGCGCCGAAGCTCAGGCCGCGCTCAACTGCTTCAATCACCGCATTGCGCACCGCCGGATGATTATGGCCGAGCACCATTGGCCCCCAAGAACCAACATAATCGATATAGGCTTTGCCATCGACGTCGAAAAGGTAAGCGCCATCAGCCCGATGGATAAAGAGTGGTACGCCACCGACACCGGTAAATGCACGCACCGGAGAGTTAACCCCACCGGGGATCAACTGTTGCGCTTGGGCATACAAACTTTCGGACTTATTCATTAACTGGCTCCTGAATTGGGCTTGGCAAGGAATTAATCCGTTCATTCTAAAGTACTGACGGCGGTTATCAAATAATTGGGCATCTTTCGTGTAGGAATGCGGGCTATAAACTGCTTTCTCATTAAGGAAGAGAGATCGCCAATTAGCGGCATCCTGCGCCAGATCATGCGTCTTCGGATTTTATGCAGGCGAATAGATCGGTTGTGCGCTAAAATCTGCACACCGTCTATTTGTATTACTTATTGGTTCAACTGATAAATAACTTCACTATGACTGATTCAATGCAACAAACACCTAACGTTGGCGCCTTACGGATTAGACGTGGCCATTTCATTCGAACCCTGATTAATCGCGATAAAACGCCGATTGTTATTTTGGTCATGGCGGGCGTGGTTGGTGTCATTACCGGTTTGCTCGGCGTCGCTTTCGATCGTGGCGTCGATTGGGTCCAACAGCAACGCTTTGCGGCGATAGGGCAGGTTGCAGATTACGCCATTTTGGTGTGGCCGCTGGCTTTCATCCTATCTGCAGTGTTGGCAATGGTCGGTTACTTTTTGGTTCGCCGCTTTGCCCCAGAAGCCGGTGGCTCTGGCATTCCTGAAATCGAAGGCGCGCTGGAGGAAATGCGCCCGGTTCGCTGGTGGCGGGTGATTCCGGTAAAATTTATCGGTGGTCTGGGTACTTTGGGCGCTGGCATGGTGCTGGGGCGTGAAGGGCCAATGGTGCAGATGGGGGGCAACACCGGGCGAATGGTGGTGGATATTTTCCGACTCCGTAGCCCGGAAGCGAGACATTCTTTATTGGCAACCGGCGCCGCAGCCGGGTTATCCGCCGCGTTTAATGCACCGCTGGCGGGGATTCTGTTTGTTATCGAAGAGATGCGCTCTCAGTTCCGCTACAGCCTGGTTTCGATTAAGGCGGTATTTGTCGGCGTGATTATGTCGACCATTGTTTACCGCTATTTTAACGGTGAAAAGGCGCTGATAGACGTTGGCCGTCTCGGCGATGCGCCGTTGAATACCCTTTGGCTGTATCTGACACTGGGGGTTTTGTTTGGTGCGGTGGGTGTAGCGTTCAATGCTTTGGTATTCCGTACTCAGGATATGTTTATGCGTTTCCACGGCGGAGACTGGCGTAAACTGCTGATGATTGGCGGGCTACTGGGCGGTATGTGCGGGCTGCTGGGGGTCATTCAAGCTGAAACCGTCGGCGGCGGCTTCTCGCTAATTCCTATCGCGGCAGCGGGAAATTACACCATCGGTATGCTGCTGTTTATCTTTATCGCTCGAACGATCACCACTTTGTTGTGTTTCGGCTCTGGTGCGCCGGGCGGCATTTTCGCACCGATGCTAGCATTGGGCACCATGTTAGGTACCGCCTTTGGTCTATCTTGCGGCCACTTTTTCCCAGAATATAATATTGAAGCAGGGACTTTTGCTATCGCTGGAATGGGGGCATTATTTGCCGCATCCGTCCGTGCGCCCCTGACCGGCATCGTTTTGGTGTTGGAAATGACCGATAACTACCAACTTATTTTACCGATGATAGTGACCTGTCTGGGGGCGACGCTAATTGCCCAATTTATGGGCGGTAAGCCATTGTATTCTGCCATTTTAGCCCGTACCTTACAGCGTCAGGAACAGGCGGCAGAAGCGGCAAAAGCCAGTGAAACGGCGGTTGAAACAGGTAAATAAAATATATCATTTACCGTGAATACTTGAACCCATTACTCAGGTATTAGATAATTGCCACATAGATCAGGCTGCCATTGTAGTGACCTGCAACTCGAACACCGGTTGGGAGTACAGAGTATGAGCGACGAAACAGTATTGCCCCTGCAGTTTACCGAGGCAGCGGCAAAAAAAGTAAAACTGCTGATTTCAGATGAAGAAAATCCGAATATGAAACTGCGGGTCTACATTACCGGCGGTGGTTGTAGCGGATTCCAGTACGGTTTTACGTTCGACGACCAGATCAATGACGGCGATATGACCATTGAAAAAGAAGGGGTTGAGCTGGTGGTTGACCCAATGAGCCTGCAATATCTGGTGGGGGGCGCGGTGGATTACACCGAAGGTCTGGAAGGCTCACGTTTTATCGTGACTAACCCGAATGCCAAATCAACCTGCGGCTGCGGTTCTTCCTTTAGTATCTGATAGTTATCGCATCGATTTATTAATAGCGAAAAAAACCGCCTGCCTTTCGGTAAGCGGTTTTTTTATGTCCGACGTTCATCACTTTCGATTAGCGCTCTCTCGATCACCACTCTAACGTAATCAATTGAACAGGAATCTGCACATCGTTTGTGACCTCAGCATTCCGCAGTGTTACAGCGTCAGAACGCGTAATTTTGGGGGCATAACTGGCGTCTTTTGGGCAATTGACCTGCGGGTTTGGCCCGTCAGGGGTATGATTGGTCTCTGGTGAAATCTGGCATGCTGCGTACAGCTTCAGGCTGACAAAGATACTGCCATTCTGACTTTTTGCCAGTCCGGGCATAGCGAATAGCGCTAGCCAGGAAGTAAAAAAAAGTCGTTTCATAAAAAATTTATAGTTCGTTGGCCATCTTTTCGTTCAGACGGAAAGCACATTGAGTATCAGGTATCGGTCTGCTGCGAAGAAACTTGGTGGCTGAAATCTGAATATAACTTAATCAGTGCTATGGGTCGTGATAATAAAAGCAGGTTAGGCAAAATCGTCGTAATGAAAAAGTAATATGTCATCACAGTATATGTTTAATTATCATGGTGTAAAAACCTGAAAAAACAAAGTGATAAATTAACCTAAAACGCTACGCAGAATACTATTTTTTATGACATGCCTGCATTTATCAGCCAAAGATTATAGCGCAATCGTAATATTAAAGCCCTATATAAATAAGCGTTGTAATGTAACTTTATCTCAAGTGATAGGAGGATATTATGAACATAGCTTTAACTATTGGTACACGTTCGGTTTTAGTTAGTGAAAGTCGCCTTGAACGAATGATTTCACAAGATAAAGACCATGCAACGCAGCTGGGATTATGGGATAAAATCATGGATTATTTCCGCCCAGAAAAAAAACAGGATGCAATGAATGAACTTTACAGGTTAACCCATGCTCATGGCACATCTGCCAGCATAACTCTACGAGATAGGGTAGAGATTTTTAATAAAATAAAATTGATGTCTGAGCCAGTATATAGAGATTTATTTAGAGTAGAGGACCACCCGAATAAAGATAATATTACTTTTTTTATTGGCGAGCAGGATATATATAGTCAAGACCGTCACTCTCTACTACTAGAAGAGCAACAGTTTCTTTCATATTTTAATATGAATAAAATCAATGCCGACCAGGATTTGAAAATAGATTTCATTGCAGCAATAAAAAGATATATTTCTGGTGATTTAAGAGTGCAGTGGAATAATGGTGGAGCTAAACAGATTTTTAAAGATATATGCAGAGGAACATATAATGTAGACGGGTTTAGAATGTCCGTTACTGATACCATTAGCTCAGAAGTAAAAGAAGCTCATCTGAAAAAATTTATTAATAAATTAACGGAAAAACAGGAAGAGGTTTTCAATATCGTGGGATCGCAAATTGGGCAAATTGCGCTGATTGATACCTTATTATCCTCTAAAAAACAGTTTTTTTTTCTTGGGAATCCGGACAAGCAAGCTGAGTTTCGCTTTGATGCAGAGAGTGGTGAGATTGAAGTCAGCCATCTTATTCAGCAGAATGTAAGTCATGAACATTTTATGGTGTTACGTGAACATTACTTTCAAGAAAACGCGCATTGGTATGATGGACTTAGTCTTAAAGCCACTTTTACTATTGCGGGGGATGGATCTGTCGATTGCACTAACTTCCATTTTTACAGTAAAGAATATGATGGAAACACTGATAGTCATCGTTCTGAGTAATCGGTCGAATATGCGTTTAAAAGCCACTGTATTTATGTGAGTTGATATGGTCAAAGTGGGAAGAGTATTTTCTGCCCTTTATGAGCCGGGGCAGGGGTAGATATTCGGAACTTTAAGACCGTTACTGCAAATGGAAGTCGTCCAGCATCAACGGGAGTTTTCGCGTGTTCTCGTTAATGCTGGGCTGAATGGATATTAATCTATTCAATCTCAAAGGTGGGCAACTTCAAGCGCCAGCGAATGGCAGCTAGCCGGATAGCCAGCGTGATCGCCATACCTAGCATCATAGCCTGTTGCAGCGGCATACCAAAAGTATGGTAGGCCGTGGCATGCGCAATGCCGCCAATAATACAGGCGGTGGCGTAGATTTCGGTGCGTAGAATCATCGGTATTTCCCGCGCCAATACATCGCGAATGATTCCTCCGCCCACGCCGGTAATCACGCCCATACAAATCGCCACCAGCGGACTGGCTCCGGCGGCAAAGGCTTTATTCACGCCGATGCCCACAAACACCGCCAATCCAATGGCATCCAGCACTGGTAGAATCCACTTTGGGGTCCGGCGCGGTTGGCGCACCAGCAAAATAGTCGCCAGACAGGTGATCATCGCTACCACCAGATCGGTGGGATCTTTTACCCAAAAAACCGGGCCATTAGCCAGCGCCATATCGCGAATGGTTCCGCCTCCGACAGCGGTCACCACGCCCAAGACCAATACGCCAAAAGGGTCCATCCGTAGTTTGCCCGCCAAGAGTACGCCGGATATGGCAAATACCGCCGTACCTAAAATATCCAGCCAGTAGACCAGCATTTGAGATTACTCCGCGACAGGGGATGAAATGCTGGCCAGTTGCTGGCACAGCTGTTGAGCGGCGAGCAGGATACGCGGGCTGGCGCGATTAAACCAGTCTTCATTGACGGCAATAACCGGGATATCGAGCTGCGGCTGCCAGAAGGCGCGAACCGACTTGATTTGCTCATCGCCACCGGCGATAACGATAGCCTTTGGCTGGCGGTTAAGTACCTGTTCACGGCTGATTTGCGGCCAGGGTACGCGGCTATCGGCAAAAATATTTTCGCCGCCGCACAACGCGACGACTTCACTTTGTAAGGTATGGCCGGACGTGGTGAACAGCGGCTGGGTGCCAAATTGCAGCAATACCTTCAGAGGCTGATTTTTTCCATAATGTTTTGCCAGCTCTGCTCTGCGTAGCCGAATTTGCTGCGCTGCCTGATGGGCTTTTTGCGGTTCAGGGCTGTATCCCGCCAGTTTATCCAGATCGTCGGCGATCTGCTCAATAGTGGTGGGATCGGAATAAAAAATGGGAATCCCGAATGATGCCAACTGGTCGAGCGGACGTTGGGCATTACCGCCGCGCCAGGCCAGAATCAGATCTGGCTTAAGCGCCAGTATTTTTTCAACATTAATCCCTTGCCAGGAAGCCACGTGCTCCAACTTTTTGGCCGCTTCAGGATAGTCGGAGTAATCGCTGACGGCGACCAGCTTATCTCCCAAACCGGCGGCGTAGGCCAGTTCGGTTGTGCTAGGAGCCAGACTGATGATCCGTTCGGCTCCCAAGGCGGGTATCGTCATTCCCAGGATCAAAAAGCCGCAGAATATGGCTCTGCGGCAGAATGTCGGTATTGAGCCTGATTTCATACTTACGCGCGCTGGGACAGCATTTTGAGCATAGCTTCAATCATCAGCGTCGATTGCTGAGCGGCTACCACCAAGAACTCATCGAAGCTCAGATGAGATTCTTTATCGGCAACGTCAGAAATCGCGCGCACCACTACAAATGGGATATTGAAGGCGTGACAAACGTGGCCGATAGCGGCGGCTTCCATTTCTACGGCAGCTACGCTCGGGAAGGTTTTACGGATACGAGCCAAAGGCTCTGCGCCATTGATAAAGGCATCGCCGCTGCAAATCAGACCGCGTACAGCATTAAGATTCAATTGCCTGATGCAGGTTTCAGCCAGTTCGATTAGGGCGTTATCTGCGGTAAAGGCCGCGGGGCAACCGGCCATTTGGCCAGCTTCATAGCCAAAGGCGGTGACGTCCGCGTCGTGGTAACGCACTTCTTCGGAAACCACAATGTCACCCACGTTCAGCGAGGCCGCCAGACCGCCAGCAGAGCCGGTATTAATGATGACGTCAGGCTGGCAATGTTCCAGCAATAATGTGGTGCCCATTGCCGCAGAGACTTTACCGATGCCGGATTTCAGCAGGGCAACCTCTACTCCATACAACTGGCCGGTGTAGATCTCACAGCCTGCGCGTGACAATGTCTGGCGGTTTTCGATCTTGTCGCGTAGCAGAGTAACCTCTTGTTCCATCGCGCCAATAATTCCTACTTTCATTTTGAATACTCGCTAATTTTTAAAAGGGGATAACCATGTTTTTCTCTGTCAGTAGGTTATCATTGTAGTGAGCTACAGGTAATGTGCAATGGCGTTGCGTCGCAGGTGAATGAAGGGTGCTACCGAAGGTGCAACCGTCAGGGGGAATGATGTCCGGGATCGACTTTAAGCAGAAAATCAGTTTTCAGCGTCCGTTTAGTCAAACGATTACCGCTGAAGATGAATATGACATTGTGCGCCAGTTTGAGAGCGATCGCGGGCGCATCGTCAATTCGGCAGCTATTCGGCGTTTACAGCAAAAGACCCAGGTTTTTCCGTTAGAACGTAATGCGGCGGTTCGCAGTCGCTTAACCCACTCGCTAGAGGTTCAGCAGGTTGGGCGGCACATTGCTAAAGAAATACTGAATCGCTTTAAACAAGATAAACGGATCGACGAATTAGGTCTGGATAAGCTACTCGATCCTTTTGAAAGTATTGTAGAAATGGCCTGCCTGATGCATGACATCGGCAACCCACCCTTTGGACATTTTGGCGAATCTGCAATCAATAATTGGTTTTCCCGCCGTATGGATCCCGCTAGCTGCGGATCAGAGCCGCAAACGCAGGATCGCTGCGAGGTTAGTTTTCTGCGATTGTCAGAAGGACAGCAGGAATTGAACTGGCTGCGCAGCCGTATTCGACAGGATCTCAGCCATTTTGAAGGTAATGCCCAAGCTATACGTTTGGTTTATACCTTGCTGAAGCTCAATCTGACTTACGCGCAGGTTGGCTGTATTTTGAAATATACCCGCCCGGCCTATTGGTCTGCGCCCTTGCCTCCCAGCCACAGCTATTTGATGAAAAAGCCCGGTTTCTATCTGGCGGAAGAAGACTATGTTGAGCGGCTGAGGCGAGAATTGAATATGGGAGAATTCGATCGCTTCCCGCTGACTTATATTATGGAAGCTGCCGATGATATTTCTTACTGTATTGCCGATCTGGAAGATGCGGTAGAAAAGAGCATCTTTACCGTGGAGCAGCTATTTGAACATTTGAAGAACGAATGGGGTGAGGTCGTACCCGGTGATTTGTTTGATAAAATAATAGGGAATGCGGCTCGTAAGATTGAACGAGTTCAAGGGCGAAGAAGTTCAGAAGATCAATTCTTTATGTATTTACGGGTATATACCGTCGGTAAATTGGTTCCTCACGCCGCTCAACGATTTATTGATAACTTATCTAGCGTATTTAATGGAACCTTTAATCAGGCGTTATTAGAGGATTCAAGTCCAGCCTGCAAATTATTACAGATTTTCAAATCTGTAGCGGCAAAACATGTATTTAATCATCCGGAAGTTGAGCAACTGGAGCTACAAGGCTACCGGGTTATCAGTGGTTTACTGGATATCTACAGCCCGTTACTCTCTATGCCGCAGGCGGCTTTCGCGCAGTTGGTCGCGGAGGACAGTCATCGCGACTATCCAATTGAAACCCGCCTGTACCATAAACTTTCGATCAAGCACCGTTTAGCCTATGTTGAGGCGATAGAAGGTGTGAGTCATTTATCCGCCGAGCTGCGAGAGATTAGGGAATATTATTATCGGGCTAGATTGCTTCAGGATTACATCAGCGGTATGACCGATCTTTATGCCTATGATGAATATCGTCGTTTGATGGCGGCAGAATAAGTTTCTGCTGCCGTTCTATTATTTAATCTTTATTAGGTCGAGTTTTGTAAAGACGGTAAACAATTTTTACTATTACAGATTCAGTATTAATGAACTTAGGCTCTGACGACTACTCTTACTTTGCATGACTCGATTAGTTAGTCAAAACTATTAATTAACTTGTTATTTGTATATAGAGAGAAAGAGAACCGACCCATGAAAAAAACTACGTTAGTGTTAAGCGCATTGGCATTAAGCATTGGTTTCGCCATGGGGCCGGTCTCTGCCATTGCTGCAGAAACCGCCTCATCCAGCACCCAGCAGCTCCCTAGTCTGGCACCGATGCTAGAAAAGGTCATGCCATCGGTGGTCAGCATCAACGTGGAAGGCAGTGCTACGGTAAAAAGTGCCGGGATGCCAGACCAGTTCCAACAGTTCTTCGGCGGAAACTCGCCGTTATGTCAGGATGGTTCGCCTTTCCAGGGTTCACCGCTGTGTCAGGGCGGGCTGGGCGGTGGCGATGGTCAGCCAACTCAGAAAGAATTCCGAGGATTAGGCGCTGGCGTAGTGATTGATGCTGCGAAAGGCTATGTGGTGACCAATAACCACGTAGTAGAAAACGCGAATAAAATTCAGGTGCAGTTGAGCGATGGGCGTAAATTCGACGCCAAAGTGATCGGTAAAGATCCACGCACCGATATTGCCTTGATCCAGTTGAAAGACTTTAAAAATCTAACGGCGATCAAAATGGCCGATTCCGATCAACTGCGGGTGGGCGACTATACCGTGGCGATCGGTAACCCTTATGGATTAGGGGAAACGGCGACGTCCGGTATCGTTTCGGCGTTAGGGCGCAGTGGCCTGAACGTTGAAAACTACGAAAACTTTATCCAGACCGATGCTGCAATTAATCGTGGTAACTCCGGCGGCGCTCTGGTGAACCTGAATGGTGAACTGATCGGGATTAACACTGCTATTCTGGCTCCGGACGGTGGCAATATCGGTATTGGTTTTGCTATCCCAAGTAATATGGTGAAAAACCTGACGTCGCAAATGGTGGAGTTTGGCCAGGTGAAACGCGGCGAACTGGGGATTATGGGAACCGAACTGAACTCCGAATTGGCTAAAGCCATGAACGTGGACGCGCAGAAAGGTGCCTTTATCAGTCAGGTATTGCCGAAGTCTTCAGCGGCAAAAGCCGGTATTAAAGCCGGTGATGTGATTGTGACCATGAACGGAAAAGCCATCTCCAGCTTCGCCGCCTTCCGCGCTGAGATTGGCACACTGCCGGTGGGGAGCAAAATAGTGCTGGGCCTGCTGCGGGAAGGTAAACCGATTACTGTCGATGTCACGTTGGAGCAGGGTTCTCAGGCGCAGATCGCGTCTGGCAACATTTACACAGGGATTGAAGGCGCTGAACTGAGCAACTTTGATGCCGCAGGTAAGAAAGGCGTGAAGGTAGATAGCGTGAAAGAAGGTTCTGCCGCCGCGCGTATCGGCCTGAAAAAAGGCGATATTATTACCGGTGTAAACCAGAAACCGACGCTAAATCTCGGTGAGTTACGTAAAATTCTCGAGGCTAAGCCTTCAGTGCTGGCTTTGAGTATTCATCGTGGTGATACCGATATTTATCTGTTAGCACAGTAATTATCCGCGATTCGGGGCCAGAATATTTCGGCCCCGAATTTTACCTATCCCCGCTTAATTTTCCTTTGATTCAGGCGACGGCGGTTGGCCTATATGGTTTTTCGCAGCCTGAATGACATTCTCTATTTCATCGAGTAATTCCAGCCATTCTGGCAATAAATCCTGATTGTCAGCCTTCTGCCGTAGCTGTTGCTCAATATAGGAACACAGCCGTTTTAGTCTCGGGACGCCGCTGCACGCGCAGCTACCGTGCAATTTATGAATCAGATTCACGATATCCTCGTCGTCTGCGCCTTCCACAATGGCGTTGACCCTCTGTGTGACCTGTGGGAGAAACGCTAATAGCATGACCAACAGCTCCTGCGCCAAATCTTCTTTATTGGCGGCCTGACGAATAGCTAGCGGCCAGTTAATCGAATCTTCCCAGCCTGCAGGCCGCGGGGTCATTACCGTAGCAGATTTCTGAACGGTCGTTTGTTCATGCTGGTAAAAACGCGCCAGCGCCTGCGTCAGCCGGGTTTCATCAATAGGTTTAGCCAGATAATCAGCCATACCAAGCTTGAGAAACTGCTCCTGTTGGCCACTAATGGCGTGGGCGGTAACGGCAATTATTGGCGTATTAACATGATTAGGTAATTGATGAATTAACTCACTGGCGCGAATACCGTCCACTTCCGGCATCTGAATATCCATCAAAATCACGTCCAGAGCATGTTCGCGGGCGACGGCAATGGCTTTTTCAGCGCTTTCACACAGAATGGTTTCTTCAACCTGTTCTTCCAGCAGTGTGCCTATCAGTTTTAGATTCGCAGGATTGTCATCCACCGCCATTACACGCAGCGGCAGGCGCGGCTTTTTCGGTTCGTTTTCGTTTGGCGCGGGCAATGCTCGCGGATCTTCTTTCAACAACAGTGGCATCAGGCGATTGCTGGAAATCGGTTTCACCAGACAGGCTTTGGCACCTAACTGTTTTAACTGCTCTGCATCAACCTGAGACTGGCTTGGCAACGCCAGAATCACATGATCGGCAATTTTTAGCGCCGCCAACAGCTTATCCTGATGACCTGCCATATTCGTGCGGAAAGGAATCGGAACGCCGACTAGCAGGAAATCGTAGTATTTATCCGGGAGTTGGGCCAGCGTCGGGCTGTGAGTCACCCGCAGAGGCGTAATGCTCAACATATCCAACGTGGCCTGCGCTGCCGCCGGATTCCGTTCGATATAGGCTAAATGCTTGCCGGCGAGCTGTTCCATGGTTGGCTGGCGATAGACCATGCCTTCGTTGAGATCTAAAGTGATATGGAAACGGAAAGTTGAGCCACGATTTAACTCGCTACGGAAGCTAATATCGCCGTCCATTTCTTTGACCAGACGCTCGGTTATTACCAAGCCAAGCCCGGTACCACCGTGGCGGCGGGAAATGCTGGCATCGGCCTGGCGGAAAGCTTGAAACAGCTGAGACTGCTGCTGTTCGGAAATACCGATGCCGGTGTCCTGAATCTCCACCGCCAGCTTAATTTGTCGGGCGGTTTGCGATAGCAGACTTACGTGGATATCTACGTTACCATTTTCGGTAAACTTGATGGCATTGCCCAGCAGGTTGGTCATGACCTGCTGCAAGCGCATAGAGTCGCCTACCACCTGTTCTGGCACATCATTATTGACGTGCAGCGTCAGTTCCAGCCCTTTCTCATGTGCGGTGTGAGCCAGCAAAATAACGACTTCATCCAAGGTTTCACGCAGCGGGAATGGAATATGCTCCAACACCAGCTTTTCGGCCTCTAGCTTGGAGAAATCCAGTACGTCATTGATGATACACAGCAGATTATTGGCCGAGCGCTGGATGGTTTGCAGGTAATCTGTTTGAGTTGGCGTCAGGGAGGTTTTCAGCGTCTGGCGGGTGAACCCGATTACGCCATTAAGCGGCGTGCGTAATTCGTGGGACATATTGGCCAGAAACTCGGATTTAATTCGCGCCGCTTCCTGCGCCCGTTTCTTCGCCAGACCCAGTTCCACGTTCTGGATTTCCATCTGTTCCAGCGTTTCCCGCAGATCTGAAGTGGCCTGATCGATATTCTGCTGCATTTCCTCGTGGTAGGCCGCCAGCGACATCGCCATCGAGTTAATGCCGTTTTTCAGGATATTCAATTCTCCCAGCATGTGTCCTTCTACCCGACTATCCAACTGGCCGCGCCGAATCCGGTCTACGGTATTCACCATATTACGGATAGGGCCGGTCACATCGCGCATCAGACGATAGGCAAACAAAATGGCAATACACAGGCAGAACAACAGCAATAAAGTAGAGATAAACACTTCTTTATATTGCTGAAGTCGTACGGATTGTAAATCTAGATCGATGGCAATATAACCCAGCGGACGGTTGCTAATATTGGCTTCTGGTGGCCGGTCACTGGAGATATTATATTCCGAGACAATGGGCATTCTTAAGATTAACGAATCCCCTCGGTAGGTCAGCATCAAAGAACTGGGGATCGGAATATTATTCGTCAACCTTAATTGTGACGAGTTGTAATTATAGTTAGAAGTGACAAAAAGATTATTATCTGCGTCAAAAACGGTAATTGAACGCACAATATTTGAATGGCGGCGATGTAACAGATTAATTAACTGTCTGACGGTATCTCGATTACGGAACGTCATTCCATATTCACTGGCAACCGCCAGCGGTTCGATAATACTGGTTCCTGCGTTAACTACTTGGTTTTGCAGTTCATTATATCGATGCACCATAAAAGATGTACTGAGTAATAGCCCAAGCAGAAGCGTGGGAGCTAAGATTAGTATCATCATGCGCGCGCGAAGACTGTATTTGGTCATGGTATTCCAATGTGGGAGAATTAGCAGCTTACGAAAACCAACGCATACTCATCAATAATTATGGCGCAATTCTACTCTCCAAACCGCCGTGTTACGACCCGGCAAATGATAACCGTGACTGCTGACGACCTGGATCCTTTAGGGCAGGGCGTTGCACATTATCAAGGTAAGGCCATTTTTGTCCCCGGTATGCTACCCGGAGAGCAGGCCGAGATACAGTTAACTGAAGAAAAACGTCAGTTTTCCCGCGGAAAGCTTCAGCGTTTACTGAAGCCCTGCGCCGAGAGAGTCGCCCCCCTTTGCCCACATTTTGGGACCTGCGGCGGCTGCCAGCAGCAACATGCCGATACCCACTTACAGCAGAACAGCAAGGCGGCTCACCTGCAACGCCTAATTGCGCGAGAAACAGGCGTAACCGTAGAGCCAGAGTCTGTCATCTGCGGGACTGAATACGGTTATCGACGGCGAGCGCGTTTAGGGTTGTACTACCAACCTAAACAGCAGCGTTTGGTCATGGGTTTTCGCAAGGTCGCTTCCCACGATTTGGTGGCGATAAAAACCTGCCCGGTACTGCGACCAGAGCTCGAGCGCCTGTTAGCGCCGCTTTATCGCTGTTTGTCAGAATTGCGTGCCGTTAAACGCCTGGGACACGTAGAATTGGTGCTGGCCGATAATGGGCCGTTGCTGACGCTACGTCATCTTGATAGCTTGAGTACCGCCGATCGCGCCGCGTTACTGGCTTTTTCTCAGCGTGAGCAGGTCGCGATTTATCTGGCTCCCGACAGCGATCATATTGAGCGTTTAAGCGGCGAGGAGCCTTACTATCAGATAGAAGGTCTACGCTTAGCGTTTAATCCGCGCGATTTTATTCAGGTCAATGCCACGGTAAATGAGAAAATGGTGGCGCAGGCGCTGGAATGGTTGGATGTGCAACCGAATGAGCGCGTTTTGGATTTATTCTGCGGTATGGGTAATTTTACTTTGCCGTTAGCGCGTCATGCCCTACAAGTTGTGGGTATAGAAGGAGTTGCGACACTGGTGGCTAATGGGCAATATAATGCGCAGATTAATGGTTTAGCTAATGTTTCGTTCTTTCATGAGAATTTAGAGGACGAGATCGATAAACAGCCTTGGGCGAGCCAAGGTTTTGATAAAATATTGCTGGACCCGGCGCGGGCAGGTGCGGCCGGGGTCATGTTACATATAGTGAAGCTGGCGCCGAAACGGGTGGTATACGTGTCTTGTAATCCCACCACCTTGGCACGAGATAGCCACGTGCTGATCGACGCCGGTTACCGTCTTGCACGTGTGCGAATGTTAGATATGTTTCCGCACACGGGGCATCTTGAGTCAATGGCGCTGTTTATACAGCAGGAGCCACTGGCCGCTGAGTAGGGAGAAGTTATGGTTGCGGTAAGAAGTGCACATTTGAATCCAGCGGGCGAGTTTGCTCTCGACGATTGGATCGCCAGCTTGGGTCTTCCCAACCCGCAGTCATGTGAGCGATTAGCCGAAACCTGGCGTTATTGTGAACAACATACACAAGGTCATCCCGATGCCTCGCTACTGCTGTGGCGCGGCCTTGAAATGGTTGAAATCCTTTCCACCCTGAGTATGGATAACGACAGTATGCGCGCGGCGCTGCTGTTCCCATTGGTTGATGCCAATGTGGTTAACGAAGAAACCCTGACCGAACAGTTTGGCAAAGGCATTACCTATCTGGTGCACGGCGTGCGGGATATGGATGCCATTCGCCAGCTAAAGGCCACCACTAATGATTCGATGAGTTCAGAGCAGGTGGATAATGTCCGCCGTATGTTACTGGCAATGGTGGAAGATTTCCGCTGTGTGGTCATTAAACTGGCGGAACGTATCGCTCATCTACGGGAAGTTAAAGACGCACCGGAAGATGAACGCGTGCTGGCGGCCAAGGAATGTTCCAATATCTATGCGCCTTTGGCTAACCGCTTGGGTATTGGCCAGATTAAATGGGAGCTGGAAGATTTCTGTTTCCGTTATCTGCATCCTGATGAATACAAACAGATCGCCAAGTTGCTTCACGAGCGCCGCATCGATCGCGAACAGTTTATCGACGATTTTGTCGCTTCTTTACGTCAGGCCATGGCCGATGAAGGAATCAAAGCGGATATTTATGGCCGCCCTAAACATATCTACAGTATCTGGCGCAAAATGCAGAAGAAGTCGCTGGCGTTCGATGAGCTGTTTGACGTTCGCGCGGTGCGGGTGGTGGTTGAGCGTTTGCAGGATTGCTATGCCGCATTAGGTATTGTGCATACTCATTTCCGTCATTTGCCAGATGAATTCGACGACTACGTAGCCAACCCTAAGCCTAATGGTTATCAGTCGATCCACACCGTGGTGCTTGGCCCGCGTGGAAAAACGCTGGAGATTCAGATTCGAACCCGCCAGATGCATGAAGATGCGGAACTGGGTGTCGCCGCTCACTGGAAATACAAAGAAGGGGCGGTTGCGGCAGGGCGCTCAGGCTACGAAGGGCGTATTGCCTGGCTGCGCAAACTGATCGCGTGGCAGGAAGAAATGGCCGATTCTGGCGAGATGTTGGATGAAGTTCGTAGCCAAGTGTTCGACGATCGGGTGTATGTGTTTACGCCAAAAGGCGATGTAATTGATTTGCCAGCCGGCTCTACGCCGCTGGATTTTGCCTATCATATCCACAGCGACGTGGGTCACCGTTGTATCGGAGCCAAGATCGGCGGGCGCATTGTGCCCTTTACCTATCAGCTGCAAATGGGCGATCAGATCGAAATTATCACCCAGAAGCAGCCGAATCCAAGCCGTGACTGGTTGAACCCGAACCTCGGTTATGTCACCACCAGCCGCGGTCGTTCCAAAATTCATAACTGGTTCCGGAAACAGGATCGCGATAAAAATATCCTGGCTGGCCGTCAGATGCTGGACGACGAACTGGAACATATGGATATCAGCCTGAAAGAGGCCGAAAAGCTGCTGGTTCCACGCTATAACATGAATTCGCTGGATGAAGTGTTAGCGGCCATTGGTGGCGGTGATATTCGTCTCAATCAGATGGTGAACTTCCTGCAAGGGAAGCTTAACAAACCTACGGCGGAAGAAGCCGATCTGGAGGCGTTACGCCATCTGACCAACAAAACCCAGCAGCCGTCCCGCAATAGCAGTAAAGACAGCGGTCGCATCGTGGTGGAAGGCGTCGGTAATCTGATGCATCACATCGCACGTTGCTGTCAGCCGATTCCGGGTGATGAAATCGTTGGTTTTATTACTCAAGGACGGGGGATTTCCATTCACCGCGCCGATTGTGAACAACTGCTGGATCTGCAATCTCACGCGCCGGAACGCATTGTTGATGCGGTGTGGGGAGAAAGCTATTCCAGCGGGTATTCGCTGGTGGTTCGGGTCACAGCCAACGATCGCAGCGGCTTATTACGGGACATCACCACGATTTTGGCTAACGAAAAAGTCAACGTATTGGGCGTCGCCAGCCGTAGTGATACCAAAAAGATGCTGGCTACCATCGATATGGATATTGAAATCTATAACTTACAGGTATTAGGTCGGGTGTTAGCTAAGCTCAATCAGTTGCCGGATGTGATCGATGCCCGCCGCTTGCACGGCAATTAAATTAACGAGGATATCCGCGAGTGGGCGATCTGGGCTAGGCTTTGCCCTTTTAGCTCTGACCAGTGTTCGACTTTTGAGCCGAGCGCTGGTTAACATCAATTCTACTGCGCACATTACATCTTGATTATCATAAATAAAAGTGAAAAAACCGCTATGACGCCTACTGAAACCGCCGCTGATTCCACCGCTTCGGCCTTACAACGTCTGTTGGATATCATGCGCGCGTTGCGTGACCCGGAAAACGGCTGCCCGTGGGACCGTAAGCAGACTTTCGATACCATCGCGCCTTACACGCTGGAAGAAACCTACGAGGTGCTTGACGCGATTCAGCGGCAGGATTATCCCGACCTGCGTGATGAACTGGGCGATTTGCTGTTCCAGGTGGTTTTTTATGCCCAAATGGGGCAAGAACAGGGGTTATTTGCCTTCGATGATATTTGCAACGCCATCAGCGACAAACTGGTGCGCCGCCATCCTCACGTTTTCCCTGTTTCGGGTCAATCGGCCGAGGTGATGGATAGCGCAGAAATTATTGCCGGTTGGGAGCAACGCAAAGCCGGGGAACGGGCTGATAAGGCGCTGTACTCGGCGTTGGATGATATTCCAGACGCTTTACCGGCGTTGATGAAGGCGCATAAAATCCAGAAACGCTGTGCCGCCGTTGGTTTTGATTGGGATACGCTTGGCCCGGTGCTGGACAAAGTATACGAAGAAATCGACGAAGTGATGTTTGAAGCGAAACAGGCGGTGGTGGACGAGGAGAAACTGGGAGAGGAAATCGGCGATTTGCTATTTGCGACGGTGAATCTGTCCCGCCATTTGGGCCATAAAGCCGAAAATGCTTTGCAGGCGGCAAACCGTAAATTCGAGCGACGCTTTCGTCAGGTAGAACAGATAGTTACCGCCTCTGGCCGCAAGATGGAAGATGCCTCTTTAGCCGAAATGGAAGCCGCATGGCAGCAGGTTAAAAAGCAAGAAACTGAAATCTAACGTGTTTTAATTCATTTGATGGATGGTTGTTGAATTTCAATTACGTTAATATATTGAATTATAACGGATAGGAAGACGGTGTTCAGCGCGCTTTTCATGAGTAAAACTCTGCGAGGCGTTGAGATCATTTGTAGCGAAACCAAGGTTCGAGTATACTACTTTCCCGTCTTGGTTCTTCCATCGTCTTTAAACCTAAACTCTCAGGTTCAGCATGACAACTAATTATATTTTTGTGACCGGCGGGGTCGTATCCTCTCTGGGTAAAGGCATTGCCGCAGCCTCCTTGGCGGCTATTCTTGAAGCCCGTGGCCTCAACGTTACCATCATGAAACTGGACCCGTATATCAACGTGGATCCGGGCACCATGAGCCCGACACAACACGGGGAAGTTTTCGTCACCGAAGATGGTGCTGAAACCGATCTGGATTTAGGGCACTACGAGCGCTTCATTCGCACCAAAATGACCCGCCGCAATAACTTCACCACTGGCCGCATTTACTCAGAAGTGCTGCGTAAAGAGCGTCGTGGCGATTATCTGGGTGCAACTATCCAGGTTATTCCTCATATTACCAACGCTATCAAAGAACGTATCATCGAAGGCGGCGAAGGCCACGACGTGGTATTGGTCGAAATTGGTGGCACCGTAGGTGATATTGAATCTCTGCCGTTCTTGGAAGCGATTCGTCAGATGGCGGTAGATGTTGGCCGCGAGCATACTTTGTATATGCACCTGACGCTGGTTCCTTACCTGGCTGCGGCTGGCGAAGTGAAAACTAAGCCAACACAACATTCGGTTAAAGAGCTGCTTTCCATCGGTATTCAGCCTGATGTGCTGATTTGTCGTTCCGATCGCGCAGTTCCTGCTAACGAACGGGCGAAAATCGCTCTGTTCTGTAACGTGCCAGAAAAAGCTGTTATCTCTCTTAAAGACGTTGATTCCATTTATAAAATCCCAGGCCTCTTGAAATCACAGGGCCTTGACGATTATATTTGTAAACGATTCAGCTTAACTTGTCCTGAAGCAAATCTTGCCGAGTGGGAACAGGTAATATATGAAGAGTCCAATCCGGGTGGCGAAGTGACCATCGGGATGATCGGCAAATACGTTGAGCTGCCGGATGCCTACAAATCCGTGATCGAAGCCTTGAAACACGGCGGGTTGAAAAACCGTCTGACCGTTAACATCAAGCTGATCGATTCACAGGACGTAGAAACCCGCGGCGAAGAAATGCTGAAAGGGCTGGATGCTATTCTAATCCCAGGTGGCTTCGGCTATCGCGGTGTAGAAGGCAAGGTGACTGCGGCGCGTTATGCCCGTGAACACAATATTCCTTACCTGGGCATTTGCCTGGGTATGCAAGTTGCACTGATGGAGTTTGCCCGTAATGTCGCGGGTATGCAGAACGCCAACTCCACGGAATTTGTGCCAGACTGTAAGTACCCGGTGGTTGCATTGATCACCGAATGGCGTGATGAAGACGGCAACGTTGAAGTACGTACGGAAGAAAGCGATTTGGGCGGTACCATGCGTGTGGGTGGGCAGCAATGCAACCTTACCGATGGTAGCCTGGTACGTCAGATGTATGGCGAACCCACCATCGTTGAACGCCATCGTCATCGCTATGAAGTAAACAACATGTTGTTGAAGCAGATTGAAGCTGCCGGTCTACGCGTAGCCGGGCGCTCTGCTGATAACAAGCTGGTGGAAATCATCGAGTTGCCTAACCATCCTTGGTTTGTCGCTTGTCAGTTCCATCCAGAATTTACTTCGACGCCACGTGATGGTCACCCGTTGTTCGCCGGCTTTGTGAAAGCGGCTGGTGAGTATCAGAAGCGCCAGGTGAAATAAAATATTTGGTAGGTGGGGCGGCTTGAATGTCGCCCCATCTGTCTGGAGTTTTAGTTTAACTTGTACTGAGGAAAATCTAATGTCCAAAATCGTTAAAGTCATCGGTCGCGAAATCATCGACTCCCGTGGTAACCCAACTGTAGAAGCTGAAGTCCATCTGGAAGGCGGTTTCGTTGGTTTGGCTGCTGCACCATCAGGTGCTTCTACCGGTTCCCGTGAAGCACTGGAACTGCGTGACGGTGACAAGTCCCGTTTCCTGGGCAAAGGCGTTCTGAAAGCTGTTGCCGCTGTTAATGGCCCGATTGCTCAGGCTGTTATCGGTAAAGATGCCAAAGACCAGGCTAACATCGATAAAATCATGATCGATCTGGACGGTACCGAAAACAAATCTAAATTCGGTGCAAACGCAATTCTGGCTGTTTCTCTGGCTGCTGCCAAAGCGGCTGCTGCGTCTAAAGGCATGCCTTTGTACGAGCACATCGCTGAACTGAACGGCACCCCAGGCCAATTCTCTATGCCACTGCCTATGATGAATATCATCAACGGCGGCGAGCACGCAGACAACAACGTTGATATTCAAGAGTTTATGATTCAGCCTGTTGGCGCTAAAACTCTGAAAGAAGCGGTTCGTATCGGTTCTGAAGTGTTCCACAACCTGGCTAAAGTTCTGAAAGCTAAAGGTCTGAACACTGCTGTTGGTGACGAAGGTGGCTACGCGCCAAACCTGGAATCCAACGCTGCTGCACTGGCTGCAATCAAAGAAGCCGTAGAACAAGCGGGTTACGTGCTGGGTAAAGACATTACTCTGGCTATGGACTGTGCAGCTTCTGAGTTCTACAACAAAGAAACCGGTATGTATGAGCTGAAAGGCGAAGGCAAAACCTTCACTTCTCAAGAGTTCACTCATTACCTGGAAGGTCTGGCTAAACAATATCCAATCGTTTCTATCGAAGACGGTCTGGACGAGTCTGACTGGGATGGTTTCAAATACCAGACCGAAGTGCTGGGCGACAAACTGCAACTGGTTGGTGATGACCTGTTCGTAACCAACACCAAGATCCTGAAAGAAGGTATCGAAAAAGGTGTTGCTAACTCTATCCTGATCAAATTCAACCAGATCGGTTCTCTGACCGAAACTCTGGCTGCAATCAAGATGGCGAAAGACGCAGGCTACACCGCGGTGATCTCTCACCGTTCTGGTGAAACCGAAGATGCAACCATCGCAGATCTGGCTGTTGGTACCGCTGCCGGTCAAATCAAAACGGGTTCTATGAGCCGTTCTGACCGCGTTGCTAAATACAACCAACTGATCCGTATCGAAGAAGCGCTGGGCGACCGCGCAGTATTCAACGGTCTGAAAGAAGTTAAAGGTCAGTAATTTCTGCCCTGATACTTACCAGAAAAAACCCGCTTCGGCGGGTTTTTTTATATCTAAAGTTAATGAAATAGAAACTATTATTTTTTATTTATATGGTTATACAGGGAATAAATGAGATCTATCGGTGATTAATTGAATTGAAACCTGTTATTCAATTCAAAATTAACATTTCAACAAGTCATATCAATTTATATCTTAATTAAGGTTGTTTTTTTATATAAAAACAAAATAAGCTGGTTCATAATCTGCTTTGAATACTACACTGAAGTATAAATATAGTAATAATATTATTACTATTTGGTTTGACTAGCCGGATCGCTAAATATTTAACTGCTGATTACGCTTTTTCTAAAAGCCATTATTACCTGTTTGAGGTTCTGTATCCATGAAATATAGAGTTGTTATCGTCGGTGGTGGTACCGGGGAGACAATCCTTGCGATTTTGTTGGCAGGTAAACTGCAAAGGGATATTGTTTCAAAGAAAGTCGAACTTATCTTACTGTCTGATTCTCTCATGCATTATTATAAACCTGCGTTTATGTATGTAGCATTTAATTTATTTCTTAAACAGGAATTAGAGAGACCACAAAAAATCCTATTGAGACCAGAAATAGTATTTATTATAGATAGGTCCGAAGGGTTTGATTTAAATAAATTATCTTTACCCGCAAAGGTGAAAAATACGGTTATGATTTTTTAGTTTTTGCGTCCGGCTGCGTACCTCGACTTGAATGAATAGAGGGGTTGGTAGAAAGTGGCGATCATTTTTATCCGTATGAAGCGTCCGGCCTGTTAGCTAAAAAGCTAGCCAAAATAGAAAAGGGCGAATTTTTATCATCGTCTCTTTCCCAGAGACATCTAACGTTCACCACCCGTGCGGAGTTGCTCCACTAGAAATGACGTTAATGCCAGATGACTATTTACGACAGCGGGGAGCGGGTAGTGCGATAGAAATTATTTATACCTATCCGAGGGTAGCGCAGCTATTGCGTAACTGTCTCTTTTTACAGCGTCCTAGCGGAGATATTTTACCTAACGTCTTTGCTGCCAGAGATATTAAATATCAGAGAGGCTTCACACTGAGCAAAGTCGATCCGAATAAAAAATTGCCTATTCCGCAGAAGGCGAGGCTCAACCCTTCGATATTTTGATGGCGACTCCACCTATTAGCGCTGTTGATGCGGTGCGAAATTCGGGGCTGAGTGAATGGGATAACAAAGGAGGCGGGTTGCCAACCGACCCACAAACGCTCCAGGTTTATGGGCAGCAGGGCGTTTATGTTATCGGTTGTACCGTTTCTCCCTATCCGTAAAGCGGGTGGTGCCTGCCATAACCAGGCTCCTATAGTTGCAGATAATAGTTGCAGATAATATTTTTTCCGAAATGATATTGGGTTATCCCGCGCGTGACTACGATAGGAAAGTACAGGCTATCGCCCAAATGGGGCTGAATGCCGGAATGCCGCTTTGTTATGGCTATCGGAATGATCTCTTGCCCAGGCTACCGACAAAGGTAGGCGTTTGCTACGCAGCGGCTTTAACCGCGGTCTTTATTGGGCAATGGTGCGTGGCTTAATATAAATATTAGGAGAAATACTCGCGCCAAAGCGCGAAACCTTGAGATATATGCTCTGTGAAGGCAAAGTTATCAATGATAAATTCGGGCTCTCATGAGGGTGGGTTTTTATAATGATGAGCTGATATAGCGATGAATTCTATAATAAAGGATTTTACAACAAAGAGTTTTTATAACAAAAAGTCGTTGGGTTCTAGCATATTGATTCCGTTTATCTCTCATGGTGATATTTTCTATGAACTCTTGCCTGCCAGTAAATGGCGTTGCTTAAGAGTTTGGCTAATCAGAATCAATAAGTATTTAATCACTATCAATCAATATTAAGGAAAAGAAAGATATGAAGCTAAGCACCTTCTTGTTACCCCTTATATTTTGCTCTGGCGCAGCTTTGGCAGCGGATTTGACCGTGACTATGAATGAATCATTACCGCAGGGAAATGGCCGGGCGCTTGGCAAGATAGTCGTAACGGAAACGCCCTATGGACTGCTATTTAGCCCTCAGTTAGCTGGATTGACACCGGGCATTCATGGTTTCCACCTGCATGAAAATGCCAGTTGCGCGTCCGCAGAAAAGGACGGAAAAATGGTACCCGCGTTAGCGGCGGGCGGGCATTTCGATCCGAAAAAAACTTCAGCGCATCTGGGGCCTTATAGTGATAAAGGACATTTGGGGGATTTGCCTGGATTGGTCGTTAACGCCGATGGTTCAGCCAACTATCAAGTCTTGGCTCCACGCCTAAAATCCTTATCGGAACTTAAACATCACGCCCTAATGATTCATGCCGGCGGCGATAACTATGCCGATCATCCTATGCCGTTGGGCGGTGGCGGAGCGAGAATGGCCTGCGGTGTGATTGAGTAACCCCCTGATACAAAGAAAGCTGGCCGCCAGCAGGCGGTCGGTTTGGTGACAGCGTCAGAATCTGCGATAATCCCCCATTACCCGCTTTCATATAGAGATACTGATGCTGTACCCGATTAATGAGATGTTCCAGACTTTGCAAGGTGAGGGCTTTTTCACCGGCGTACCGGCGATATTTGTCCGTTTACAAGGCTGCCCGGTAGGGTGCAGCTGGTGTGACACCAAACATACCTGGGAGAAAAACGTCGATCGGGAAGTCGATGTGCAGCGTATTTTGGTGAAAACCGAGGAAAGCGACGCTTGGGGCAACGCCAGCGAACAACAGTTATTAACCCTTCTTCGCCAACAAGGCTATACGGCGCGCCACGTGGTAATTACCGGCGGTGAACCTTGTATTTACGATTTATTGCCGCTAACCACTCTGCTAGAGCAGGAAGGCTTTAGCTGTCAGATCGAAACCAGTGGCACTTATGAAGTCCAATGCTCGGAAAAAACCTGGGTTACCGTTTCACCTAAAGTGAATATGCGCGGCGGGTTAAAAGTATTAGAACAGGCTTTAACTCGGGCAGATGAAGTGAAGCACCCGGTTGGGCGAATGAGAGATATTGAAGCGTTGGAGGCATTATTGGCTACGTTGCACGATAATAAACAACGAATTATCGCGCTACAGCCGATCAGTCAGAAAGAAGAGGCCACGCGACTTTGTATTGAAACCTGTATCGCCCGCAATTGGCGCTTATCTATGCAGACCCACAAATATTTAAATATTGCCTGATAGTGAGAGGCGCAGGGCTGAGGGATGCTCTCCAGCCCTGACCTAGCCAGATTAACCGCGGTAGACGCAGCCTGCGGAGCAGGTTTCTTTTACCATGACTGCGCTCAGCTCCGGTAATTGCGGTTTCAACTGCTGCCAAATCCAAGCCGCTAAAACTTCACTGGTTGGGTTCTCCAAACCGGGGATATCGTTTAGATAATGATGATCCAAACGCTCCCAAATAGGCTGAAAAGCTGCTTTCAGCTCGGCGAAATCCATAACCCAACCGCTATGAGCATCAACTTCCCCGGTCACTTCCAGGCGAACCATAAATGAATGGCCGTGCAAACGACCACATTTGTGGCCTTCTGCCACGTTAGGTAACCGGTGTGCGGCTTCAAACTGAAAATCTTTAAATAATGTGGTGCTCATCATCCTGGCCTTATTGACTCAAAAACCGCCGCATAGTACCGGAAACTGGGCGCGCAAGCTACGTTTGCCGGTCTTGGTGCGCCATCCGATTTACTATAATAACTATAATTTAGCAGCCTATGCTTTTGATTTAAAACCTTCCGCTTGGTCGATTATTGGATTTTCGGATCACAGAAATTTTTCCTAATAAGTTGAACACTTTGACTCGTATGTCATAGCGAAAAAACCGCTTAGTTGTTTTAGTTATTAATTATTTCTATCACTTCTTTAATTGTTATTATCCGGATGGTTAACCTTACAAACCTAAAGATTTATTTGCCGACAAGATATCGGACTGACACTGGCTAAAGCACAAGGGAATTCGTACCGCGATGACGACTCAGGCTCCTCCAACTTCATTACTCCCGCTTTCGCCGGAGCAACTGGCCCGCTTACAGGCGGCGGTCGGCGAGTTTTCGCCAACGCAAATGGCGTGGCTGTCCGGGTATTTTTGGGGCAGGGTCAATCAACAGCCGAACGTGCCTGCTCATGGGGTTGCAGAGCCGGAAACGCCGTGTATTACTCTGATTTCTGCGTCTCAAACCGGTAATGCGCGTCGTTTGGCCGAACAGTTGCGTGACGATCTGTTGGCAGCAAAACTAAAGGTTAATCTGGTTAATGCGGGCGACTACAAGTTTAAACAGATTGCTCAGGAGCGCCTGTTAGTCATTGTCGCCTCGACTCAAGGAGAAGGTGAGCCCGCGGAAGAAGCGGTAGCGCTGCACAAATTTCTGCTATCCAAAAAGGCGCCTAAACTGACGGAAACCGCGTTTGCGGTCTTTGGATTGGGCGATACCTCTTACGAGTATTTCTGCAAGGCGGGTAAGGATTTTGATACGTGTCTGGCCGAATTAGGCGCAGAACGTTTGTTGGAACGTGTGGATGCCGATGTGGAATATCAGGCGCAGGCTGAACAGTGGCGGCAGCAGGTGGTGACTGTTTTACAAGCTCGCGCTCCGGCACAATCTGCCAGCGCAGCGGCGCAGACGCTAAGCGGTGCTGTGGATGAAATGACCAGCAGCCCGTACAGCAAAACTACGCCACTTACCGCACAGTTGGCGATGAACCAGAAAATCACCGGGCGAGATTCGGAAAAAGACGTACGCCATATAGAAATAGATTTAGGTGAATCCGGTTTGCGCTACCAGCCGGGGGACGCACTGGGCGTGTGGTATGAAAACGATCCGGCGTTGGTGGACGAGTTAGTCGAGTTACTGTGGCTAAAAGGCGATGAGCCGGTCACGGTGGAGGGGCAAACTTTGCCACTGGCGCAGGCGCTGCGCTTGCACTTTGAACTGACGCAAAATACCACGGTGATTGTTGATAAATATGCCGCGCTTTCTCGCGATGAGAAACTGATTGCTCTGTTGGCGGATAAAAGCAAGTTACAGCATTACGCTCATAGCACGCCGATCGTCGATATGGTGCGTCAGGCACCGGCGGATCTGAACGCCGATCAGCTGATTGCTTTGTTACGTCCACTCACCCCACGTTTGTATTCCATAGCTTCATCTCAGGCGGAAAATGAAACCGAAGTGCATATCACCGTTGGAGTCGTGCGCTATGACATCGATGGTCGTCCACGCAGCGGCGGTGCGTCTGGCTTCCTGGCCGATCGCTTGGAAATCGATGGCGATATTCGGGTCTTTATCGAACATAACGATAATTTCCGTTTGCCCGCTAACCCAGAAACGCCAGTCATTATGATTGGGCCGGGCACCGGTATCGCGCCTTTCCGCGCATTTATGCAACAGCGCGATGCCGAAGGTGCCAGTGGGAAAAACTGGTTGTTCTTTGGCAATCCACACTTTACCGATGATTTTCTCTATCAGGTCGAGTGGCAGCGTTATGTCAAAGAAGGTTTGCTTACCCATATCGATCTGGCCTGGTCGCGGGATCAATCGGAAAAAATATACGTACAAGACAAACTGCGCGAAAAAGGTGCAGAACTGTGGCGCTGGATACAACAAGGTGCTCATATTTACGTCTGCGGCGATGCCAATCGCATGGCTAAAGACGTCGAGAAAACTTTACTGGACGTGGTGGCTGAGCACGGTGCGATGGATGCCGAGCAAGCTGACGAATTTTTAAGTGAGCTGCGCTTTGCGCGCCGTTATCAGCGAGATGTGTACTGATGAATGATAAACACCCTGGACCATTGGTTGTGACTGGTCAATTGTCTGACGGCGAGCGGATGAAATCCCAGAGCAATTACCTGCGTGGCACTATTGCCGAGGATTTACATAACGGTCTGACCGGTGGTTTTTCCGGCGATAACTTCCTGTTAATTCGTTTTCATGGAATGTATCAGCAGGATGATCGTGATATTCGCGCTGAGCGAGCGGAGCAAAAATTGGAACCTCGCCATGCCATGATGCTACGTTGCCGCCTGCCGGGGGGGATTATCACGCCACAGCAATGGCTGGGCATTGATAAATTCGCGACGGACAACACGCTGTACGGCAGCATTCGTATTACCAACCGTCAGACTTTTCAGTTTCACGGTATTCTGAAAGGAAACGTTAAACCGGCTCATCAGCTATTGAATCAGTTAGGTTTAGATGCATTGGCGACGGCCAACGATGTAAACCGCAACGTACTCTGTACCTCTAATCCGGTAGAGTCTGAACTGCATCAGGAGGCCTACGAGTGGGCGAAAAGGATTTCCGAGCATTTATTGCCACGTACTCGAGCCTACGCCGAGATTTGGCTGGATGCGGAGAAAGTGGCAACCACCGATGAAGAGCCGATTCTGGGTGCAACTTATTTGCCGAGAAAATTTAAAACCACGGTAGTTATTCCTCCGCAAAATGATGTTGATTTGCATGCTAACGATTTGAACTTCGTTGCGGTGGCGGATAAAGGTAAATTAATCGGTTTTAACGTGTTGGTTGGTGGCGGACTGTCCATTGCGCACGGTGATAAAAATACTTACCCACGTAAAGCCAGCGATTTTGGTTTTATCCCGTTGGCGCACACGCTGGCGGTAGCTGAAGCCGTGGTAACCACCCAGCGGGATTGGGGGAATCGTACCGATCGTAAAAATGCGAAAACCAGATATACGCTAGAGCGCGTCGGCGTGGATGTGTTTAAGGCAGAAGTGGAAAAACGCGCTGGAATTAGCTTTGCACCGACCAAACCCTATGAATTTACGGGTCGGGGCGATCGCATCGGCTGGGTGAAAGGCATTGATAAAAAGTGGCATTTGACGCTGTTTATTGAGAATGGTCGCCTGCTGGATTATCCAGATCGTAGCCTGAAAACCGGCGTGGCTGAGATCGCTAAAATTCATCAGGGAGATTTTCGCTTAACCGCTAATCAAAACCTGATTGTAGCGGGCGTACCGGAGAAAGAAAAAGATCGCATTGAGGCGCTGGCACGTCAGCATGGGCTGATGGATAGCAACGTTAGCCGCCAACGAGAAAACTCGATGGCCTGCGTTTCATTCCCTACCTGTCCGTTGGCGATGGCGGAAGCAGAACGTTTCATGCCGGAGTTTGTCACGAAAATTGAAGGCATTCTGCACAAACATCATTTATCTGATGAATATATTGTGATGCGCGTCACCGGCTGCCCAAATGGTTGCGGTCGCGCTCTACTGGCAGAAATCGGATTAGTGGGTAAAGCGGTAGGCCGCTATAACCTGCATTTGGGCGGCAATCGTGAAGGTACGCGTATTCCGCGCATGTATCGTGAAAACATTACCGCCGATGAGATTCTGGCAATTACCGATGAATTAGTTGGCCGTTGGGCCAAAGAGCGTGATACCAACGAAGGCTTCGGGGATTTTATTATTCGCGCTGGTGTAATAAAGCCGGTTATTGATTCAGCCCGTGACTTTTACGAATGGCAGGGGGCGGTGTGAGCCAGTTTAATCTCAATGAATTAAATGCCTTACCCAAGGCCGAGCAGGCAGCGGCACTCGCGCTGGTTAACGGTCAGTTGGAAGTGCTTTCCGCACAGGACCGCGTGAGTTGGGCATTGGAGAATTTACCGGGTGAATACGTTTTGTCATCCAGTTTTGGTATTCAAGCGGCGGTATGCCTGCATTTGGTGACGCGCCAGCGGCCAGATATTCCGGTTATTCTGACGGACACAGGCTACCTGTTTCCCGAAACCTATCGGTTTATTGACGAATTAGCCGAGAAACTGCAGCTCAATCTGCAGGTATTTCGTGCTGAACACAGCCCAGCGTGGCAGGAAGCGCGCTATGGCAAACTGTGGGAGCAGGGCGTAGAAGGTATTGAGCGTTACAATGAGTTGAATAAAGTGGAGCCGATGAATCGCGCGTTGGAAACGCTGGGAGCGCAAACCTGGTTTGCAGGCCTACGGCGCGAGCAGTCAGGCAGTCGGGCCAAATTACCGGTATTGGCCTTACAGCGTGGAGTATTCAAGCTACTGCCGATTATCGACTGGGATAATCGCCGTATTTATCAATATCTGACCGAGCATGGCCTGAATTACCACCCGTTATGGGAACAGGGCTATTTATCCGTTGGAGATACTCATACAACCCGTAAATGGGAACCCGGCATGAGTGAAGAAGAAACGCGCTTTTTCGGTTTGAAACGGGAATGCGGGCTTCACGAAAGCTAGAACCAGCTTTTTCCTCTGCAATCGCATTGGGAGCCTTGGTGCTCCCAATGTCTTGGTGGCTAACCAGTTAAATGCAATGGTTAGCAGCGTAGCCTATTAAAATATAACGTCATTTTTTCATTAACATTTTCGTCGACGTTCGTTACAGACGATTATTCACTCTGCTTATCTAATTAACCGCTGATTTTCTCTCTGGCTAACGCTGCCAGAAAGTGGCTGCGATTTTTATAGTTATGGCTGATTTAATAAATCTATCGATTGTCGTCAGCAAATTTTGCGGCATGGTCAAATTGAACTATACCGCTTTGCTTTCGTATTGTGTCGGCTCGATTTCGATGAAACCTAATACGTCGCCGCTCTAGGTTAAACGCGAATCTTTAATATAGCGCTGCGGATTTTTGGGGGGTGTAGGTAAGGGAAAGCCATCATCCATCAAGGCTTCAACTTGAATTGCAGAGGTTTTTTCCGCGTTGGCGGTTGTCATACCCCTAAACAGCCTTTCCTTAGATGGTATACAAAGAACGAATTTATACGCGGGGAATACAAAAAGGGCGCTCATAATGAGCACCCCGTTGGTACTTATCGGACTTTTTAATCAGATTGCGAATGACTTCCCACTAAAATGATTATTTATTTGCTCCGGCTAGCTCTTTTACCAGCGGCAGCAGGATTTTGACGCTATCCCGCGAACGTTTGGCAATCCTGCCGGGCAAGTGATGATCGAGATAATTCAGATTATCCCACTGACTCTGGTGGCGGGTTTCCCCCAATGGAAAATGGGGGCTGATAGCACGTTGTTGGCAACCGTCTTTTTTGCCTAACTTATAGTTGGTGGCTTCGACGGAAAGCACTGAAATGCCCGATTTATCAAAGGCATTCTGATCGGCGCGACAGTGAGGCTCTGGCGTGTTTTCCGGGCGACTCGCCGCTGGGATTCCGGCATTGCGCGCTAACGTCAGGGCGCGATCGCGGCTTTTCGCTGCGAAGCCTTTAGCATCATGCTGGCCGGGGTTGAAATACAAGCGATCGCCGGTAATCAAACTGTCTAAGGTGATGACCAGCAAGGTGTTTTCTTTTTCCTCTGCGCTCATGCGTTTCAGATAGTTTGCTGCACCCTGAGCGCCGACTTCTTCAGCGCTTAAAGTGACAAAACGCAAGCTATAACGGGTCGGAATGTCTTTCAACCGCTCCGCCAGTTCAAGCATCACACCGACGCCAGAGGCATTGTCATCCACGCCTTGCAGCGTCAGGCCGCCTAGGTTTTTATCCAAATCCTGATCGCTATGAGGCGTGTAAGTATCAAAGTGGGCCATGATCACCACTTGCTGCGGCTCGCGACCACCGTGGGCGGCAATGACCGAAGTGGCACTGAGGTTGCGCCAACTCTGCTTGCCGTTTTTACTGGTGTAAAGATAGCGGGTATTGAAAACCCGCAAATTGGTCTGGTAACCCATGGTTTCAAATTGCTGGTTAAGATAATCGGCGGCGAGCAATTCGGCAGGGCTACCGGCCATACGTCCAGGGAAGTAGGTGGCAATATGGCGAGTTTGTTGCTCGGCTATTTTCCCTAACGGCTCACTTTTAGCCGCTGCGGCCGCCGCATTCAGTGGGAATACAGTGCTAAAACAAAGCGTAACAATCGCCAGTTTCAGGTGAAGGCGGGAAAACATACCTAAATATCCTTTTATAGAGTCGTAATCGCGCAGTTTGGCATGGATAACGCTGCGCTATGCGGGGCTTAGTATGAGACTGTCCGCGCGATTAGACAATTTGTATGGTTCCTAATTATCAGAATTTTTTATGTCTAAATCAGGAATGTCATTCGACGCTATAAGTGAGCTTGCCTCTGCAAGGCCGATTGCATCGGCTTTATATCATTACGGAACTTGTAATTACTTTTCGTCATTTCATAAGGTCATACCCCGCCCCTATAGTCACCTTACGCTTTATCATGTAATCGAAGGCCGCTGTGGATTATCTACCAATATTTGCCGACTTGAAACAACGCCCGGTTCTGGTCGTTGGCGGCGGCGAAATCGCTGCGCGAAAAATAGATTTGCTTCATCGCGCGGGCGCTCAGATCCGGGTAGTGGCGCAGGCGCTTTCTTCCGAACTTCAGCAACAGCATGACGCGGGAAAAATTTGCTGGGTGGCAGATATTTTTGCGCCAGAACAGCTGGACGAGGTTTTTCTGGTGATTGCCGCCACTAATGACAACGCTTTGAATGCGGCGGTATTCGCTGCTGCGGATCAGCGGCGGATTCTGGCTAATGTGGTGGACGATCAGCCGCGTTGTTCGTTTATTTTTCCTTCTATTGTCGATCGTTCTCCGTTGGTGGTGGCTATTTCATCCAGCGGTCAGGCGCCGGTTCTGGCACGAATACTACGCGAACAGCTGGAAGCCCTGCTGCCCGCGAGTCTGGGTGACATGGCTGCCGTGGCGGGTCGCTGGCGTGCGAGAGTTAAACAGCGGCTCGCGTCGATGAGCGCTCGTCGTCGTTTTTGGGAAAAGGCTTTTACCGGTCGGTTTGCCAGCCTGATGGCCAGTGGACAATCGACGCTGGCAGAAAGTGAGCTGGAGCTCTCCCTGATAGAGCCGCAAAGGGAAAGCGGCGAAGTGGCGTTGGTTGGCGCAGGCCCCGGTGATGCGGGTTTACTCACCTTACGTGGTCTGCAGGTTATTCAGCAGGCGGATGTCGTGCTATATGACCATTTAGTCAGCCCCGAAGTGCTGGACTTAGTTCGGCGCGATGCGGATCGCATTTGCGTGGGTAAACGGGCGGGCGCTCACTCCGTAGCGCAGGAGGAAACCAATCGCTTGCTGGTGGAACTCGCTCAGCAGGGCAAACGGGTTGTGCGTTTGAAAGGCGGCGATCCCTTTATTTTTGGCCGCGGGGGCGAAGAACTTCAGGTAGTCGCCGCCGCCGGTATTCCGTTTCAGGTTGTACCGGGAGTAACGGCCGCCGCCGGAGCAACGGCTTACGCGGGGATTCCGTTAACCCATAGGGATCACGCCCAAAGTGTCACTTTTATTACCGGTCATTGTCGGGTAGACGGTGACGGGCTGGATTGGTCAACGCTGGCGCGTGGGCGTCAGACTTTGGCTATTTATATGGGAACGGTCAAAGCAGCTGAAATCAGTCAGCAATTGATCGCACACGGTCGGTCGGCGCAGACGCCGGTAGCGGTTATTGGCCGTGGAACCCGCGCTGACCAACAGGTATTGATTGGCACGTTGGATCAACTGGACACATTAGCGCATCAGGCTCCGGCGCCAGCATTGTTGGTGATTGGAGAAGTGGTGGATTTACACCACCAGATAGCCTGGTTTGGGCAACAACCGCAGACTGAACGGCCGCTTAGGTCGTCAATCGTGAATTTGGCATAAAGGATCTGTTATGGACGAAAAACGACTCACTCACTTGCGGCAATTGGAGGCGGAGAGCATCCATATCATCCGTGAAGTGGCCGCCGAATTCGGGAATCCGGTGATGCTTTATTCCATCGGTAAAGATTCCTCGGTGATGTTGCATCTGGCGCGCAAAGCCTTCTTCCCCGGTAATTTGCCTTTCCCACTGCTACATGTCGATACCGGCTGGAAATTCCGCGAGATGTATGAATTTCGCGATCGCACCGCCAAAGATTTTGGCTGCGAGTTGTTGGTGCATAAAAACCCGGAAGGGGTGGCGATGGGGATAAATCCCTTTGTTCACGGCAGTGCCAAGCACACCGACATGATGAAAACCGAAGGGTTAAAGCAGGCTCTTAACCAATATGGCTTTGATGCCGCTTTCGGCGGGGCGCGCCGTGACGAGGAGAAATCCCGAGCTAAAGAGCGTATTTATTCGTTCCGCGACCGTTTCCATCGCTGGGACCCTAAAAACCAGCGCCCTGAGCTGTGGCATAACTATAACGGCCAGATTAATAAGGGTGAAAGCATTCGCGTTTTCCCACTATCCAACTGGACTGAACTGGATATCTGGCAGTATATCTTTTTGGAAAACATCGACATTGTGCCACTGTATCTGGCGAAGCCTCGCCCGGTTATCGAGCGGGATGGCATGTTGCTGATGGTGGATGACGATCGTATCGATCTGCAACCGGGTGAAATGATCGCGCAGAAAATGGTGCGCTTCCGCACGTTGGGCTGCTGGCCGTTGACCGGTGCGGTGGAATCGCAGGCGGAAACATTGCCGGCGATTATTGAAGAAATGTTGATATCAACTACCAGCGAACGTCAGGGTCGAATGATCGACCGCGATCAATCCGGCTCCATGGAGCTTAAAAAGCGTCAGGGATATTTCTAAGGAGCGGCCCGATGAGCAACATGATTCTACAAAATACGGCGATGGCACAACAAATTGCCGATGAAGGCGGCGTAGAGGCCTATTTGCACGCGCAGCAGCATAAAACTCTACTGCGTTTCCTGACCTGCGGCAGCGTGGACGACGGGAAAAGTACCCTGATAGGTCGTTTGCTACACGATACTCGTCAGATTTATGAAGACCAATTAACGACGCTGCATACCGATAGCAAGCGCATTGGTACGCAGGGTGAAAAACTGGATCTGGCGCTGCTGGTTGATGGTTTACAGGCCGAACGGGAGCAGGGCATTACTATTGATGTGGCTTACCGCTATTTCTCGACGGAAAAACGGAAGTTTATTATCGCGGATACGCCGGGGCATGAGCAGTACACCCGTAATATGGCGACCGGCGCATCAACCTGCAATCTGGCGATTTTGCTGATCGATGCTCGTAAAGGCGTATTGGATCAAACTCGTCGTCACAGTTTTATCGCCACTCTGTTGGGGATCCGTCATTTGGTGGTGGCGGTGAATAAAATGGATTTGGTGGATTATCAGCAGTCGGTTTTCGAGCAATTCAAAAACGATTACCTGAGTTTTGCCGAACAATTGCCGACGGATCTGAATATCAAATTTGTTCCGCTGTCAGCATTGGACGGCGATAACGTAGCGACGCCAAGTGAGAAAATGGCCTGGTACACCGGCCCCACGCTGCTGGACGTATTAGAAACCGTGGATGTGGTGAACGCCAGTCGCCAGCAGCCTATGCGTTTTCCGGTGCAGTATGTGAATCGCCCTAATCTGGATTTTCGCGGTTATTCCGGCACCTTGTCCGCCGGTGTGGTGCGCGTGGGTCAGAAAATCAAAGTGTTGCCGTCTGGAGTTGAATCCACAGTAGCCAGAATTGTGACTTTCGATGGCGATTTGCAGCAGGGCATTCCCGGCGAAGCTATCACACTGGTTTTGGCTGACGAAGTGGATATTAGCCGTGGCGATTTACTGGTGGATGCCGATGAAACGCTAAAACCGGCGCAGAATGCGCTGGTAGACGTGGTCTGGATGGCGGAGCAGCCTCTGGTGGTCGGGCAAAGTTACGACATCAAAGTGGCGGGAAAAAAAACGCGTGCTCGGGTGGAGAATATTCAGTATCAGGTGGAAATTAACAGCCTGACTCAGCGAGTGGTAGAAAGTCTGCCTCTAAACGGGATAGGGCTGGTTGAACTGGCCTTTGACGAACCGTTGGTGTTGGATAGCTATCAGCGCAACCGCGATACCGGGGGAATGATATTTATCGATCGGTTGAGTAACGTCACGGTTGGCGCAGGGCTGATTCGGGAAACGCTGGAGTCGGTTTATCAGGAAACCAGTCAGTTTAGCGCTTTTGAGCTGGAATTAAATGCTCTGGTACGTCGCCACTACCCTCACTGGGGTGCGCGCGATCTATTGGGAGGAAAGTAGTTTGCCTGCTCATTCTTTGCATTCTGATAACCAGCACACTTTGCCTGCGGATGTGCCAGCGGATGAGAATGTCGTCTGGCATTCCCATGCGGTAACCCGGCAGGATCGCGAAAGGAAAAATGGTCACCGAGGCGCGGTGCTGTGGTTTACCGGTTTATCCGGTTCGGGTAAATCGACGTTGGCTGGTGCGCTGGAACAGGAGTTGTTCCGGCGTGGGATCCGCACCTATTTATTGGACGGCGATAATGTTCGTCATGGGTTATGTCGGGATTTAGGTTTTTCCGATACCGATCGACGGGAAAACATTCGGCGTGTTGGTGAAGTGGCAAAGCTGATGGTTGACGCTGGGCTGGTGGTCTTGTCCGCCTTTATTTCGCCTCATCGCGCAGAACGGCAAATGGTGCAGGAAATGTTAGACAACGGCCAGTTCATCGAGGTTTTTGTCGATACGCCTCTTGCCATTTGTGAGGCTCGCGATCCAAAAGGGTTATACAAAAAGGCTCGCGCCGGTGAGCTGAAAAACTTTACCGGAATAGATTCAGTTTATGAATCTCCAATGGCACCTGATATTCATCTGAAAGGAGATCGGCCTTTGGCGCAGTTAGTTGAGCAATTACTGGAACAACTTTCGGTAAAAGCCATTATCAGCTAAGCAACGAAGGTTTATTGGCAGGAAAGGGGCGACTTTGCAGGCCCCTTTTATCAATCTTTTTATCGCCTGTTACCCCCGGATTAGGCAGAAACGCTAAGCAGCTCGCTTTTCATCATGGCATTCAGGTGACGCAGGATTTCATCCTCGGAGAAATGAAGCTCCGGAAATTGTGTCATTCCATCCAAACCGCACACCAGACCTATTAATCGCCAGGCAATATTGCCGCTGTCATCACCCGAACGAAACTCACCGCTCTCTCGGCCGCTATTAATGACGGCTACCGTGGCTTGATGCCAATTGGACATCGATTGGGTATAGGCGAGCCGGATGGCATCGTCGCGCTCGGCCAGCAGACTCACCTCATTCCACAGCCGGGTTTCTCTTTTTCCCGCGTCATCTTGCGGATAACCCAGCACCAGCAGCAAGCGCTCAACCGCCGGATGATTTTGGCAGGCTATAGCAAAGGTGGCGAGTGATTGCTGAACCAGCAGCAGGAAAGCATCGGCTCGCAGTTGAGAGACAGACGCAAAATGGTGGTGAACCTGACCTACCGCCACCTCGGCTTCATTTGCTACGCGGCGCACCGTGGTAGCGGCCATTCCTTCTGCCATGGCCACCCGCACGGCAGCATTCAAAATACTGCTATGCCGCTCTTCGCGATTCAAATATGCCAAGGATGCTCCTTTGCTCTCATTCTGAGATGAATTAACAGTTTGGTATGTAGGGGAATTATGCAGAGAATTGGACTGATGTTCAACATTTCGCTACAATCGCATATTGAACGCGTGTTCAACATTAAATTCTGCCTTATTTGAGTCTCTCATTATGTCTAAGAAATGGACTATTTTTTGCGTTATCATTTTGATGTACCTCCCGATTTCTATTGATGCCACCGTCTTGCATGTGGCTGCGCCTCGCCTTGGATTGGCTTTGTCGGCAACGGGGAGTGAATTGCTGTGGATTATCGATATCTATTCTTTGGTGATGGCTTGTTTGCTGTTACCTATGGGGGCTTTGGGCGACCGCATCGGTTTTAAACGGCTGGCTCTGATTGGCTCCGTGCTATTTGGACTATCGTCGCTGGCCGCTGCCTTGGCCGATTCGGTGGGAACGCTGATCGCTGCTCGCGCCTCTTTGGCTATTGGGGCCGCCATGATTCTGCCCGCCACTTTATCTGCGGTTCGGCATATTTTCACCGATGAGCGCGAGCGAGCGCTGGCATTGGGAATCTGGGTGGCGGTAGGTACCGCTGGTGCCGCTATGGGACCATTAGTGGGCGGAGTGCTGCTGGAATACTTCTATTGGGGCTCGGTCTTTATGATTAACGTGCCGATAGTCGCGGTGGTGGTATTGGCGACCTGTTTCCTGATCCCAGACCAGCCTGGTCGCAGAACGCAAAGCTGGACGTTGGCACCGGCCTTGGTATTGACCACGGCAATATTATTACTGGTTTATGCGGCTAAAAGCGGGCTGCGCGGCAATGGCGATTTACTCGGCACCTCGCTAACCGCAGCGATTGGTGGCGTTATCCTGTACGGTTTTATCCGGCATCAGCTTTCATCACCTTCGCCGATGATTGATTTTCGACTGATTGGCCAGAGGGTGATTGCCGTCGGTATGATTATGGCGCTGACCGCGATGATCACCTTGGTTGGTTTCGAATTGTTACTGACGCAGGAACTGCAATTTGTATTAGGGAAAACGCCGCTCGAAGCCGGTCTTTTCCTGTTGCCGCTGATGATTGCAAGTGGCCTAAGCGGCCCTCTGGCCGGTTGGCTGGTGGCAACGTTAGGTTTGCGTTTAGTCGCCACTCTGGGCATAGCCTTAAGTGCCGTTAGCTTCTTTGGATTGGCAATGACGGATTTCTCCTACCAAATCTATCAGGCGTGGGGCTGGATGGCGTTGCTCGGTTGCAGTATTGAAATCTCGTTGCTGGCTTCTACTGCCGCTATCATGAGCGCTGCGCCGCCGGAAAAAGCCGGTGCCGCCGGAGCGGTTGAAGGCATGGCATATGAGCTGGGCGCGGGTTTAGGCGTCGCGCTATTTGGTCTTTTGTTATCGCGGTTGTATATGGCTTCGGTGGTATTGCCGGAAGATTTGCCTGCGAATCTGGCAGAGCAGGCCAGCGCTTCTATTAGCGAAGCGATGCAGGTTATCAGCGAACTGGGTGGGGAGCAGGGCGAGCGAATGTTTGCCAGCGCCAGTCAGGCATTTTCGACCTCGCATAGTCTGGTATTAAGCATCGCTAGCGGCATCTTGATTTTACTCACCGCAGTGGTCTGGTACAGCATGCCGAGAAAAGAATCCGAGGCTAAATTGATAAATATATCAAAACACTAATGATAGAAAGAGGCGAAGATATCGCCTCTTTTTTTGCCCGTAGGCTACTGATGTCTTCGTTGTTCCCCGCGCTCCAACACTGCTATTGACTATTCGCTTGAATGACGAACAATTAGTAACATATTTGATTGAACAATTGTTAGACGTACTGCGTGAGAGAGCTATTATCAAATCCTGAATGTACCCTCGGCCAAGCGCCTACAGAGCGCGCCGTTAAAGAATACCCTTAGGGATTTTTATGCAGAATGTCACCCAAATTATTGTGAGCAAACAGCGAGAAAGGGAGGAACCGTCGCACTCCTTTCTCGGCGGAACCGCCGGTTTTACCTTTTACTGGCTAGCTTTCGCCATTCCATTTCTAGTCTACGGGCCAAACACCGTTTTCTTCCTGCTTTATACTTGGCCGTTTTTTCTGGCGTTAATGCCGGTTTCGGTATTAATCGGCATCGCCTTAAGTATGTTGCTGCGCGGTAATGTGCTATTTACCCTCGGTGGGACGGGCATTGCGGTGATATGCCTGTTTTGGATGCTGTTCTCTTTCCTCACCGGATGGTAAAACGACTGGCGGGTGCTCGCGGCGAAAATTATCGCCAGAATGCCCCTATGACCTTTTTAATCCTAAGCTTCCATTGTGTTTTTCCTCTTGCTTTCCTCGCTTATTACCCGTTATTTTTACGCACTTTTTCCCTTTTCCCTCGAGGAAAAGTAGGTGTAAAGGTAAGGCAAAATGAAAAGTAAAAGCCGATTTAGCAGTTTTTCCGGCTAAGAAACTCACGGAGGAAAGGGAATCTATGACGACTGTCGCTAGTGTAGCGTCCCAATAATTGCCGTTGTTTTGCAGATTTGCGTGGTATTTTTGCCAGAAATCGTCCTTAATCTTAAACTCTGGGGCATTTTCCCACTCAGAGTGGAGTCCGACGAAAAGTTGTGGGATGATTAGTCAGTTTTTCAGGGGGCGGAGATGGGAAAACTTACGCTACTATTGTTGGTTTTGCTTGGCTGGTTACAGTATTCGCTGTGGCTGGGTAAGAATGGTGTTCATGATTTTGTCCGCGTGCAAAATGACGTTGCGGCCCAAGAGGGTAACAACGGCAAACTAAAGGCGCGGAACGATCAGCTATTTGCTGAAATTGATGATTTAAACGGTGGTCAAGAGGCGATCGAAGAACGCGCACGTAACGAGTTGGGCATGATTAAGCCCGGTGAAAGTTTCTATCGTTTGGTTCCTGACCAATCCAGACGTAATGCGGGTATCCCTTCGACACAAAATAACGCGCAACAATAAATAATGAGTAACTTCGCAGGTTCCCTTCCTGAAGTCATTGCTGTATTGCCGGCTGCTGGAATAGGCAGTCGTATGCAAGCCGATTGCCCTAAGCAATATTTAACCGTGGGCGGCAAAACAATACTAGAACACGCTATTGATGCCTTGCTGCGCCATCCGCTAATTCAGCGGATTATTGTAGTAATAAGCCCAAATGATGGACAGTTCGATCGGTTGCCGATTGCCAATGACTCTCGCGTTAGCCGGGTTTATGGCGGCGCGCAGCGTGCCGATTCGGTTCTGGCTGGCCTGATGAGCGCCGGAACGCCTGACTGGGTGCTGGTTCACGATGCTGCCCGCCCTTGCCTGCATCAGGACGATTTAAGCAATCTTTTGGCAATTATTGGTCACACTAAAATCGGTGGATTGCTGGCGACCCCGGTGCGAGACACCATGAAGCGCGGTGAATGCGGGATTGACGCAGTGGCACATACGGTCGATCGTCAGGATCTCTGGCACGCGCTAACGCCGCAGCTGTTTCCATTCGAATTGCTGAAAACCTGCCTGAGCCATGCGTTACGTGAAGGTGCAACGGTAACTGATGAAGCCTCCGCTCTGGAGCACTGTGGCTATCACCCGTTACTGGTGAGTGGCCGTTCAGATAATATTAAAGTCACGCGCCCGGAAGATCTGGCGCTGGCCGAGTTTTACATTACCCGGCTCTATAATAAGGAATGCACATAATGCGAATTGGTCATGGTTTTGATGTACATAAATTCGGCGGTGAAGGCCCGATAATCATCGGTGGCGTGCGCATTCCTTATCCGCAGGGCCTGCTGGCTCATTCCGATGGTGATGTCGCTCTCCATGCTGCAACTGATGCACTGTTAGGCGCTGCCGCATTGGGTGATATCGGCAAACTCTTTCCTGATACCGATCCCGCCTTTAAAGGTGCTGACAGCCGAGCTCTGTTGCGTGAAGCTTACCGCCGCATCCTTGAAAAAGGCTATCAGCTTGGCAATCTGGATATCACCATTATTGCCCAGTCCCCGAAAATGGCTCCCCATATTCCGCAAATGCGCGTGAATTTGGCGGAAGATCTGCAATGCCATATGGATGACGTTAATGTGAAAGCCACCACCACGGAAAAACTGGGTTTCACCGGTCGCGGTGAGGGAATTGCCTGTGAAGCCGTGGCGCTGTTGGTAAAGAGAGAAAAGCAGTAATGGACATGGAAAATCTAACATGGCTGCACGGCCAACCTAAAGCCTGCGGCGTGTTGAAAGCAAATCCTGAAGATTTCGTGGTGGTAGAGGATTTAGGGTTCGAACCCGACGGTGAAGGTGAGCATCTGTTGGTGCGTATTCGTAAAAACGGCTGTAATACCCAATTTGTTGCCGATTATTTATCCCGTTTCGCCGGTATTCATCCGCGTTTAGTGAGCTATGCTGGCTTAAAAGACCGTCATGCGGTGACCGAGCAATGGTTCTGCCTGCACTTGCCAGGTAAAGAAACGCCGAATATGCAGGATTTTCAGCTGGAAGGCTGCGAAGTGTTGGAAGCGGTGCGTCAAAAGCGAAAATTGCGCATCGGTTCTCTCAAAGGTAACGCTTTCACTCTGGTGTTACGCGATATCAGCGACCAGCAGGACGTTGAGGCTCGCTTAAATCTGATTGCTGCTCAGGGCGTTCCCAATTACTTTGGTAGTCAACGCTTTGGCCGCGGTGGCAATAATCTGGTGCAGGCTCGCCGTTGGTCGAATAATGAAATTCGGGTAAAAGAACGCAGTAAGCGTAGCTTTTATCTGTCTGCTAGTCGCAGTGCCATGTTTAATCTGATTGCCAGCACGCGTTTGGCTCAAAACAGCGCCATGCAGGTGCTGGAGGGGGATGCATTGCAGCTGAGCGGCCGTGGTAGCTGGTTTGTCGCACAGGCGGAGGAGCTGGAGTCTTTGCAGCAGCGTTTGGATGCCGGAGAGCTAAATGTCACTGCGCCGCTGCCGGGAGACGGCGATTTAGGCACTCAAGGCGCAGCTTTGGCCTTTGAGCAAAACTGTTTGGCGGATCAAACCGAACTGCTTTCGCTGTTGAAACGTGAACGTGTGGAAGGTGCGCGCCGCGCCATCTTGCTGCGTCCACAGGAAATGAGTTGGGACTGGTGGGATGAGGTTACCCTTGAGCTGCGCTTCTGGCTGCCTGCCGGTAGTTTTGCTACCAGCGTAGTCAGAGAAATCATGAATCTGGATAACGGCGATGCTGCGGATCTTACTGAGTAACGACGATGGCATTGCTGCTCCGGGGATTCAAACGCTGGCTGCGGCATTGCGTGAGTTTGCTCAAGTGCAGATTGTTGCACCGGATCGCAATCGCAGCGGTGCCTCTAACTCGCTGACGCTGGATTCCGCGTTGCGAACGACCACATTGTCAAACGGCGATATTGCTGTACAACACGGTACGCCGACGGATTGTGTTTATCTTGGCGTGAATGCACTGATGCGACCGCGTCCGGATATCGTAGTTTCAGGTATCAATGCTGGCCCGAATTTAGGGGATGACGTGATTTATTCCGGAACCGTTGCGGCGGCGATGGAAGGACGGCATTTGGGTTTTCCTGCGTTGGCAGTTTCGCTAAACGGCCATCAGCATTATGATACAGCGGCGGCGGTAACCTGCCGCTTGCTGCGCGCTTTACAGAGCGCTCCACTGCGTACCGGCAAAATTCTTAATGTGAATGTGCCTGATTTACCGTTAAATGAAATTAAAGGTATCAAGGTCACTCGCTGCGGCAGTCGGCACCCAGCCGAAACAGTCATTTGCCAGCAAGACCCAAGAGGGCAAGATATTTATTGGATTGGGCCGCCGGGTGACAAATGTGATGCAGGGCCGGATACTGATTTTAGCGCTGTGGAACAGGGATATGTTTCAGTGACGCCGCTTCAGGTTGATTTAACCGCCTATGCGGCTCAAGACGTAGTCAAAACCTGGTTAGCCAGGACTGAGGTTGACGGGGAATGGTAAATAAATCCATGCAAACCTTACTGCTACAGTTACAACAGCAAGGTATTCGTGATGAGCGCCTGTTACAGGCGATTGAAGCTGTACCACGGGAGCGCTTTGTGGACGAAGCGCTCGCGCATAAGGCCTATGAGAATACCGCTCTGCCAATTGGTTCAGGGCAAACCATTTCTCAACCTTATATGGTGGCGCGGATGACAGAATTGCTGCAACTGACGCCAACATCGAAAGTATTAGAGATTGGTACCGGTTCGGGTTATCAAACTGCAATTCTAGCGCATTTGGTTGAACACGTGTGCTCAGTTGAACGAATCAAAGGGCTACAATGGCAGGCTAAGCGCCGCCTAAAGTTGTTGGATCTGCACAATGTTTCTACCCGCCACGGCGACGGTTGGCAGGGATGGGCATCGCGCGGGCCATTTGATGCGATCATTGTGACGGCGGCACCGCCAGAGATTCCAGAAGCATTATTGCAGCAGCTTGAAAACGGTGGGAGATTAGTTCTGCCCGTCGGTGAACAGGCGCAAACGTTAAAATATGTGCAGCGTAGGGATCACGAGTTCTTTATTGAAACGGTGGAGGCAGTTCGTTTTGTTCCGTTGGTGAAAGGGGAACTGGCCTGACAATTTTTTAAATCGCGTATTTAATCCCAGCCTATTTATTCCGGCCGGGAACCCATTGGGTTAGCGCGATATGTAAATTATACGAGATTACGGTAGGGCAGAGGTGGTGCAATTTGTACCCAAGGTGCTGCATCTTATTTCTTCTGCGTTTGACCTTATTATTCAAGGCGCGCAGAGGAACCTTTCATCATTAGAAAAATGAGTGAAACATTGACACTCAGCTAGGATGTAAAGGGTATTTGGAAATATCGCTTAATATTGCTGTCATGGGGGAAGCATGAGCACGGGAAGCCCAATGATTACTTTACGCCGGATTGCGGCGTGTACGGTTGTGAGTTTGTGGTTGGCTGGTTGTACTAATGATGCATCAACGTCTGCGCCAATATCGACCGTGGGTGGTAAAACATCCGGTTCGATGATGAGTGGAAGTAATGCATCAGGCGATCGTATTGTTTATAACCGTAGTTACAATTCTATCCCTAAAGGGAGTTACAACGGCAGCACCTATACGGTTAAACGGGGGGATACCCTGTTTTATATTGCCTGGATTACTGGCAATGATTTCCGTGATTTAGCGAATAAAAACGCCATTCCCGAGCCTTATAGCCTGAACGTGGGCCAGACAATCCAGCTGGGTAACGGTTCCGGCGGCGGTATGATGGCGGCAACTGACGCTACCTCTAATGGGGTATCAAAACCGCCTTCAAACATCCAAAACACAGCTTCAGCGGTTGATTCTCAATCAACTAACGCGTATTCTGGTAACTCGGGTAAACAGAATGTTGGTAAAATGTTGCCAGCATCAGGAGCCGTTGCATCAACAACAGCACCTGTTACCGCACCGGGCACTCCCGTTGGCATCCCTACCAGTAATGGTGGTCCAGTTAGTAGCTGGAAATGGCCAACCGACGGGAAAACCATTGATAGCTTCTCTGCTTCCGAAGGGGGCAATAAAGGGATTGATATCGCTGGTTCGCGTGGGCAGCCTATCTTCGCCACTGCTAATGGGCGGGTAGTGTATGCCGGTAACGCGCTGCGTGGTTACGGTAATCTGATAATCATCAAACATAATGATGACTACCTGAGCGCCTATGCTCATAACGATACAATGCTGGTCCGGGAACAACAAGAAGTGAAGGCGGGACAAAAAATAGCGACTATGGGTAGCACCGGAACCAGTTCAGTTAGATTGCATTTTGAAATTCGTTACAAGGGGAAATCCGTAAACCCGCTGCGTTATCTTCCGCAGCGATAGATTGGGCAGAATACGCTGTATTCTGCTCGCGGTATCACGGGTAGGAGCAGCTTATGAGCCAAAATACGCTGAAAGTTAACGAGTTAAACGAAGATGCAGATTTCGACGAAAACAGTACGGAAACTGAAATTTTTGATGAAAAAGCATTAGTAGAAGATGAACCTTCTGAAAGTGAATTAGCAGAGGATGAGCTGCTGGCCCAGGGCGTTACCCAACGCGTGCTGGATGCTACGCAGCTCTATCTTGGTGAGATTGGCTATTCACCGCTGCTGACCGCAGAGGAAGAGGTTTATTTTGCCCGACGTGCACTGCGCGGGGATGTGCCGTCACGTCGACGTATGATTGAAAGCAACTTACGGCTGGTGGTGAAGATCGCTCGTCGTTACAGTAACCGCGGTTTGGCGCTGTTAGATTTGATCGAGGAAGGCAATCTTGGTCTGATTCGCGCAGTGGAAAAATTTGATCCAGAACGCGGTTTTCGTTTCTCTACTTACGCAACATGGTGGATTCGTCAGACGATTGAACGGGCGATTATGAACCAAACCCGTACCATCCGTTTGCCAATCCATATTGTCAAAGAGCTGAATGTCTATTTGCGCACCGCGCGCGAGCTTTCTCATAAATTAGATCACGAACCGAGTGCGGAAGAGATTGCCGAGCAACTCGACAAGCCGGTCGATGACGTGAGCCGTATGTTACGCCTGAATGAACGTATCACTTCTGTTGATACACCGTTAGGCGGCGACTCAGAGAAGGCATTGCTGGATATTCTTTCCGACGAAAATGAAAACGGGCCGGAAGACACCACGCAAGATGATGATATGAAACAAAGTATCGTCAAATGGCTGTTCGAATTGAACGCTAAACAGCGTGAGGTATTGGCTCGTCGTTTTGGTCTGTTAGGCTACGAAGCTGCAACCCTTGAGGATGTAGGTCGGGAAATCGGCTTAACCCGTGAACGTGTTCGTCAAATTCAGGTTGAGGGCTTACGCCGTCTGCGTGAAATTTTGCAAACACAAGGTTTGAGTATTGAAGCTCTGTTTCGCGAGTAAAAAGCTTATCGGCAGCCTGAATTAAGGCAATAGATAAGAGAGCGAAAACAGATTCAGTATTCGCTAAATCGAAGCAGTGTTACTTCACGATTTATTGATGATAGAAGTAAATTCTGTTGCTGGGTTAAATAAAAACGGTGGACATCTCGTCCACCGTTTTTTTTCGACTGAAACCGGCCCTTTAAGAAGATGGTTTCTTATTATCAAGCAATTTGGCCTAAGGCACTGACTGATTCAGCGCCAAAAGAGCCGGCTAGAAAAATAGCTTTAATCGCAAAAATCCTAACCGATAACTCCATATTACCTTACACCATACTTTTCAGGCGATAGAGCCATTCCAAGGCCTGACGAGGGCTAAGCGTATCGGGATCTAAGGTTTCCAGTGCTTCCACTGCAGGAGAAACTTCTTCATTCAGCAGAGTAAGCTGGGAGCCATCAATATTGCTACCCGCTGCATTGTTGGAGAGTGACTCAAGCTCCCGTAGCTTTTGTCTCGCTCGTTTGATGACGTCACGGGGTACACCGGCTAACGCGGCCACGGCCAAACCATAACTTTTACTGGCCGCCCCGTCCTGTACGGTATGCATAAAGGCGATAGTATCCCCATGCTCCATGGCATCCAGATGCACGTTAACCACGCCTTCCATTTTTTCCGGCAAGGTGGTTAATTCGAAATAATGGGTAGCAAATAGCGTCATTGCTTTGATGCGGCTGGCCAGATTTTCAGCGCAGGCCCAGGCCAGAGATAAACCATCGTAGGTTGATGTACCACGACCAATTTCATCCATTAAGACCAGGCTTTGTTCTGTTGCATTGTGCAGAATATTGGCCGTCTCGGTCATTTCCACCATAAAGGTAGAGCGGCCAGAGGCAAGATCGTCCGCGGCTCCTACACGGGTGAAAATACGGTCGACTGGCCCGATAGTCGCCTGTTCGGCAGGAACAAAACTTCCCATATGAGCCAGCAACACGATTAAGGCCGTCTGACGCATATAGGTACTTTTACCGCCCATATTCGGGCCAGTGATGATAAGCATCCGGCGCTGTGGTGAAAGTGATAACGGGTTCGCAATAAAAGGATCTCGTAGCACCTGTTCCACCACGGGATGACGACCTGCAACAATCTTAATGCCCGGTTTGTCGCTGAGCGTGGGGCGCGTGTAGTTTAACGTTTCTGCCCGTTCGGCCAGATTGGTTAATACATCAAGCTCAGCTAGCGCGTTCGCACTCAGCTGTAGGTCGGATAGATGGGGTAATAATAGATCGAAAATTTCTTCATAAAGGCCTTTTTCAATCGCTAGCGCCTTACCTTTGGAGGTCAGAACTTTATCTTCATATTCTTTAAGTTCTGGAATGATATAGCGTTCCGCATTTTTCAGCGTTTGGCGACGTACATAGTGAATTGGCACCAAATGGCTTTGGCCACGGCTCACCTGAATGAAATAGCCGTGGACACCGTTAAATCCAACTTTGAGCGTATCCAGCCCCAGTTTTTCCCGCTCGCGAATTTCCAGTCGGTCGAGGTAATCGGTAGCTCCATCGGCAAGGCTACGCCATTCATCTAACTCAGCATTGTAGCCTGAGGCAATAACGCCGCCATCTCGTACTAATACAGGAGGAGATTCAACGATAGCGCGTTCTAGCAGATCCAAGAGTTCTTGAAATTTACCTACCTGCGATAGCAGGTTCTGAACGTGGGGAGCCTCAACGGAACTAAGCAATTGGTGAATTTCAGGCAATTGCTGAAATGCATGGCGCATCCGGGCCAAATCGCGCGGTCGAGCGGTGCGCAAAGCCAATCGTGCCAAAATACGTTCTAAATCACCAACCTGCCGCAGTGGCTGCTGCAGTTCCGCAGTGATATTTTGCAAACCACTGATTGCCTGCTGACGATGATTGAGCACATTAATGTCGCGAATAGGCATATGTAACCAGCGTTTTAACATCCGACTGCCCATCGGTGTTACACACTGATCTAAAATTGCCGCGAGAGTATTATCACTTCCTCCGGATAAACTTTGAGTCAATTCAAGATTTCGACGCGTAGCAGCATCCATAATAATGCCGTCTTGTTGCCGTTCCATCGTTAACCCGCGAATATGTGGCAATGAGGTACGTTGAGTATCTTTAACATATTGCAGTAAACAGCCGGCGGCACGCAGGGCTTGATGGGCTTGTTCTACGCCAAAACCGATAAGATCGCGGGTGCCAAACTGTAAGTTTAATTGCTGGCGGGCGGTATCCAGCTCAAACTCCCACAAAGGTCGACGGCGCAGCCCGTGTCGCTGTTCAATCAACGACATCTGTTCGAAGGTTTCTGGATACAATAATTCAGCTGGATTGGTCCGCTGTAATTCGGCCGCCATAGTTTCTGTATCAGCGGGTTCGGAAACGCGAAAGCGGCCAGAGCTGATATCTAGAGTGGCATAACCAAACCCACGGGCGTCCTGCCAGATTGCGGCTAGTAGGTTATCCTGGCGCTCATTTAACAAGGCTTCATCACTCACTGTGCCAGGTGTCACAATGCGAACCACTTTCCGTTCTACCGGCCCTTTACTGGTTGCCGGGTCGCCTATTTGCTCACAAATTGCGGCAGACTCCCCCATTTGGACGAGCTTAGCCAGATAGTTTTCAATCGCATGATGAGGAACACCGGCCATTGGAATTGGCTCACCGGCAGAAGCACCACGTTTGGTTAGCGAGATATCAAGCAATTGCGATGCACGTTTGGCATCATCATAGAACAGCTCGTAAAAATCGCCCATACGATAAAACAGCAGAATTTCCGGATGCTGGGCTTTTAATCGTAGATACTGCTGCATCATCGGGGTGTGAGCGTCGATTTTGTCGGTATTAATCATGCGTATATATTTCTAATCCATTGAAATTAAAGTTAATTGTGATTTTAATTGTTATCGTTAATTATCACGGTAATTCAGCATAGGTAAATACTACGTGAATGTGGCCTAAGAGCACAGCAGCTCTGATCACGCAGGGGGCGGTAACCTCGCATCGGCTCTTGGGACATATTATCCCAGCAACTAGCAAACTGACACGGGTAAAAGCTGGAGGCATCTCGCAAAGTTATCCTGCAGTGATAGGACAACAAGCGTAGTCGTGCAGTACGCACTAGGTTGCCGCTATCTCTGATCTGTCTGTGGTAAAGAAATTTTACAGATAATTATTTTCTGCAACTCATTCGCAGTGCAGATCAATTTTAATCATAAAATACCGATCTGTGCTCAACAATAATCTTATAACTTTTTTGCCGCAGCTATATATGTTGTGCAGCGGGCCATGGAATCTTTGTAATATTCATTAGATAGATGAAAAAATAAAAAAATAATAACTTATAAATAACATTAGAATGTTTTGGCGAAAAAATTTTCACGGCATGAAATAATGTAGTCGTCAAATATCTTTAATTATTCGTTCAACTAAAGTTAAGATTGTGTCACGGTTAGTAATAGTCCAGTTATTTTCCTTCCTTCCAACATGTGTTTATCGATCTGTATAACTACGATTTTATCACTCATCATAATTGACTCATCATCATATTCTACTCTGACACTAAACTGGATGTGTTTTTCATTTGTTAGAAGGTTTTCAGCTATTTTCATACGAAAGGGATGATTTCTTTTCATTTTTTTTGTTAGGAACGTAAATTCCTGAATTACTCTGTCTTTAGTTGTTTCTGGATTCATGTTGCTTACAGTGATTATTATCCGTGAGTTTTCCGGTATTTCCTGTATTGATGAAGAAACGTTCCCTTCAATAGAAAACGAGGAGTGAAAATAATGGGTGCTCATACTACAACCAGTTAGACTAATCCATATGGCTACAAATAGTGGAATAAATAAACGATAATTTTTAAAAATAAAAAACATATATAGCTCATTAAATGCTAATAAAAGCGTAGGAGAATAAAATTGCGGCAATAATAAAAAAAGAAGATGCTATTTTTAATTTAATATCTTTAATTATGTTAAGAATCTTTGTTTTTGATGGTGTTGTAGGAATGAATTCTTCTTGTGTGCCGACGAATCTAACGCCAATGCGTGGAAGAGTCATTATTGGATCTTCATTTTCACCTATCATTACAAATGATTGGCGAAGTTGCTTGATAAGTTTGTAGTAGCTACTGTCCGTAACAATGACACCACGCGATTCCCAAATGGTATATAGTATTTCTCTTTTCTCACAGGTTTTTTCTAAGAGCATTTGCAAAAGACGTGACTCATTCTCAGATAATCTTATTTTTTTTTCATCATTAACCAAGCTTCGTTGTAATGTATCAAACACGATGCTGCCATTCAGTCGTATGGTTTTCCCTTTGTGCATATAATCGTTTCCTTATATCAATTCATTTACACAGACTATTCTGATGTTCGTGAATCATTAAACGATATAAATTAGGATAAGTCTAATATTCTTGGTTCACTAAATGGTTGTTATAACTTATTACAAGATGGTTATTGATAATAAATATGAATAAACAAAACTCGAAACATATGAATTAAGTTGTAAAGGTAATTAAATTACAGATGGATATAAGATATTTAAACTATTTTTAATGATAAGATGGTTTGTGAGTTGTAACACATATTAATTTACTATAACTATATTTAAGGTGTGTTAGCTAACACTTGAGATTTTGTCTCTGACAAATCGGCATCTGAATATACTTTTTCCATTATGAGTTTGGCATATTTATCCCTAAATCTGGGGGTTTCAGAGTGATAGGCTCCTACAGCTTTCCAGCTATAACCATATTTTTTAAACTTGAGACTAAGCAAATAAGCCCCAGCCTGAATGTTAATACATGGAGATTTCAACATATTTGCGTTATCAATAATACCAGCCGATTGCAGTAATGAGATATTAATTGAATTTATCTGCATCAAGCCAATGTCATGACTGCCATTCTCGTTTTTATTCTTCGCATTGATTTTCCAGGATGACTCCTGAGAAATAATAGATTCAAGAATAACAGAGGGTACATTCCATTTTTCGGCGGCAGAGTTTAGACATGTCGAATGGGCTGATCCAACAGAGAAAAGCAAATAATATATAATCGGTGTTAAATTAGAAAATGTCTTCCTCATCATCACTCTCAATGTAACTAAGTTGATTGTTTAATATACTGCTAGTGAACTCTTTAAGGGTTTTATTAATGATGGATTCGTTTATTAAAAATGGAATGATAATGTTGGACGAAAGCTCTTTATCTTCTTTACTTTCGCTTGACTGTAGTAAAGTATTAGCATGAACAATAATACTAGATTTTGTATTATTATCATTGCCATTAAGCTTTTCTGAAATCACTTTATAGGCCTCTTTCAGGTTTTTTAATTGGTTGATTTTTATATTATTAACAAGTTCATAAGCCAATTCCTCAGAAGCATCATTTTTTAATGAGTGAATGTTAATTTTGTTCATTTCTATTCTCTTGGCATTTCCGGTATTAGCTATAACTTTATTCAGGTTGCTCGTTATTTTCATTTTCTTCTCGCTGGTTGCATGTGGTCAATCTTATTATTTCTCTGGTTTTTTTTAAGTTAACAATTCCGTTAATGTTCAATATGTGTTTTTTTATTGGTGGAAATATTTCTTGCAAGAATTCAGGACGGTCTTTATTTGGATCAAATACTATGATTTCATCACCTACCTTGAGAATTATATTTTCCTGATTACTTTCTATGACATAAGATTCATTCTTCAGGTTTTCTATTATTTTAGCGTAATGAATTTTGGGAATGTGTAGTTCAATATTTGGTGATGATATTGAAAAGCCATGAAAATGCTCAGAAACCAATTCGATAAATCTCGTATCTCCAAATATTTCCTGTAATTTATTTTTAAGTCTCACCTCAATATTGGCAATATTTTTGTTGCATATTTCTTGATAGAGGCTTATTGCTGAAATGACAGTGTCAATAAATAAAAAAATCCCGCTCTTGAAGCCAAAATTATGTGCTTGATCAGTTATATGTTTGATTTCAACTTCAGCTTTAGACAACCTTTTTTTTGCTTCTTTCTTTGCGTATTCGATTATGCGTACTTGATAAGCATTAGAACTAATACAGCACCTCTTGATAAGTACTTTTTCATTTGATATTTCATGCAAGGGTGTTTTTTTTACTTTTAACATGATAACAAACCATTTCTATCAAATTGAAGGGTAGTCTCGCACATTGCAATGTGCGCATGATGTTCATCACACGTTGGCTAAATACGCGTTCAGCTCTGCTTTTCAATGTTGTATCGAAAAAAATAATCGTTTCAACAAGTTGTAGTGCGCCAAAAGCCATTATATAATTTGGGGTAACATATTTTTCTTTATACTTTTGTAATATGTATTTGAACTTAGGTAGCATATTGTTTCTTAACTCTATATCATCATCGGTTAATAAATATGGATGATGTTTTGTATCAACTCCAAGTATTCCTAATCTCCAGGCTATATCTGGTAAGTTACCCCACGATTCCTTAATCACCTTAGGAATGCAGAGTGACAGCTTGCGTGGAATAGGTAGTTGATATTTAGCAATTAAATAATTATTTTGGAAAGCCTGAAGATAAATTGGTGAGTTATTATGCTCCATTATTCTGTGATCAGAATGAAAGTAGCTTCCAGGTGATAGCAATATTTTTAAATGATCCATTAAATTCTCCTATTGGGTATTGATCTTTTTGGATGAACCACTTCTTTTTTCCATAAAACGTGCGGAATTACGAAAATAGAAGAGCATGAAAATAATTAAGTTAGTGATTAGGATGATTATCAAAATATAATATGGATTAAAAGTATTATATTTACTATCTAGTGATACACTACGTTGAATAATCGGACGTTCAACAATAACTACAGAGACATTGTCATATGAACTGTCTGAAAAACTATTTTTTAAAAAAAGTTTTATTTTAGTCATCAATTGGTTTGGATCTTCACTACCAGCATAAGTCACTAAACAGGATATATTTTGCTGCTGAGTAGTCCTGCTATTATTTAATAGAGGATAACTCACATGCACTCTGGCATTGACAACTCCTGGTATGGTCAAAACAGATTGTTCAAGCCGCTGTTCAATCAGTGAAAGTAATCTGGCTCGTTCTGCATGAGGTGAGGCAACTAAAGAATCACTGGGAAATGTCTGAATAATTTCTACGGATTCTTTAGAAGGCAAGTTATATTGCTTGAGTAAATCTACCGCCGCAATAAAATCATTTTTAGAAACATGAATGGAGTAACCCAACTTGCCATTTGCCTTTTTTTTACCCTGAATACCGTATTGTTGTAAGGTCGCCAAGACTTCATTGCTTTGACGCTGATCTAGCTCGGTTAGTAAATCTTGGCTATCGCAGCCAGTCAAAAATAGGGCAATGGCTGCACATAATATAAACCGGCTTATTCGCATCATTATTGAGATTTTATCGTAGTTTCTACAGCTGAAATAGCTTTACGAACCAATGTATTCGCCAGTGATACAACTTCAGCATGTTTTCCCAATCGTATCTGACCGACTCTGATTAATTCTGCGGAATCAGTTATATTTCCATGCTCGATTAAATTAACTATTGCAGCTTTCTCCTGACTGGTTGCTGCAGCTTGCTGGCTGAACAATTTTTTTATTATCCCTTCGAGCTGGCCTGCTCCGTCGAAAACGGATTCACCAATATCAGGGAGCTGATTTTTAAATGAAATTAAACTGGTTAAATGACTCATGTGCAATGCTCTAATTTATATTATATAGTTCTAAATATTACGAATAATCCCGGATGTAAGGTCGAGGAGTTTCTTTGCAACGTTAGATTGTGCTTGCCTAAGTGCAGAATATTGACCTAGATACAATGTATAATCTATTAACTTAATTGGGTTAGAGATATCTTCTATAGCACTTTTTTGCGCCGCCTCGATTTTATTCATTAGGTCTTTTGTGGGCTCAGTGAATTTCCCAGCAATATCATAAGCAAAGTTTGCTGTTTGCCCGGATAGTGGTGTCGTGTTTTCAAAGTTCTTAACGGTATAGTTTGGCGTGGATAATGTTGTCGTTGGCATGATAAATTTCTCTTTATTTTCTTAGTAAGAATGTTGTTTAAAATCCCAATGATTGTTATTGATTTTTATATTTTCATTTATATCATTAATAAACACTCCTTCATATAATTCATTATCACTAAGTGAAATAGAGAATTGAATGTAATTACTCCCCCATTCACTAATGAATTTTTTGACAAAATTCATGGTTGATATCAGTTGATTGTCACTAAGATTTGAGCTTACAACCACAATAGGTTTTTTTTCATCTTCTATAATTCTGAATGGCACATTACTTGCTTTTATTCCTCTTATTGCATCATCAAAAATTGCTTTTTTATGATAAAACTTAACGTCTATCTCGTTAGCACAGCTAACTCTAGATTTTATCGTTTCATTTATTTTTTCTACTTCTGATAAGTAATTCGAGCTTTTCAATAACTTAACAATAGGTGAGCAAGGATAACTCATATCAATATTTAAAACTGACGATGAAAAGGGGGTGATTAAGGACATTAGCTCTTTCTCTAACTCGCTAACTAAAATAATGTCAACTAAGCCAGCATAGTTTGACGTGAGCAATTGCTGAGATACCCAGTCTGCATCGCGGCGGCTATTTACAATGACTTGATCTTTCCCTCTTCCTTCTGCTTGCAGAATAATGGTGAAATGAATTGATGATTCACCTAAAAGTTTAGATATGTTGCTTGTAATGATTTTATCTACTTGCACATTAGAATTATGATTGTTAGTCATGACTGTTAATAAAATCAAGCCAACAGTTAACATTGAAATAAATATAATAATTAAATGCTTAGATGTTCCTCTCTTTATCAAGCTTCCATTTTTCTGTGGTAGAGAAGAGTCCATTGTATCTTTTTGTCCTAGCTCATCGAAGGATTCATAATTCCATGAATCATCGATCGACTTAACCAGTATAGGAAACGTATCGGGGAATAAGACCGTTTGTAATATGACATCGGTAGTCAGTTTAGGTGTGTCTTTTTCATTATCTAAATCTTCAAAAATGACTGATAGTTTAGCATCTGATTTGTTTGCTTCATTGGTATAGGATGAAAAAAAAGTTAACTTATAATTGCCAGTATCAATAGGAAAAAAGTAACTGATTAAGTCATTCTCTTCATCAGTCACAACGTTATAGTCTGTCTCTGTGTTCGCAAATATCAGGCAACCTTTAGATTTAAACAATAATTCGGTGCCAGTCATTCGACCAGAGGCTATTTTTATTATATAAAAATCGGCGTTATTATTCATAGCAACGAAGGTTCTATTGGTGTAAAAATCAGTCATTAATGATGAGCTGTATTTCTTAAAGAGAATACAACTAAAATAGTTCGCATACATCTTTTAAAGTTTGGTTATTATTGCCGATTTGAATCTATTACTCATCGGAATAAATCGCACTAATTCTTATCGTTTCTGGTACCGGCATCCTTTTATAAAGGATGTTTTTTTCCTAATAATTCCAAAGAATGTGATTGTTGCTAATTGTAGAGTATAACCAGATTTTGTTTAAATAATCAGATGCTACTTCCTGTTAAGGTTTTTTATTCATGAGTATAAGTAAGAGCAACAATAATGTGGACGGAGAACTACCTGCTCTTGATTGCATGATTTTCTATGTCAGGCCAATGGTGAAAGGTTCTATATTAGAATACCCATCATTTATACGGAAAGAAAAAGGTCTGGTACTGGATTCCTCACTTTTAATTGCGCCGAGTTTGGATGACTTAAATCAGATTTCCGGAGTTTGGAGTATCAGTGGGATACCTATATTTAGTGCTATTGAAATTTTAGCAACGCTTGATGAGGCTAAATCACAATCAAATAAAGGTAAAAGGCCTCCATCCGATAGTGAAATCAAATTTGAAGATTCTGTCCCTGTCTGGTATGACAGGAATTATTCAACCTGGCGTAATTCTGAAGTGAGTGGTTTACTTATTTCTGAAGTCATGAACGGGGGGGGGTATTATTTATCATTATTAAATATTCTTCGCCGGTATGAGGCATATGGAATATTCCGTTATCTTATTTCACAGTCAGCTAATGGAGAAAATATAAAAATATCTCAGTTGAGCAAAAATTATGGATTATCGTCCCCCTACTTTAGATTTCTGTGTCGTAAAAGTTTTAATTCATCGGCGAAAAAAAAGATGATGAGTTGGCGTATGGCAACCGCGGTCTTACTGCTAATTGAAAGTGATATGTCAATATTGGATGTGGGGTTAGCTTGTGGTTACTGCTCTGCATCTCATTTTACATTAGACATAAAAAGAAATTTCGGGCTCACTCCATCTGAGATAAGGCACCTGGAGAGTGGTTTATATGATAGTTAATCCATACCTTTTCTCTAAAATATTAATTTTATCTTTATTAACTTTTAGCTATGCCTCTCCAGGATTTGGAGAGGTTATTACCGCTACGCCGGTAGACCGGGAAAAAAGTCAGAGTTCATTTATTGCCAATAATATAACGATTAATAAGGTATTTGACGTCGTTTCATCCAGGATAGAAAAGCCGATTATTCTTAGCAAAATTGCAATGCAAAAAAAAGTGACTGGCAATTTTGACATGTCACAACCGGAAGAAATGTTTAAGTCATTAGCTAGACGGACGGCTTTAATATGGTATGACGATGGAACCAGTATATATGTATATGATAATAGTGAAATTCGCAATGAACTAATAAACTTGCGTTCAACAAGTTGGAGTGAGTTGCTTAACTATATTAAGACCACTGGAATTTATGACTCGCGTTATCCACTACGTTCAGAGGGTAAAGCATCCGTAGTCTATGTTGCAGGCCCTCCACTTTATGTCGAATTAGTATTAGCTACCGCTCGCTACTTGGATGAGCGGATTCAAGTCGAAGAGAAAGCAGGGACTGATGTGACTATTATCCCGTTAAAGCACTCGTCGGTTAACGATCGTGTTTTTAGCCAACGGGGCAAAGCCGTGACGATTCCAGGCATGGTCACCGTTATTAATTCATTGTTCAGTAAAAATGCTTTGGGTAACAACGTTCATGTTATTCCGCGTGAAGATATTTCAAATCAGATAGAAACAGGTTTTCCGTTACCACCGGCGGCGCTGGATTTGGCGCAACAAAATTACGGAGCTATTACTGACACGGGAAGTAGTCACTTTTCCGTAGTTGCTTATCCTGATAGTAATAGTCTGTTAGTTACTGGTTCCGCGCAACAAACTCGCTACATATATCAATTAGTTAACGCCCTAGACGTTTCTCGTCGGCAAATTGAACTTTCTCTCTGGATTATTGATATATCGAAAAAAAAATTAGATGAAGTGGGCGTCCGTTGGCAGGTTGGTAGCGTAACCGCAGGCGGGGGTGACATTGTTTTTAATCAAAGCAATCTGTCAAATAGCGCCAGGTTTTTGGCACGTATTGATGCAATAAGCCGTACTGGTGATGCTCAAATAGTTTCTCGTCCTATCGTATTGACGCAGGAAAACGTCCCGGCACTTTTTGATAACAGTTCGAGTTTCTATGCTCGGCTGGAAGGTGAAAGGGTCGCGACTCTCGAGCAGGTGACCTACGGCACTATGGTGAGTGTATTACCACGGATTTCGCACGGAGGGCAGGTTGAAATGGACGTAAATATTGAGGACGGTTCTCCCGGTCGTAGCGGTAGCGGGGATGTAGAAAAGATTGGCGGTTTACCTGTAGTCAATAGAACTCATATCAGTACTGTTGCTCGAATAGCCAAAGAAGGCAGTTTACTTATCGGTGGATATACCCGCGAACAATTAGAAGAAACCGAGGAGAAAATCCCGCTACTCGGTAGTATCCCTTATTTAGGGCGACTATTCAGCTATAGAAGTACTAATCAACAAAAAATGATTAGGGTTTTTCTGATCCAGCCTCGTTTATTAAGTGAGTCAGAGGCCTGGGATGGTAGGCAATTTTCAGAAAAAGAGCGTTTGAGCGATAGAATAAAAAACAAAAATGAACAGCTACAAGGAACGATAAAATTATTGCAGAACTATATGGATAGTCCATGGCCATAGCCCCACTTGGTGGAAACTCACGTTATATCTCGGCGCAACGTGATAAGAATGAGGAAGCTCAAAACACTGCTGGTGACAGTGAGAATACGCTACGTGGGCAAGGCATCATCGATAACACTAGCGAATATGCATCAATGGCGATGTTAGCCTCGCAGTTTAATCGGCGCAAAGAATTACGTTCATCGAGTGATGATAATACGATATTTACCGAGAGAATTTTGGATGATAACGCTGACGAGAAAGTAAGTCATATTGAAAAAATCATTAATCGCGAGGAAATGACTCCTCCCAAATTACGTTCTTTTCTGGCTCAGTTGTTTCCTGATACCAGCGACATGTTGATGGTTATTTTTGAGCTCCTACGACGAAAAAAACTAACCAGTAAGATCGTTAGTAATTTAAATACGTTGAAAAGTGTCTTAACCGAAGAAGATACAGAGCGTAGGACTGAAGCGGGCGTTAACGTAGCATTATCGGCAAGGTTGTTCTCGCATTCCTTGGATAAGACATCGATTCAACTGCGGGATATATATCGTGACTTTATTTGCTACGATGGCCCAATCATTTATATTTACGAACAATGGGTAAGTGAAATAACGAGTCAGCAACGAGAAATTATGCTGCGTTACCTAACACGTTCACTAGCTTGCGATTTGCAATCTATCCCTACAGGAAATATTAACGTTGTAGAATTTGGTGATCTATTCCGTAGAGTTGGTGGTTTAAGGGAGATTCAATCAGTTGAGATTCATTTTCTGCAGAAAATAATGAGTACAGAGCTTATAAGCATAAGTAATGATCAAGAATTGTCTAATCTTTTCGTTTCTGGGATCAGGAATATAGATAATTATAAAATAAGTTTGGCCAAGTTTTATTCTGAAAAGTTATCATTAGTGACATATGAAACCAAGGCTATTTTTTTACAGTTGTTATTGAGTGGTTTCTCCAGTGTGTCTGTAGATATTTTTTTCTCGTTAGAGAAAAGGGACAAACTCATCCATTTAATGAAAGAAAAAATTAGCCAGATAAAATTTAAAGAAGATGCAGTGAAAAGAATAAATAAAGTTAAGAGTAGGGATGAAAATGCGTAGACTGTCATGGTTCCTGCTTCAACTTAGGAGTAAGCCTGAGTTAATGGTTCTTTTGGTAATGGTGACAGTGATAGCTATGCTAGTCGTCCCTTTACCAACTTTCTTAATCGATTTTTTGATCGGTTTGAATATCATGATTTCTGTACTTATTTTTATGGGTTCGTTTTATATCACCAATATTCTTAACTTCAAGACATTTCCCTCTATTTTACTTATTAGTACTTTATTTAGACTAGCGCTCTCTATCAGTACCAGCAGACTGATTCTATTAGAAGCTGATGCTGGAGATATTATAGCTACTTTTGGCGAGTTTGTTATTCAGGACAATTTAGTCGTAGGGATAGTCGTCTTCGCCATAGTCACTGTTGTGCAATTTATTGTAATCACCAAAGGTTCAGAGCGTATTGCTGAGGTGGCAGCGAGATTCTCTCTGGATGCCATGCCTGGCAAACAAATGAGTATTGACGCTGATGCGCGTTCGGGAATTATTGATAACGATCAGGTGAAAATAAGGCGAGGCGTTCTAGAACAGGAAAGTCAGTTATTTGGTTCTTTTGATGGCGCAATGAAGTTTATTAAAGGTGATGCTATCGCCGGTATCATTATTATTTTTGTCAATCTTGTTGGGGGGATTTCTGTAGGTGTTGCTCAGATGGGAATGGATATGTCCGCTGCACTCAGTAGTTATACACTTCTGACGATCGGTGATGGTTTGGTTGCGCAGATCCCTGCACTGCTGATTTCCATCAGCGCTGGTTTTATTGTTACCAGGGTGAGTGGGAATGATAAAAACCTTGGGGAAAATATTGTATCAGAGCTATTTTATAATGACTTTTCTCTTCTGGTTACTGCAATTATAACTTGTACTATAGGTTTCTTACCTGGATTTCCAACGTTCATATTTATTATACTTTCCTGCCTACTTTTTGGTCTGTATTTTTATCGGTTCTATAAAAAAAGTAAAGAAGATAAATCGGTTAATAAAGTACCTACGGGAGTTATAGATACTCCTAATAATGTTACTACCGGCGAGACCATCAGGACTATAGAGAACATTGATGATTATGTTCCAGAAACTCTGCCTATAATTGTTTCAGTGTCTGTTGTTCATCAGAAAATATTAGAAGATAGAGACTTTTCGCTAAAAATAAAAAAGGATATTTTCATAAAATTTGGATATAGAGTTCCAGATATAGCGATAAATTACTCCCCTACCATCGAGCAAGGAAAGATAATTATCTTGATCAATGAAATATTTGCTGGCGAATTTAGTATAAGATTCGGTCATTTAAAAATCATTGGTTCAACTGATGAACTGGACATTTTAGGCATAGAGTTATTTGTTATACAAGAAGATAATGGTTCTTCGAGTAAATGGATTGATAGTAAAAACCAGGAAAATGCGACGGCGCTAGGTCTGAATTTTTGCGATGATATAACGGAAATGGTCGGTTGCATTAGCGGGTTATTATTACGTCATATCCACGAGTTTTTTGGTATTCAGGAAGCCAAAAATTTATTAGATGATCTGGAAGCTAAATGTCCAGAATTACTGAAAGAATGTTATAGACATGCCACAGTACAGAAAATCACCGAAGTATTTCAAAGGCTTTTAGCCGAAAAAATATCAATACGAAATATGAAGCTGATTTTAGAATCTTTAGTGCAATGGGCTCCTAAAGAGAAAGATACACTGATGTTAGTTGAACATATTCGATGTACGTTAAACCGATATATATCAGATAAGTTCTCAGTTTTAGGCGTAATGAATGTATTAATGCTTGGCGGAGGTGTTGAAGATACTATCAGGCAAGGAATTCGACAATCATCAGGAGGGACATTTTTAAACTTAGAGCCAGATAATGCGGAAAAAATAGTTCAATCACTATCGCTGGCAATAAGTAATGTAAATATCTCTTTGAGAGATTTGATAGTTCTAGTTCCTGTTGATATTCGCCGTTTCGTTAAAAAAATCGTAGAAGGTCGTTTCCCTGATTTAGAGGTGATCTCCTTTAATGAAATTTCAGAATCTACAAAAATAAATGTAATAAAAACCATATGAATGGAGTTTATATGAAATATAAATTTATTGAAATGCTTAATGTTTTCCTTAGCTCGGTAGGGCGTGATGATTTAGTTAATAAAAATCTTGATTGCCACTCTACCGTTCAACTTGAGCTTGACGGAAGGCAGGCTATTAATGTTGACATGCACAGTGATGATATTATTCTCTGGATGTCACTATCTGAATACATTCCTTCCAGGATCGAGCAGGTCAGCGTTAGGTTACTTAACTCTATATTAGAGTATCAGTCTTCTTGCTTTCAACCAGGGCAGCCAGCGTTACTTGTTCATGATAATTTATTAATTATGAGCGCCGTTTTAAATAGCGCAGCTTTGGATGATTTGAGTTTGTTTGCTAATAGTCTGGAAGAATTCTTCGATCGCAGCACGCATCTTGAAGAAATTTTAATTTATTAAATTATGAGATTATTTGACTATGGCGCTCATCCAACCCGAATAAGCGGTGTATTAATCGAGGCTCCATTACCTAGGTGTTTCATCGGCGAGATATGTGTGATTAAACGTTCTTTGACTAACGGAGAGTTAATCGCTAAAGCTCAGGTTATTGGTTTCTGTGCCGGGCAAACTCTATTAAGTCTGATAGGTCGAGTTCAGGGACTTTCTCTGGATGCGGTAATTTTACCGTTGGGTAAACCCTTTCAGTTTCCTATGAGCGAGTCTTTGTTAGGAAAAGTATTTAAGGCCTCGGGTGAGGAGATTCAGTCTTTCTACAGCTCTTCTGAACCTCCAGATAACCAACCGTTGGAGTGGAGGAACATAGATTCATCGCCACCAGAAATCACACAAAGGAGGGAAATTGGTAACAGATTTGATACTGGAATCAAAGCGATAGATGGTTTACTTACCTGCGGCAGAGGGCAGCGTTTGGGTATTTTCGCGGCTGCAGGTGCAGGCAAAACATCGTTGATGAATATGATAATAGCGCATTCTGATGCTGATGTTTGTGTCGTCGCGTTGGTTGGGGAGCGGGGACGAGAAGTCACAGAATTCATTAATGAAATAGCTGATTCCCCGCGCCGAGACTCGACCATCCTGGTTTATGCTACCTCCGATAGCCCTTCGGTGGAGCGTTGTAATGCAGCGTTGCTGGCCACATCAATAGCGGAATATTTTCGTGATTTGGGAAAGAATGTGGTGTTATTTGTTGATTCTATGACGCGTTACGCCAGAGCACTTAGGGATATTGCGCTGTCAGCCGGGGAGTTGCCAGCTCGGCGCGGTTACCCAGCTTCTGTATTTGAGCAACTTCCTTCTTTATTAGAGCGACCAGGCAACATGCAACAAGGCTCCATTACGGCTTTCTATACGATATTGCTAGAAAGCGAGGAGGAGATAGATCCCATTGGTGATGAGATTCGCTCAATTCTAGATGGTCATATTTATCTTAATTATAGATTAGCCGGACGCGGGCATTATCCTGCCATTGATATATTAAAGAGCGTAAGCCGTATTTTCTCGAAGATCACGACTCTTGAGCATTATCAGGCTGCCACAGATTTACGGGACATGCTAGCCCGGTTAGATGACATTCAATTTTATCTGGATTTAGGAGAGTATCAGCGTGGTGAAAATCAGGAAAATGATCGAGCATTAGATAGAAAAGAGAAAATAGAACTGTTTTTAAAACAGAAGACCGGTGCGAAGAGTCTATTTTTAGAAACACAAAGAGCGTTGTATGAACTTACTTCTTAAAAACAAAAATTACTTACGTTTGCTTGAAAAAAAACTGAAGCGTTCCCAGATTGAATTGAACTCAATAAATAAGAAAATAACATCAGTGAGTGAGAAAGTTGAAAGCATCGCTACGCGGATCGAAATCTTAGATATGCAAGCTGGATTATTCGATCAGAAAATGGAGTTTACCAGAGAGGATTTTTTTGATAATCGCCGCCAGAAATCAATAGTTTTGAACGAAATATTCTTATTAAAATATAAGATAGAAACGTTGGATGGAGATTTAAAGCAGCTAAAGCAGAACAGAAATATAATCACCAAGCGAGTCATGAATTTTAATATAAAGTGTGAAAAGTTCCAAAAATATCTTACTGGGTTACGCTGCAACCATAGTTTAGAATCTGAGACTTCGAGGGAAATTGAAATCGAGGAGCTGTCGGCTCATGGTGGTATTCGAATCTAAAATAAATCCGGTATTAAATATTGGACATCATGAGACAGTATCAATTAATGATGCTGTATCCAGGTCTTTTATCACCGATTCGGTGCTAGTTTCTGTGGCAATGTTACCTGAGGATGAAACGCTCCTCAATAAAAAGCTAAATCAGGTTAAAGCGCCGTTTCTAAAAGCTAGTTTATCTCTTGATGGTGAACAGCAGGAGGGTGGGTTGCTGTTAGCACCTTTAGTTATCATAGAAGCGTTATTACACATTAAACAGGGAGTCTCTTTTAGTGCTCAGCCTGAAGTGAAAGAAATACATGATTCGGCATTTACATATTTATTTGGCCGTGAGTTTATTCATATGAACTCATTCGCGGGGAATAAGGGTGTGGGCAACCAAAGAAGAATATCGAGCTCTAAAGTTCTTATCGCTTTATCTGATATATTGAAGCTCGCAAGTACTCATATTGATTCATCTATGCCCACGGTTCAGCGTGAATTACAACAATATCGCGGTGAATATCATTCGGGAGATATAAGCACGCCAAACCAGAATTCAAGTGAGAAGAATAGAGAGATATTGCCCCCATCACTACAGAATAAAGGACCTATAGGCGGAATGATAACGGGTGATGCCGAGCAATTATTGTTGGAGTCAGAATGTCTTTCTGGGTCTATTGGTTTGAGTTGGTCACGAGAAGTTGATGCAACGGATGGTTTTTTAGATAAGGTAGGTATGCCAGGGTTACAGAAAATAGATCTAACGCCTACTTTTTACAGTGATAAGACAGGCACTTTTGATGACTTTTTTGATAATGAGGTGAGCAAGTATATGCCGTTACTACCTGAGAACCCAGAGAATGCATCGCGTGGGTTACATTATCGATTTTCGTCTTGGAGTGATACTCCTTCGGTCAGAATTCAACTGGCAAAGATGCAGAGAATATTTGCAACGGCCTCTGATGATAACGTGCAGTATATTTTAGATGAAAATTATCATTTGCTGGAAACAGAACGGACTATGATCTTTGAACCACGTAAAACATATAGAGAAAGAAAATTTGATTATGGATATTCGGATCAGGATGCAAAACCATAATGTTTAATTTTCGGCGGGTTACTCGGCAGCATGCGCTAATAATAAAACAGCAGTTTGACTATGAGCCACAAGTACTGCCGGAGACGATAGCAGCCAATAGGACATATGCAATTTTCCAGCTTCATTGCTCTAAAGAAAGATTAATTGGAGCGATCGATCTTGTTGATTGGTGTCGATACATTTGGCCAGAACTGGCTGGGTTGGCCTGGGAATACATCGGTGAACAGCAACTATTAGAATTATTTAAAAATGAAGTAAGCGAAAGAAAATTATTTTCTGGGGTTTACTCATTACAAGACATTAGTATTTTATCTGGAGAAACAGGACGGAAATATTGGTTGAAAGTTCGTGAATATCATGTTGGCTGGATTTTATTATCGCGTGCACCAATTTATTTAATACCAATAAAAGGCGAAACTGAGTCATTAAGACATTTACCGATAATGAGTAAATGGATTCTAGGAACCAGTAACATCAGTTATAGACTATTAAATTCATTGGAATTGAGAGATGTTCTTCTAGTGCAAAATATTTTGATGGAACTTAAGATATCAGATAAGGCTATAGCAACATTTTTATATCAGGATCAGGGAGCGATTATTGTGGACACATTAGTTGATAACGAAGGAAATACTGAAAATGATTTTTTGGATGTTTTGAACGAGAATCCAGACGAGGAATTAATCGCTTTTCCTATAAAAATGTCCGAAATATCAGTTGTTTTAACTTTCGTTCTTGGTAAAAAGTCAATAAGTCTTGATGAACTGTCAAAGATTCAGGCAGGATTTCAGTTTGAACTAGAACAAGAAATGGAAAAGAAAATAAAAATCTACGCAAATAATCATCTGTTTGCTGAAGGTGAATTAATCTATATTGATGATGATTTAGGAATTGAAGTAACAAAAATGGCCACTTTAGGCAAGATAGAGTAGATAAAAATGCCTGATGACATATCGCTTATTGCAATAATAGCAATTGCTTCACTCTTGCCATTTATTATAGCTTCCGGAACCTGTTTTTTAAAGATATCAATTGTTCTTATTATGGTCCGTAATGCTATGGGAGTACAACAAATCCCGTCTAATATTGCATTGAACGGAATCGCACTACTTCTTTCTCTCTTTGTGATGATGCCCGTAATCAGTGACATCAATGAGTACTCAAAGACGCGGAAAGTAATAGTAACAGATTCAATCTCGATTGAAGAATTTATTGATGGAGGGCTAGGGAAATATAAATATTATTTGAAGAAATACGCTGATCCTGAATTGATTTCATTTTTTGAGTCTGTTCAACTGGGGCGTAGCGAGGAAGAGATTGATATTGAAAACGAAGGTGCATCGCTATTTTCACTTTTACCGGCTTATGCACTCAGTGAGATAAAGTCTGCTTTTGAAATTGGTTTTTATATTTACCTGCCTTTTGTTGTGATTGATTTAATTATCTCAAGCATACTGTTGGCACTAGGTATGATGATGATGAGTCCGGTTACAATTTCTGTTCCTATAAAGCTTATTCTATTCGTGGCTATAGATGGATGGTCCCTGATATCTAAAGGATTAATTATGCAATACATTGAACTTTCTCAGCAATAGCTTATGGAACAGATAATTTATGCAAGCAATAAGGCATTGTTACTCATCGTTATTCTATCCGCTATTCCTGTATTGGTTGCGACTATAGTTGGGCTATTTGTCGGATTAATACAGACGGTAACTCAGCTACAGGAGCAAACTTTGCCTTTTGGTTTGAAATTACTAGCAGTATTCGGCTCGTTATTTATGATGTCAGGATGGTTAGCAGATAAAATAACGAGTTATACCCTAGAGGTTTTATCTATTGCGCTTCAACCGCTAACCTAAATGTTGTATGAATAATAATACTATTAACTTATATATTTCTTTATACGATACCTTTAGCTCTGGCATGATAACGCTCAGTATTGCCTATTTACGCATTGCTCCAGTTTTCTTTCTCTTGCCTTTTTTAAACACTAAACTTATAAATGGAATAGTGATTAAGAATAGCCTAATTATTTATATAATTTTAGGTCTGTGGCCATATTTATCCGTAGGTGATGATGTCAGAGAGCAGCGAGAAATTATTGATATTGTATTATATGAACTATTAATCGGCATTATCTTTGCTTTTCTAATTTGCTTACCCTTCTTTGTAGCTAATATTATCGGTGAGATAATTGATAATCAGCGAGGTGCGACAATTAGTGATACGATTGATCCTGCTAATGGCATTGAGTCATCTGAGTTTTCTGCATTTCTTAATTACTTGATATGCATGATTTTCTTAGCTGATGGCGGGGTGTATAAATTAGTCGCGGCTTTTGCTGATAGTTATCGCATGATGCCATTCTGTCAGGGTTTTTCTCATTTTGAACCACTGATAATTGGGGCTTGGTTAAATTCATTGGTGAGCCAAGGGTTGATACTGGCATCACCGGTTTTGGTGACATTATTTCTTAGTGAGGTTGCACTGGGGCTATATTCACGTTTTTGCCCGCAACTTAATGCCTTTTCCCTCTCTCTAGCGATAAAGTCTATTATTGCATTTAGCGTTTTTTTGCTTTATTTCCATAATGAAATACCGTCAATATTAGTATCTATGGTAGACATGTCTCTTTTATTGGATATTTTTACGCTTAAATAAATTAAGTTATTTTTATTTGAGTTTCGGTGAAGTATATTTTTTATTTGGGAATAGAATGGCAGAGAAGACAGAGAAGCCTACTGACAAAAAGATCCGCGATTCGGCGAAAAAAGGGCAGAGCTTTAAAGGAAAGGATCTGGTTGCTGCAGCGGTTTTAGTTTGTGGTTCCCTGGCAATTAGTGGGTTCTCGAGTCTTGAGAATATAGGGGAATTGCTACAAAAGGTACTACTATCGCCAAAAGAGATTAACATACCTGCCTATCTAGATGAGTTGTATCGAATTTTTCTCTATGCCGTAGTGCCTGTTTTGTTATTCTGTTTATTGCCTGGGGTTTTACTTTCTTTATTACAAAGTCGTTTCAGGCTGGCAACAGAGGCGTTAAAAATAAACTTCTCGCACCTTAATCCAATCTCTGGGATGAAAAAGATATTTGGCATAAGGCCATTAAAAGAATTAGTTAAGGCAATTTTATATTTATTGTCTTTCTCTACATCAATTTATATATTCATCATGGTATGGAAACGAGATGTATTTATGCTTTATCAGTCTCAGCTAAGTGAAATGATAGAGCAATGGTCATGGCTGTGCGTTGTTTTTATTTTTTTATTTCTCTCGTCATCATTAATATTGTTGCTTCTGGATACTTTGGCTGAGATTTATCTGTTTATTAAGGATTTAAAAATGGAGAAGCAAGAAGTTAAAAAGGAATATAAAGAAAGTGAAGGAGATCCAATGATAAAACATGCGCGAAAAACAATACATATGGATATTCTGTCAGAGGAAACAAAGCATAGTATAAAAAGCTCTCAACTCGTGATGGCTAATCCAACACATATTGCATTAGGTATTTATTTCGATCCAGAAGTCGCAGATTTCCCTGTTGTAATAGTTAAAGCAAAGAATGCAGAAGCGCTCGCGGTTATCGCTTTTGCCGAATCGGAAGGTATTCCTGTTGTAAGAGATATTATTTTAGCACGCAGAATCTACCGTAATAGTAATATTTTTAGTTTTGTCCGAGACAATGACATGCTGGATGTAATTAATATTATTATTTGGCTAAAAAGAATAGAGTTAGAGAAGATGGGTATATATCTTCCTCCTGCAGAAGAGCTTGTTGAAGAAGTGAAATCTGATACCAGTAGTGGAATCGATAGTGATGATTCTAATAACGTTAATAATCAGTAGAGCAAATGTATTATGATGACTATAAATGATTATAGGTTTTTTATGATTTTTATAATTATTTCTATATTTCCCAATCGTTTTTTAAAAGATAGTTAGCGTAAATGTCGTCTAGACTGACCTTGGTATATCAGGGCTGTTTGGCTATATAACATAAGGAGAGCGCGATGAGTGAATCAAAGAATGTAGAACAGGCTCTGATAAATACTGCCATTACTGAAGATGAGAAATATATTGATGATGTCTGTCAGGCATTGTTGGATGGTATAACATTTAAAGATATACATGATATTCCTGAGTCTACAATGCAAGGAATCTATGCATACGCTTATGAGTTTTATCATCAAGGTAAGTTAGACGAAGCAGAAACTTTTTTCAGATTCCTCAGTATTTATGATTTTTACAATTCTGATTATGTCATGGGATTAGCAGCAGTTTATCAATTAAAAAAACGCTTTGACAAAGCAACAGAATTATATGCATTGGCATTTATGCTAGCGAAAGACGATTACCGACCACTATTTCATGCAGGGCAATGCAACTTGATGCTAAAAAAAACTTCGGCGGCTTTGCATTGTTTTGAGACTACGGTGATTAATACGACTAATGCTGAGTTAAAACAGAAGGCTCAGGCTTATTTGTCTGCTCTCAAACAAAACTTGGAAGAAAATCGATCCTGATGTACGGGGCAGGGACGATAAATTTATTTAAAGGAATATATTATGACTATTGACCCCAGTAAGCTTACCAGAGAAAGAATTAATCATGCTTTATCTTTTGTTGCTGCGGGAGTGGGGCCGGGTGGGTTATTGATCGCGAAAGATAATGCCGCCAAAGAAGTTTTGGCTCTTGAGGATGCCTGTCGAGAATTAGCTGCAGAGGAACAATTGAGCCGGCAACGCAAAGGTATTAACGGAGCCCCGTTGCTAACGAAACCGCAGCTTATGACAAAGGCTCCCTTGGCGAGCCGGTTGCAGAATATTGCCCATTCTGATAATCGTCCTGCTGAGGGTAATTTAACGAAAGAGGCTACGCCATTAACCACGGGTAATTACCTAAATGGCAATACGGCATTACTGCAAGCCATGCTCAACTTACAGGATATTTTCCATAAAGATACCATCGGTAATATGCAGAATCGGCTGAAACAGCTCAACGTCGAATCTGAAACAATTCACCTTCAAGGTCATGCTTTAGTGGCCTCTTTTGAGGAAGTGAATATTGAGCTGCGCGCGGCAAACCAACGAACGAAAATGTATATAGAAGACGTAGAAAAAGAACGTCATTTATTAAATATTTTAAAAGCGAAGGGCAGTTCGGTTGCTCAAAACGCACGTTCTTTAGGCTCACAACCTGCATTTAGTGTAGAAACTGGCCCAGTGCAAAAGTATATAGCGGCCTTCCCCGAAACTGTGGGTTCTAATGCCCAAACTCCCCCTTATCCACAATCTGAACTGACTCGTGTAGATAAGGAAATTGCTACGGTTCAAGTACGTTTGGATGCAAAAGAGAAACAGGCCGCTTGTGCAGTTACTGATGCTTTGGCTATAGCAAAAAAAGCTTCCACCTCGCATGAGGAAATAGAAAAGTTTCTTACAGAAATTGGTAATCGCGCACCCGGTAGTATAGATAAGGAAAAGCATATTAGTGCGTTAGGACAACTCGCGATTCTCTCTGCTCTGCTGAAAGAGCTGATTGGCAAATTGAATCTTGATAATGCGTTACGACAAAAGGCTATTCTGGAAAAGATAGACGAAACCGCTTGTCGTGATGCAGAAAACAAAGCTAAAGAGTGTGAGGCATCGCAAAAAAAAGCCGAAGAGACCAGTAAGGCGGCATCCTGCGCTAGTAAAATTCTTAGTTACGTGATGATCGCTGTTTCAGTTGTTGCCACGGTCGCTACTCTCGGTGCTGCGTCTGCATTAATGGTTTGTGTTGCAGCGGTCGGTATTGCTATGGCGGTGGCAGACGTAGTGCTTGAAGCAACAGGAAATAGTAGCTTAATGCAAATGCTAGCCAAAGAAATCGCCACTGGTATAACCAATGCCCTGATTGCCTGTGGCGTACCCAAGGAAAAAGCGGAGGACATTGGTAAAATTGTTGGCGTTGTATTGGCGGCTGTTGCTTTCCTTCTTATTTCTCTGGTTTCATTGTCATCATTCGTAAAAAATATGGCATCGTCTCTTGCTAAATTAATCGGTAATGGTGTGCTGAAAGCAGGTGCAAAATTACTGCCCAAAGCCGCAGCGCATGCTGTAGGGAATACGGCTGGGAAGGTAGGGGATAGTCTGAATCAAGGCATTAGCCGTATAGGAAAGGCAATTAATAACTCAGTAAATATTGGTGAGACGACTTTGCGCAAGGTAGAAATTGGCTCCAAAGTAACAGGAGCTGCTGTGAATGTGAATAACGTAGCGATATCTGGAACGCTAAATATTATTTCTGCTGATTATAACTTAGACGCAAAAAATATATTTGCAGATTTAACATTAAATACAGAGTTTATTCGTTCAATAAACGAATTGATTCGGCGCATAATGGAGACACTTTCAACATTTACGAAAGTAGGCGCTGAACATTTGGACAATATGATTGAAGGGATATATCAATCTCAACAAAATCAGTTGGCCGTGGTTAGACGTATTGCGAGCTAATTGTTTCGTGATATTACCTGATTATTAAAACAGTTTAATCTCGATAAATGGAGTTATTATGAGTTCAAACTTTAATGTTAAATCCCAAGCGCCTGTTTATCATCCTGCGATAAACTCCGATCAAAAAAATAGTCCAATAAATTCTAGTGAATCAGCTGAGGGAACAATAAATAGTTTAAATTTAAACTCGTTATCTGGATTACAAGATGGATCATTAAAACTTCCAAACTCGGGAGTGACTCTTGTATCCCCTCAGAAAGAAATCGATGAAAGTGTTTTAGCTGGTTTATCCAAAAATTTGAATGAATTCATGCAATTGTATTCTAAGAATGCTCCTCATAAAAGATATTCGCCAAACTCAGAGTTACAACAGACCCAGTCAGATTATTTTACAAACGTACTCGCACCTGAGTTTCTACATAAAATTTCTGGAGCCTTGATTGCACGCGAGATTGGTGTAGATAGAGTCTCCCACTTTGATGGGTTTACTTCAGATAATTTAATGATATTCATCAGATCTATGATACAGCGACAACGGATGACTGCGGATGAAAGTAACGCCAAGATAAACATCTTCCTAGCTTCGCTAAGCGCTACAATGGCTGAAAATGCAGCAGATTCAACAATAAAAGAGGGCAAGCAGCAACTGATCGGGGCCATATTCAGCTTTGTTATCGGTTCTGTCATGGTGGGCGCCGGTAGCGGTATACAGCTACGTGGCTTAAATAAGCAAAATAGGATGCTGAATGCAGAAGTTGAACAGCAGCAGCCGAATATTGCTACTAATAAAGTTGGTGACGTCAGGCAGAGCCTTAATGTTATGGATTCAAGAGGTGCCAGCATGAATGCGGTTGGCACAATGAAAAATAATAAAATAGGAACGCTAAATGAACCAAGAGAAAGGATGTCTTCCAAAGAAATACATAATCATCCCAAAGATAAGATACAAATAAAAGCAGAGCGAGAACGACCCCAAGATCTTAATTCATCGTTGAGTACGGCCAAGCCAAACCGCCATACTGGGCGTAAATTGGAGATAGTTGGCATGGCTATTTCTAATATGGCGACTACTGGTGGTCAGATGGTTTCGGGTATCAACATGGCGGAAGTTAAAACTATTGAAGCCAACAAGATGATACAAAACACTGCCGCAGATATAACTCAAACTATTTTAAGAGAAAAAGAAAGAGCCGCTAGCTCTCTTAATGATATGTTTAAAAGCATGCAGGACACTATTAACGGGATAATCGCTGGTCAAAATATGACATCTGCAAAAATTATTCGTGGCTAAGATATTTAAATTAAGGAATCATAGTTATGATAATATCTACAGTGAACGCATTGCCGATCAAGCAGAATTCTAGTCAGATTGAATCGTTACATTCTACGTTGAATGGTGGGGGAGGCGATGTTATCAATAGCGACTTTTTTGATTCTATTATATCACGTTACCAAGATGGTAATAATCATCCGAATTTAATAAGTGATTGGTTAAGTTTATTGGCGAGTGACAATGATGGGGTAAGAAGATTGATCGCGGTGGAAAAAACGGGTGTAACGAAAGGAGATACTCAACGTGTCATTAACCGTGTGTCAGATGATATTCATGATAAATATGAAATATTATCTTCAAAATATAATCATGATGAAATAAATATACCTCCACATATAAAAAGTTTGATTGAAGTTGTAGATATTGGTTATGAAGATTTTCAGAGTAAGCATAAAGAAATAGTTGAGAGATATAGTAAGTATTACGAAGCTTTTAGTGAGGGACTCAGTGCGCAGTCAAAATATGTTGGGGCTGGGAGTGATGCAAATAAAATTGATTTTAAAAAACGGAGTTTTGCCGCTAGTCTAAACGATAAACTTATTATCTATAGTCATGAACCGAGTTTTTATGATGCAGAAACTGGCAAAATAAATGAAAATGCTTTTTCAAATGTAAAAACACTTTATACGTTAACGGGTGATGAAAAAAGATTTAATTACTGGAAGAAGGAACTGTCACCTGAATTAAATGTAACTTGGGATAAAGAGAAAGGATATATTTATGTTTTACCTAATCTGGATAATTTAAAGAGTATATTTAAAAGTCTTGAGAATTCTGATGGGGTAATAATAAATAACCTTAGTGGAAATGATGACATCGCTACCGCAACTTATCAAGCATGGCAGGCAGGGAACGACAGTATAAAGAACCGGCAGCAAAATGCTCTTAACCAGCTTACGGAGAAATATGGTCATCATCTCAATAAGTTGGAAAACTTAATTCAGTTCTTGATTAGAGCTATAGAAGATCACGCCAAATCCAATGAACCAACGTTAAGAATTCTAGCGTAGCAAAGGGATATTATGTCTGACACAAATAGGTTCGCCAACACTCACGATGTTTTATACGTTGGTATATTACAATGGTTGCAGAAAAGTCTTGTTACGATAACTAATTGTCCTCTGTCGAAAATAAATCCGGATGCCAGACTAATACTGGATTTGCATATAGACTCTCTAGAAATATTAGAGTTGGTTATTGAGGTAGAGAAAGAAACGGCTAAGCCGTTAGCTGATGATGTTTGGCATAAATGGAATACGATAAATGATATCGTAGAATATATAAAACTGACGAAGATAAGGTGAGTGTATATTCTGCATTCGATGTAATTTAAAATATCGTCATTATAAAACCCGAATCAGTATATTAAACTTTAATAAGCAGGTTGTGGTTTTACGCGGCTGGTTTCTATTCTAATATGATGAATCCATCTTTTTACGATGAGTTAATCAATGCTATCAGTTAAATATCCGTTGCTCCTGCTATTACCACTATTGCTCGTTAATGGGTGTCAGCGGCCAACAAATAGGGCTCCAGTAGTGGAGACACCACAGCAGATTGAACAGCTATCTGCACTGATTTCTGGTGCCATGTATTTGCGACAGGAATGCCAAAGGAAAGATATTCCTGATGAATCAATACTTATGCAAACGGCGGTAAAACTGGCAATGGAGCGAAATTGGGATACCAAAGCACCAGCTTATCAAGCGCTGAAAGGGAAAAGTCAGGCACGTTATCAGGCTCTTGTGGAAGAAATTGGCACCGATAATAATCAATGTCCTTCTCTTAACCTGCTACTGGCTGATTTTGCCTATGAAGCTCGGCGTAACATGAAATGACAGTATGTTATCTTCATTAATTGCATGGTAATGATGCAGAAACAATAGCCAACCTGCGAGAGCTAGGAAAGGGCCGAAAGGTAAAGGTGCACTTAACGGCCTATTTCTAAGCAAATGCGCGATGAAAGTAAAACTGCTCCCAGCGAGGGAAGCAATCAAAAGCAGGGCCGGTAGCTCCATCCAGCCGAGCCAGGCTCCTAAGGCCGCTAGTAATTTAAAGTCGCCATAGCCTAGGGCTTCACGGTGCGTTGTCAGCCAAAATGCCCAGTAAAGGCACCATAAGACTAAATATCCACCCACTGCACCGATAACGGCATCACTTAGTGCCAACGTTTGATCGAATAAATGGAAAATCAAGCCACCCCATAGCAAAGAAAGCGTGAGGTTATCCGGCAATAGCAAATGCTCAATATCAATTGCGGTTAACGCTATTAATACCCATGTAAAGACTAATGCAGCAAGAAGCGTATATCCGGCAGGAATAATCATGCTGATAAATAATGTTAAAGCCACAGTCGCTAGCTCGATCATGGGATAACGGAGAGAGATCTTATTTTGGCAGTGTCGGCATTGTGCCTTAAGTAGAAACCAGCTGAATATAGGGATGTTATCATGCCATTTCAGTGAGTGATGACAATGTGGGCAATACGAGCGAGGTATACACAAGTTGAATTCATGGTGCTTATTATTCTTGAGCATAATTGGTAGTCGATGAATGACGACATTAAGAAAACTACCGATACATAGGCCAAGTATTACTAGACTACCCCACCATAGTGGAGTGAAGGTTTGTAAGCTATAAAGCATATCTAACATAAGTGAAGTACTCTAATGTCGTGGATTAATAAATTTGGTGTATATCTGTATGGGCTGATAAATAAAATACAGAAATAACAAAGGCACCATTAGCGATTTAATGCATATAAATTATTCTAATTGCTGATGCCTTTCTCTTATTTTTGACTCAAATGTCATTAATTAGTTGTTGGGTGGCGACAGGCTTATTTGTATGGAAGTTAAGATAAATGTGAGTATTCATACTATGTATGATAGCTAGAGGAATTTAGTTCTATGGTGCCAAATTGAAAATATTATGATATGTGATGAGGTAATTAATATTATTGCGGGTATAGTTATTAATATACTGTGTTTTTTAGAAAAAGTTGGTTTTTACTATGGTAAAGTTAATTGAAAACATGTCAATTAGTATGCTAATAGTTAATATTTAGATTAAATATTGGTTGGTTTTTATCAATAAAATATTTTTATGAATAAGGCTGATGATAGCTAAAAATTTTTTTGTTTCGTTACCGTAAAATAAAGCCCGACAGATTTCTGCCGGGCGATAATAGTCAATCTACCTGTGGCTAATCATTAGCCGCAGCGATTACATTTAGATGTTTGAATAATCTGGAAGAAATCATTGCCTTTATCATCGACCAGAATAAAAGCAGGGAAATCTTCAACTTCAATTTTCCAGATGGCTTCCATGCCTAACTCTGGATACTCCACGCATTCCAGACTTTTAATACTGTTTTGCGCCAATACCGCCGCTGGACCACCAATACTGCCGAGGTAGAAGCCGCCGTGCTTATGGCAGGCTTCCGTTACCTGTTTACTGCGGTTGCCTTTGGCGAGCATGATCATACTGCCGCCGTGGGATTGCAGTAGATCCACATAGGAATCCATTCGGCCTGCGGTGGTTGGTCCTAGGGAACCAGAGGCATAACCTTCCGGTGTTTTTGCAGGGCCTGCGTAATAGATCGGGTGATCTTTGACATATTGCGGCAATCCCTCTCCATTTTTCAGACGTTCTTCTAATTTTGCGTGGGCAATATCACGGCCAACAATAATTGTGCCGCTCAGAGATAGGCGCGTAGATACCGGATACTGTGACAGCTCTTTTAGGATCTCTTTCATCGGCCGGTTCAGATCGATTTTTACGACTTTACCTTCCGTGGCCTGGCGTAAATGCTCGGGGATATATTGCCCTGGGTTATGTTCCAGTTTTTCCAGCCAGATGCCCTTACGGTTAATTTTGCCTTTAATATTGCGATCGGCGGAACAAGAAACCCCCATTCCTACCGGGCAAGATGCGCCGTGGCGTGGCAAGCGGATTACACGTACATCATGGGCAAAATATTTGCCACCGAACTGCGCGCCTAACCCTAATTCCTGAGCTTCTTTCAGTAATTCTTCTTCCAGTTGAATATCGCGGAAAGCTTGCCCATGCTCGTTACCTTCGGTTGGCAAACCATCGTAATATTTGGTGGAAGCCAGTTTTACCGTCTTCAGCGTGCTTTCCGCAGAGGTGCCGCCGATGACAAACGCGATATGGTATGGCGGGCAGGCGGCGGTACCCAAAGTGCGCATTTTCTCAACTAGGAAGGCTTTGAGTTTGCCGGGAGATAATAGCGCTTTAGTTTCCTGATACAGATAGGTTTTGTTCGCTGAACCCCCACCCTTGGTGACGAACAGGAATTTATAATCTTCCCCTTCTGTGCTGTACAGGTCGATTTGCGCAGGCAGATTGCTGCCGGTATTGACCTCTTTATACATGTCCAGCGCGGCGTTTTGCGAGTAACGTAAGTTATCTTCAATAAAGGTGTTGTATACCCCACGGGACAAGGCTTCTGCATCATTACCGCCGGTCCAGACGCGTTGGCCTTTTTTCCCTACGATAATCGCTGTGCCGGTATCTTGACAGGTTGGCAAAATACCTTTGGCTGCGATTTCCGAGTTACGCAGGAATTGCAGAGCAACATACTTATCGTTTTCACTGGCTTCAGGATCGTCAAGAATTGCGGCGACTTGCTTTTGATGGGCAGGGCGGAGTAAAAACGATGCATCGTGGAAAGCTTGTTGGGCGAGTAAGGTGAGGGCTTCTGGTTCGACTTTGAGAATATCATGATCTTCAAACTGCGAGACGGAGACATGATTATTGCTGACCAGATAATACTCGGTATCATCTTCCTTTAAAGGGAAGGGGTCTTGATAGTGGAACGGTTTATTAGACATTTTCTCTCACTTGCAACATCAGTTATCGAAACTAAGGTAGATCAAGCCGGTATATTTTTTTTAAGTAGCCTTTGGCTCCGATCCTACTATATGTGGCGTCAGCTAAGCGATGACGCCATCTCTTTTATAGGGGATAGATCGCATTTTCCGTATGTATCTATGACGTAACCAGAAATAATCTGTCGTTGCTTTAAATCACAGTGGATTATTTCTTATTTTTGAAAAAAGTCATTACACCGCCGACAACCAACCCCAGCACAATACCGGTCAAAATCCACTCGGTTAATGTCATTTACATTTCCTTTTTTATTAATTTGCAGGTGTTATTTTTAAATTTTTATTGGTTTTGTTTGCCTCTCATCAGCAATAAACCAATAAAAATAGCCTGCCGTAACAGGCTTTTTAAACGATGTTAAGGATGCTGTGTCTGGACGGTTTCTACGCCATCCGGTTCTACCGCCTCTAACGGAGGCATAATATCTTGAATCATCTGCTCGTCAAAACTAGGGTTAAGAGCCGGTGAAAGGGGAGAACTGACCAGACTATCGGGTATTGCAATATGAGGCACAGGTGCGTCATTCACAAAGTCTGATTCATCCTGTTTCACCGTGCGACTGAGAGAAACCAGCGCCACGCCGCATAAAGCAAAGAAAGCATATAGAATATTGCCCCCTAAAGGCGCAATCAGCGCACCGACCGCCAGTGGGCCGATGCTGGCTCCTACGCCAAATGACATCAGTAAACAGGCTGCCAGAGAGACGCGTCTTTCAGGTTCAATCAGATCGTTAGCCAGCGCGACGACTAATGGGTAAAGGGTAAATTGCAACATGCTAACGATGAATCCTAGCCCTAGTAACAGACGAAAAGGAATATGCGGCCAGATAGCCAGCGGCAGCGCGGTAACGGCAAGTAATATGGCATTGATACGAATCAATAAGGTTCGGTTATAACGATCGGATAACCAGCTCAAGGGAAGCTGAGCCACCAGTCCAGCAAAAATTGACAGTGCCATGAACAGACCCGTTTGCTCGGTTGTCAGCGATTGCAGGCTGGAATAAACCGGAGCAAGCCCGTAAAAAGAACCGACAATCATGCCAATAACCAAGGTTGAGGCTAGAATTTTCGGGATAGAATGGATAAAGAATTTCAATTCCATTGGTGCTGGTGACATTTGCTGGGCATTACTACGGGTTGTCAATGCGATAGGAACCAGGCAAAGAGCGAAGAATAAAGCGATCACCATCAATGTGCTGAGGCCCAAATTGGGCTGTAGCATCAGAACTACCTGGCCTAGCGCCATACCGGCGTAGGTAGCTGCCATATAAAAACCGAATACCGTACCACGTTGATTCGAGGATGACTGATCGTTCAGCCAGCTTTCTAGTACCATAAACTGGCACATCATACACAGGCCGATAATTAGCCTTAGTATGACCCATACGGGTATATATTCTGTTAATCCGTGGCTCAATACTGCCGCGGTAATGATACCGGCGCAGGCGACATAGGCGCGAATATGCCCGACTCTGGCGATAAGAAAATGACCGACCTTACCGCCGATAACTAATCCGATGTAGTTAGCGGCAATAATGGCCCCAATCAGGGCTCCGGACACGTTAATAGATGTTAAACGCAGTGAGATATAGGTCGTCAGCAGGCCAGAACCCAACAACATGAGCACCGTCGCGGTGTAAAGTGGGAAGAATGCGTTCAGAATTTTTTTCACTATAGCGTCCTGGTTTTTTATCCTGAAATGATCGTCGGCGTACAGGCCTAAAAGTCGGACGTAAAAACAGTCAGATAAAGAAATTACGTCACGCCAGCCTGCTCGGGTATTACCTCTCTGCAATCAATTAGATGATTTATAAGCTTCTTTGATATTACCAGCTAAGCATGATAGGTAAAGCGTTGTCCGGACAAGGGCTTTGAATTCGACATGCGAAACGCTTCGCATCTATTGGCAGAAGTGCAGCACAAACGAAGAGAAGTGCTACTATCGCCACTGAAATATTTTCATAGAATAAGGGGGCATGATGAACGAACAACAACTGCGTCAGCTCAGCATTGACGCCGGTGAGTTGCTCAAGGCTCGCGGGGCCAGCGTGACCTGCGCTGAATCTTGCACCGGCGGATGGATAGCGAAAGCCTTGACGGATATCGCCGGTAGCTCGGCTTATTTCGATCGCGGATTTGTGACTTACAGTAATGAAGCAAAACACGATTTGCTCGGCGTAGCGGAAACCACCCTGAATGCGCATGGTGCAGTCAGCGAAGAGGTCGTGCGTGAGATGGCCGTGGGGGCATTACACGCGGCGCAGGCTGATTTTGCACTCTCCGTTAGTGGGATTGCAGGGCCTGACGGCGGTACTGAATTTAAGCCCGTAGGTACCGTCTGGTTCGGTTTTGCAACAAAGGCTGGACAGATCTCGGCTGAGAAGCATGTTTTTAATGGTAATCGCGATGAGATACGCTTGCAGGCCACTATTTTCGCGCTTCAGACGCTGGTTGATAAATTTCTAAAAAAATAGGCTTGATACTGTATGATTGTACAGTATAATTAGCGCTAATTTCCTGCACAAAACAACATTCAGTGGCGACGATAAGGGCGACCTTACCTTGCCAGAGAGGGAGTAAAAATGGCTATTGATGAGAACAAACAAAAGGCATTAGCAGCAGCACTGGGCCAGATTGAAAAACAATTCGGCAAAGGCGCTATTATGCGTCTTGGCGAAGACCGCTCAATGGATGTTGAAACGATTTCTACCGGCTCATTATCATTAGATATCGCTCTGGGAGCCGGCGGTTTGCCTATGGGGCGTATTGTTGAGATCTATGGCCCTGAATCGTCAGGTAAAACTACGCTGACGCTGCAGGTCATCGCCGCAGCGCAGCGCGAAGGTAAAACCTGTGCCTTTATTGATGCCGAGCACGCCCTTGACCCAATTTACGCGAAAAAACTAGGCGTAGATATCGATAATCTTCTGTGTTCTCAGCCAGATACCGGTGAGCAAGCGTTGGAAATCTGCGATGCGTTGACTCGTTCAGGTGCGGTTGATGTGATCATCGTTGACTCCGTAGCCGCTCTGACGCCAAAAGCTGAAATTGAAGGTGAAATTGGCGATTCTCACATGGGTCTTGCTGCTCGTATGATGAGCCAGGCCATGCGTAAGCTGGCGGGTAACCTGAAAAATGCCAACACTTTGCTGATCTTTATCAACCAGATTCGTATGAAAATTGGTGTGATGTTCGGTAACCCGGAAACCACTACCGGTGGTAACGCCCTGAAGTTCTATGCTTCCGTTCGTTTGGATATTCGCCGCATCGGTGCGGTGAAAGAAGGCGATGTGGTAGTGGGCAGCGAAACTCGTGTCAAAGTGGTTAAAAACAAAATTGCTGCGCCGTTCAAACAGGCTGAATTCCAGATTCTTTACGGTGAAGGCATTAACATCAACGGTGAGTTGGTGGATCTGGGTGTTAAACATAAGCTGATTGAGAAAGCCGGTGCATGGTATAGCTACAACGGTGACAAAATCGGTCAAGGTAAAGCTAACGCCAGTAATTATTTGAAAGAAAACCCAGCTATTGCAACAGAGATCGATAAGAAGCTGCGTGAAATGTTGCTGAGCGGTGCTGGTGAACAATCGACTGCGGCAGCCGGTGGTTTTGCCGATGAAGCCAACGATGAGACTAGCGAAGAATTTTAATAGGCTGAAGTGATAGCCGTATAGTCATATTAATCCTATGACCTGGCAAAATATCAACCCGATAAGTTTTGTATTGCGGTAACGCAGCAATTAGACCAATTCTGGACTGAGTTAACTCAGTTTCTGGAAGCGGTGAGAATGTTAGCGCTGTCACTGCCGCAACTCGAAATGTAAGGGGATGGGATTCTCTACTTGTGATTAAAAGTAATGAATGACCTGTTAAGCCGCGCGATGAGATTGCTCTCTCAACGAGATCATAGTGAGACCGAACTGCGCCGCAAACTTGCGGCGCAGTCATTTTCGGTAAAAGGCAATTGGGGACGCGGAAAGAAAAAATCCCCATCTACCACTAAACGGGGTCAAAGCCTGAATAACGGCGGTGGCGATAATCACGACGATCGAAGCGCTAAAAATAGCTTTTATCATCACAGCTATAGTTCTGGTGGTAGCCGCAACGAAGAAAAAGAGACTGACAACGATCTCCATGATCTCACTGACGGTCATGACGCGGCTGAGGCTATTGACCCAAAAGCTATTGATGAAGTCATTGCTTATTGCTATCAACACAACTGGCTGGATGATGCTCGTTTTGCTACCAGTTATATCAACAGCCGTAGCCGCAAAGGGTATGGTGTTCAGCGCATTCGCTCTGAACTGTTGCAGAAAGGCATAGAAAAAGAACAAGCACAAACTGCTTTTGAAATAAGTGAGATCGACTGGTGTCAGCTGGCAAAAGAAGTCGCTCAGCGCAAATTCGGTGAAACCTTACCTGTTGAATGGAAGGAAAAGGCAAAAGTTCAGCGTTATCTCCTCTATCGTGGCTTCTTTCAAGAAGAAATTCAGTCGATTTACAATGATTTTATCGAATGAATGCACACGGGATTTTACTTCCCTCTGAAGAAAATTTATCTTATTCCCACTTTTTGTTTGTGAGCTGACTGGTAGTCCCCTTTATTAAGGGGGGCGCTGTTGGCTCGCGAGCCATTCTTTTAGCTTGATTCCGGGACAATTATGAGCAAGAGCACCGCTGAGATCCGTCAAGCGTTTCTCGATTTCTTCCATAGCAAGGGACACCAGGTTGTATCAAGCAGCTCATTGGTCCCTAATAATGACCCGACATTGTTGTTTACCAATGCCGGGATGAACCAGTTCAAAGATGTTTTCTTGGGCTTGGACAAGCGGGCCTATACTCGCGCCACGACTTCCCAACGCTGTGTTCGCGCCGGTGGTAAGCATAACGATCTGGAAAACGTCGGTTATACCGCACGTCATCACACGTTCTTTGAAATGTTGGGTAACTTCAGCTTTGGCGATTACTTCAAACATGATGCGATTAACTTCGCATGGGAACTGCTGACCAGCGAAAAATGGTTCAACCTGCCGAAAGAAAAACTGTGGGTTACCGTTTACGAAACCGATGACGAAGCCTATAACATTTGGGCAAATGACGTTGGCGTACCGCGTGAACGTATCATCCGTATCGGCGACAAAGGCGCGCCTTTTGCCTCGGATAACTTCTGGCAAATGGGTGACACCGGCCCGTGCGGCCCATGCAGCGAGATCTTCTACGATCACGGCGACCATATCTGGGGTGGCCCTCCAGGCTCACCAGAAGAAGATGGCGATCGCTACATCGAGATCTGGAACATCGTTTTCATGCAATTCAACCGTCAGTCAGATGGCACAATGTTGCCGCTGCCTAAACCATCCGTAGATACCGGTATGGGGTTGGAGCGTATTGCCGCTGTATTGCAGCACGTGAATACTAACTATGAAATCGATTTGTTCCGCGATTTGATTGCGGCCGTTGCCGAAGTAACTGGCGCTACCGATCTTAATAGCAAATCACTGCGCGTGATTGCCGATCATATCCGCTCATGTGCGTTCCTGATTTCAGACGGTGTTATTCCTTCGAATGAAAACCGTGGTTATGTGCTGCGTCGCATCATTCGTCGTGCTATTCGCCATGGAAATATTCTGGGTGCCAAAGATACCTTCTTCTACAAACTGGTAGCGCCATTGATTGCCGTTATGGGTTCAGCCGCTGATGAATTGAAACAGCAGCAGGCGATGGTTGAGCAGGTTCTGAAAACTGAAGAAGAGCAGTTTGCACGGACTCTGGAACGTGGTCTGGCATTGCTGGATGAAGAGTTGAACAAGCTGACCGGCGACACGCTGGACGGTGAAACTGCATTCCGTCTGTATGATACCTATGGTTTCCCGGTTGATTTGACCGCGGACGTGTGCCGTGAGCGCAATCTGAAGGTTGATGAGGCTGGTTTTGAGCAGGCAATGGAAGCTCAACGCCGTCGTGCTCGTGAATCCAGCGGTTTTGGTGCTGACTATAACAGCCTGATCCGCGTCGATACCGCGAGTGAATTCTCTGGCTATGACCATGTAGAGCAGAAATCTACCGTTACTGCATTGTTCCGCAATGGTGAAGCCGTTGACGAGATTCATGCCGGTGAAGATGCCGTGGTGATCTTGAATCAGACTCCGTTCTACGGTGAGTCAGGCGGTCAGGTTGGCGACCAAGGCCAACTGAAAAGCGCTATGGCTGATTTTATGGTCTCCGACACGCAGAAATACGGCCAGGCGATTGGCCACTTAGGCCAGTTATCTCAAGGTACTTTGCGTATTAACGATAGCGTTGATGCTATTGTAGATAGCGCTCGCCGTAATCGTATTCGTCTGAACCATTCCGCGACCCACTTGTTGCACGCTGCATTGCGTAAAATACTGGGTGAGCATGTGGCTCAGAAAGGCTCATTGGTTAACGATAAATACCTGCGTTTTGACTTCTCTCATTTTGAAGCCATGAAGCCGGAACAAATTCGTCAGGTTGAAGACCTGGTGAATGCGCAGATTCGCCGCAACCTGCCAATTCAAACGGAAGTTATGGAGTTGGACGCAGCGAAAGAAAAAGGCGCAATGGCTCTGTTCGGCGAGAAATATGACGATCAGGTGCGCGTATTGACCATGGGCGACTTCTCAACCGAACTTTGCGGCGGTATTCACGCCAATCGTACCGGTGATATTGGTCTGTTCCGTATTCTGGCTGAATTAGGCACGGCAGCAGGTATTCGTCGTATCGAAGCCGTAACGGGGGAAGGTGCTATTGCCTTGCTGCATCAGCAAAGTGATCTGTTACAGGATGTTGCTCACCTGGTGAAGGGGGATAGCAATAATCTGACAGATAAGATTCGGGCCGTATTGGATCGCAGCAAAGCGTTGGAAAGAGAATTACAGCAGTTGAAAGACCAGCAGGCAGCGCAGGAGAGTGCTTCATTGTCCTCCTCTGCGAAAGAAGTGAAGGGCGTAAAACTGTTGGTTAGCAAACTGGATAACGTTGAAGCGAAAATGCTGCGTACCATGGTTGACGATCTGAAGAATCAGTTGGGCTCTGCCATTATTGTTCTGGCAACGACCGCGGACGATAAAGTGAGCCTGATTGTAGGCGTGACCAAAGATTTGACCAACCGAGTCAAAGCAGGTGAGTTGATTGCCGATATTGCCCAGCAGGTGGGGGGTAAAGGCGGTGGACGCCCTGATATGGCTCAGGCTGGAGGTTCGGATGTTCAGGCTCTGCCCGCCGCGCTGGCTAGCGTAGAAGCGTGGGTCGCGTCTCGGCTGTAAGCATGCAATGATCGTGTAAAATAAATGCGCCATACCTCAAAGAAGAGTATGGCGCTTTTCAATTTTCTTGTCATAGGTCGGTTACAAAGTTAAACGCAAATTTGTTCGTGTCGTCTAAACTTGTATTAGTTAGAGGCGCGACCAAGCTACTTACATTTTATGTGGGGGCGATGGCTTACGTTTTCACGGTGTATGATGGATAATGGCGGGGAAACTGAGAGACCCGACTCTTTTAATTTTTCAAGGAGCAAAGAATGCTTATTCTGACTCGTCGAGTTGGTGAAACACTCATGATTGGCGATGAGGTTACGGTTACTGTATTAGGAGTTAAAGGCAACCAGGTTCGAATTGGTGTGAATGCTCCGAAAGAAGTTTCTGTTCACCGTGAAGAAATCTACCAACGTATTCAAGCAGAGAAGTCTCAACCGACGACTTACTGATATTGAAGCAGCGTCTCGTGGAATGCGAGACGCTGCTGCTCACCCCAAAATTCTATTCCCTGCATCATTTCTCACTCGCTCATGGCTATTTTCTCGCTTTTCTCCCAAGATTTAACTCGCCTCAGTAATATTCCTTCAATTCTTTTACAACGCTATTTCGCAGACATCCTTATCTCGCCTGTTGATAAAATACTCTTTTCGATGCCAAATTGCGCATCTTGGCTGTGAATTGTGCAAGTAAACGTTTGTTGGGAAAAATTGTTTGACTTATAAGTGCAGGAAAGTAATATGTGCGCCACGCAGTGCCGATGAGCTTCTTTAAAAGCAAGTTAGGCACAATTCGAAAGAAGCGTATGGTGAGGTGGCCGAGAGGCTGAAGGCGCTCCCCTGCTAAGGGAGTATACGGTCAAAAGCTGTATCGAGGGTTCGAATCCCTCCCTCACCGCCATTTACTATGCACCCATAGCTCAGCTGGATAGAGTACTCGGCTACGAACCGAGCGGTCGGAAGTTCGAATCTTCCTGGGTGCACCATATTTTGCAGTATGGTGAAGTAGTTAAATGACTGTCAGATAGTTTCAGAGATTTATTTGCACCCATAGCTCAGCTGGATAGAGTACTCGGCTACGAACCGAGCGGTCGGAAGTTCGAATCTTCCTGGGTGCACCATTTTAAGAAACCTCGCTGCGGCGGGGTTTTCTGCTTTCTGGCTATTTGAAATAGCATCCTGCCTGATTTGGTCAGTGAGACCCCGCGAGTGCCAGTAGAACGCCACTGACTTCTTTTTTTCCGCTATCTGAATTTCGCCTGCCTATGAAAAATATCAAGATGGGTCGATGAGGTTATAAATATTCATCAAATCTATATCTCATCACAGTGCTTGTACTGGCTAATGAATTCCCATCCAGTTGATTTTATTACGCTCATCTAATGACCATCTTTAGCCAAAAAACACTTTTTCTGATTAAATACAGATGGTTATACAGTAAGCGACAATTTAATGAGTTTGCGATAAAGTAGCTTTTCCTTTCCTCAATGATCCTGGGATAAAGATGTACGATCGCTATGAAGGCCTAATCTTTGATATGGATGGTACGATTTTGGATACCGAATCCACCCATCGACAGGCTTGGCGGAAGGTGTTGATGCCTCACGGTATTCAATTTGATGAGCAAGCTATGGTGGCGCTCAACGGCTCTCCAACCTGGCGAATTGCCGAGATGATTATTCATAATCATCGGTTGAAGTTAGATCCTCATCTGTTAGCCGCTGAGAAAACGGCAGCGGTGAAGGCGATGCTGTTGGATAACGTAAAGCCGCTCCCGCTCATTGACGTGGTTAAGGCTTATCATGGCCGCAGACCTATGGCTGTGGGAACCGGAAGCGAGCACAGCATGGCTGAGGCGCTTTTACGACATCTTGGCCTTCGGGATTACTTCGATGTCATCGTCGGTGCCGATGACGTTACCCGGCATAAGCCGGAGCCAGACACCTTTTTGCGCTGTGCCGAATTGCTCGGCGTGGCGCCGGAGCGCTGTGTCGTGTTCGAAGATGCTGATTTCGGCGTAGAAGCGGCAAAGCGGGCGAAGATGGACGTGGTGGATGTGCGTCTGCTGTGAGTAGCACGCTGGCTGTAGCATCGTTATTCGGTAGCAGTTTTCTTAGCGCGACGCTCTTACCTGGAAGTTCCGAAATTCTATTAGTGACCTTGCTAACTGCGGGCAGTGCGCCTGCGGTGATATTAGTGTTATCTGCAACCGTAGGTAATACGCTGGGTGGCTTAACAAATGTAGTTATAGGCCGCCTGTTACCGGCGTTAAAACCGCAGCGCGGGCTGGATATGACGTTGGGCTGGCTCCAACGCTTTGGTCCAGCCGCTCTCTTGCTGAGTTGGTTACCGGTGGTAGGCGATTTGATGTGTGTGTTGGCAGGCTGGCTGCGTATGCCCTGGGCTCTGGTGGTTTTTTTTCTGTGTGTGGGAAAAGCTGTGCGTTACATCGTTATTACCGTGTTAACGCTGGAAGGAATCGCCTGGTGGCAATAAAGATGTGATGACTTCACATAGTCACATTGACGTAGTTTCAGTATGCTTACGGGCTATGGTTTTTAAGAGCGGGAGGTCGATTTGATCCCGGACGTATCACAGGCGCTTTCTTGGTTGGAAGCGCATCCTAATGCATTAAAAGGAATCCGCCGCGGCATTGAGCGGGAAACATTGCGTGTGACCGCTGATGGCCAACTGGCTGCGACGGGTCACCCTGAGTCACTCGGGGCGGCGTTGACACATCAATGGATCACGACTGATTTTGCCGAAGCTTTGCTGGAGTTTATCACTCCGGTAGACGGCGATATCGATCATTTGCTGGCTTTTTTGCGTGATATTCATCGTTACACTGCGCGTAAACTTGGCGATGAGCGCATGTGGCCCCTTAGCATGCCGTGCTTTATCGGCGCCGAGCAGGATATCGAACTGGCTAAATACGGTTCCTCCAACGTTGGACGCTTCAAGACGCTGTACCGTGAAGGGTTGAAAAACCGCTATGGCGCGCTGATGCAAACCATTTCCGGCGTACATTACAACTTCTCACTGCCTATTGAGTTTTGGCAGGCGTGGGCGGGTGTGGAAGACGAGCAAAGTGGTAAAGAAGAGATCTCTGCCGGTTATTTCCGACTGATCCGTAACTACTATCGCTTTGGCTGGGTGATTCCGTATCTGTTTGGTGCTTCGCCAGCGATTTGCTCTTCATTCCTGCAAGGACGTGAGACCGCATTGCCTTTTGAGCGCAATGATAACGGTATGTGCTATTTACCTTATGCCACTTCTTTACGCCTGAGCGATTTGGGTTACACCAATAAATCACAGAGTAATTTAGGCATTACTTTTAATGACCTGAATACCTATATTGATGGATTGAAGCGTGCTATCCATACGCCATCGGAAGAGTATGCGGCGCTGGGGCTGAAAGAGGGCGATCGCTACCTACAGCTCAATAGCAATGTACTGCAAATCGAAAATGAGCTGTATGCTCCGATTCGACCCAAACGCGTCACTCAATCAGGTGAGTCACCTTCTGACGCGTTGCTGCGCGGCGGGATCGAATATATCGAAGTGCGCTCGCTGGATATCAATCCGTTCTCCCCAATTGGTGTTGATGCGGTACAGGCTCGTTTCCTCGATCTATTTCTGATCTGGTGCGTGCTGGCTGATGCGCCTGAAATGAGCAGCGATGAGCTACTTTGTACGCGTAAAAACTGGAATCGTGTGATTCTGGAAGGGCGTAAACCGGGTCAGACTATTGGTATTGGCTGCGATAGCACTCGTGAGCCTTTAGATAAAGTCGGTAAAGCGCTGTTTGACGACTTGCGCCGGGTGGCAGAAGTGCTGGACGGCAAAGACAGTCGGGCTTATCAGGATGTATGTGATGAGCTAGTTGCTTCCTTCGATAATCCTGAACTGACGTTCTCTGCTCGTATTTTACAGGCAATGAAAGCGGAAGGAATCGGTGGTGTCGGGCTGGATCTGGCTGAACGTTATCGCGAAATGTTACGCAGTGAGCCGTTGGAAATATTGACTGAAGAACAGCTTTCAGCTGAACGTGACCGTTCTTGGATTCGTCAAGGTGAGCTGGAACGTAGTGATGAACTAAGCTTTGAAGAGTATCTGGCGATACACGCAGGTCGCTAGAAAAAGAAAAGGCCACAATCAATGTGGCCAAATTAACATCTCTGTATACAGGGATGATGATAACAAATGCGCGTCTTTCACATATTAAGACGGCGGTGATTTAAAAAAGTTTCATTGGGTTCGAAAAAAAATTCTTCTGCGAGAAATAATTTTTTTGAGGAGGTAACAAGATGCCATTATTGGACAGTTTTACAGTTGACCACACCATTATGAAAGCACCGGCCGTTCGCGTTGCTAAGACGATGAAAACCCCTCACGGCGATGCAATCACCGTGTTTGATTTACGTTTCTGCGTGCCGAATAAAGAAGTTTTGCCGGAGAAAGGTATTCATACGCTGGAGCATTTATTCGCAGGTTTTATGCGTGATCATCTGAATGGTCAGGGTGTGGAAATTATTGATATCTCACCAATGGGCTGCCGTACCGGTTTCTATATGAGCCTGATTGGCACACCTGACGAGCAGCGTGTGGCGGAAGCGTGGAAAGCGGCGATGGCTGATGTACTGAAAGTCACTGACCAGCGTAAAATTCCTGAGCTGAATGAATATCAGTGTGGGACTTACCAAATGCATTCGCTGGAAGAAGCGCAGGACATTGCCAAAAGCATCATCGAGCGTGGTGTGCGGGTAAATCATAACGATGAGTTGGCATTACCGAAAGAGAAACTGACTGAACTGCACATCTAGCATCGTTGATATGTTGGAAAATAAATATCCTCCGGCATAGCCGGAGGTTTTTCATATGCGCCTATAAGGCTCTGTTGCCAGCCGCGCCCTAACAGGCGCATCGCGATCTGACATTTGCATTTATGGATTACTTACGGCCCGTAAACGGGCTGCCCGGATAGGGGATCGAGAGTTGCTCACCCATTTTATCCTCTTCCAACTGGTGCTTTATGTATTCTTGTATCCTGGCTGTATTTTTCCCAACCGTATCAACGTAATACCCCCGACACCAGAACTCCCTGTTACGGTATTTGAACTTCAAATCGCCAAACTGCTCATAAAGCATCAGGCTGCTCTTTCCTTTCAGGTATCCCATAAAACCCGACACACTCATTTTGGGCGGGATTTCCAGAAGCATATGGATGTGATCCACACAGCATTCTGCTTCCAGAATATTCACGTTTTTCCATTCGCACAGCTTTCTTAAGATACTGCCTATCGCTTTGCGCTTTTCCCCGTAGAACACCTTTCTTCGGTACTTCGGCGCAAAAACCATGTGATATTTACAGTTCCATCGCGTGTGCGCTAAGCTCTTTTCGTCCCTCATAGGGACCCCCTTTTGATTTCTTGTTGAACATTTGCAGTTGCCAGACCGCAAACTGTTTTAACAAATCAAAAGGGGTTTTTATAACTGGCTCAAAGCTGAAAGCTTTACCGAACCTCCAGCCTAGCTGGAGGTTTTCTGTGCACAACAAAAATGGCGCCTGATGATGGCGCCATTTCTATTGATATCGGCTTATATCGGTAGGTTTTAGGCTGCGGTAGCCAGTTTGGTGGCAAAACCGAGGAAAAGCAGCCCAACCATCGAATTACCCAGTTTGGCGAGACGTTTTTTCTCACTCAGGAAGTGGGTTAGTGCTGCGCCAGCAAAAATGAGCAGCGACATATAGACAAAGCTTATCATTTCCAGAATCACCGCCAGTATCACGAAGGACAGGCCGGTGTGGGCATAACTTTGATCGATAAACTGCACAAAAAACGAAACGTAGAACAAAATGGCCTTGGGATTGGTCAGGCTCAGGGTCAGCGCTTTGCGGAAAGTGTGTTCCACGATCTCGGTTGCTTCGCTCTGACCTTTTTTCACCAAGGTGCTGTAGAGGATTTTAAGCCCCAAATACAAGAGGTAAATGGCACCGAGCATTTTGACCAGCGTAAACAGGAAAGGCGAAGAGCGGATCAGGGAGGCAATTCCCACATAGGCGCAAAATATCAGTACTGCATCGCCAATAAACACCGCTAATGCAGCCTTATAGCCTTCTTTAACACCGCGGGTAATGCCTGTTTTCAGAACGAACAGGGTGTTTGGCCCCGGCACGATAATAATGAAAATGGCACCTAGGACATACGTCCAAAGATTGAGCACTCCATAACTCTCAAACACAACAACCTCATCATCAATTCACGCTGTGAGCGACTATTCTGTCGGAAATCTGTCCATTAAAAGCGAGCAGTATTCTACGCCGTTTCGTTGATTTATGGCAGCGGAGTGTGATCGCTGTCGTGTTTTATTTCAAGGAGAGATGGAAACAGATCGTGACGCGATCGGTCACGATCTTCGGGCTGATGTGTAAATAAGTGAGAGGAAAGTTCCGCTAATTGCGTGTTCAGGTGATTTATTTTGGGTCTATTACCCTGGCCATATGATAAGCGTCGATATATTTACCGTCGCGTAAGGCATAGCGTTTACTGGTTCCCTCGATTTCAAAACCAAATTTCTTGTACAGCGCTACGGCAGTATCATTATCAACGAATACCGTTAGTTCAATTCTATTGATGTTCAACCAGTTATCACATAAATCAATCATGGTTTTCATCAACGCACTGCCAACGCCCTGGCCCAAGAAACCCGCGTCTACTGCAATGCCGAAGGTGGCAACGTGGTTGCGGCGCGGTCTTTGTATTGTCTCAAGGCTGAGCTGGCCTGCGATTTGTCCGTCGATACAGGCAACGTAATAATAGATACCTGGCGCGGGAGTCCCCAGCTTCTTCGCCCACAAATCCGGAGCAGGTAGCGGAAGCTGTAAGGTGTCGCGATACACCTTCGGATGTGCATATAGCTGTTGCAGAGCCAAATAATCAGAAGGTTCTACCGGACGTATTTGCGCATGAGACATAGGGCTTTTCCTATTGATTAGTGTTTGAATAACCTAACAAAGTATCGGTTTATTCATCGCAGTCAATTATATTCGCATTGATTAAAAATAATGCTTTACAGTTGAGAGTGATAATGATTATCATTGTCATGCTTTCAAGTGAGACCATCAAAGTTTAGGTGTTCACATGACGAAGGCACGACATTGCTCACATTGCTTCCAGTGTTTACTTAGCCAGCCGGGTGCTGGCTTTTTTTTTGCCTTTTCTCGGTGGAATAGTCGCAACGGCTTGTTTGATTTCCGCATTTTCTGCCTCTGCACACGCTTTGTTTTTATGCTTTTTTCTTTGTCGAATTATTTGAACAGAGGGATGAGTTTTTTACGCTTTCATATTTTCCTGCGACATCTAGACTAAAGAAAACGTTGAGGAGAATTGAATATGATTTATCTACGCAAAGCAGAAGAACGCGGTCACGCTAATCACGGCTGGTTAGATAGCTGGCATACCTTCTCATTCGCTGATTATTATGACTCTAACTTTATGGGGTTCTCGGCGCTGCGGGTGATTAACGAAGACGTGATCGACGCTGGGCAGGGTTTCGGTACTCATCCCCATAAGGATATGGAAATTCTAACCTATGTACTATCGGGAACCGTAGAACATCAGGACAGCATGGGCAATAAAGAACAAATCCATGCGGGTGAGTTCCAGATTATGAGTGCCGGCACGGGTGTGCGCCACTCTGAATACAATGGTCGTAGTGACCAGCCGTTGCACCTATATCAAATCTGGATTATTCCTGAAACTAATGGTTTACCACCGCGCTATGAACAAAAGCGCTTTGATAACCCACAGGGGCGCCAGTTGGTGCTGTCTCCGGATGCTCGCGACGGTTCTCTGAAAGTGTTCCAAGATATGACGCTATCGCGCTGGGCGCTGAAAAAAGATGAACAATCTGTTTATCAGATTCAGGCGGAGCGCAGAATCTGGATTCAGGTAGTACGTGGCAAGGTTGCTATCAATGGTCATCACGCAGGCACCAGCGATGCTTTCGCCATTTGGGATGAAACCGCATTGTCGATTCATGCCGATGAAGACAGTGAGATATTGTTATTTGATCTGCCACCGGTTTAACCTTCATTTATCGGCTAAAAAGGGTATGCGCATCGCGTTATACCCTTTTTTTTGTTAAAATCCCCGCCCGTCTCTCTTGCGCCAGTTCATTGATAATGAAGAAAAAAAGGCCAGTGCTTCAAGATGTAGCTGATATGGTTGGCGTCACGAAAATGACGGTTAGCCGCTATTTGCGTAATCCGCAGCAGGTTTCCGCCGTGCTACAGGGGAAAATTGCGGTGGCATTGGATGAGTTGGGCTATATCCCCAACCGTGCGCCGGATATTCTGTCAAACGCCACCAGCCGGGCGATTGGCGTATTATTGCCTTCATTAACTAATCAGGTATTTGCCGAGGTTTTACGCGGTATTGAGAGCGTCACAGACGTTCACGGCTATCAAACCATGCTGGCTCACTATGGTTATCAGAAAGAGCTGGAAGAACAACGTCTGACCTCGCTGCTGTCTTATAACATCGACGGTCTGATTCTCTCCGAACGGAATCACACTCCCCGTACCTTAAAAATGATTCAGGTGTCCGGTATTCCGGTGATCGAATTGATGGATTGTGTTTCCCCCTGCATCGATCTGGCGGTTGGATTTAACAATTTTGAAGCCGCTCGCAAGATGACTCAGCAAATTATCACTCAGGGCCACCGTCACGTAGTCTATTTCGGTGCGCGTCAGGATGAGCGAACGGTGATTAAGCAGCAGGGTTACGAGCAGGCGATGAGAGAATCGGGTTTAGAGCCGGTCAGTATTATGACCAGCCGCTCATCTTCCTATTCTGCCGGTGGCGAGCTGTTGCGTGAAGCGCAGGTTAGTTATCCGCAGATCGACAGTATTTTCTGTACCAATGATGACTTGGCCATCGGCGCGTTTTTCGAATGTCAACGCCAGGGATTATCTATCCCGCAGGATATGGCGATTGCTGGTTTCCACGGCCATGATATTGGGCAGTCGATGGTGCCGCGTTTGGCTAGCGTACTGACTCCCCGCGAAAAAATGGGGCAAATAGGTGCAGAACGTCTGATTGCCAGGCTGCGTGGTGAATCGGTGTCACCCAAAATGGTCGATGTCGGCTTCACTATTCTGCCCGGTGGCAGTATCTGAATAATGGCGTTAAAGAAAAGGCCCGCTATCTTTCGACAGCAGGCCTTTTTTGTGTGAACTAACCTTCAAACTCAGCGAATTAAATCACCATAGCCAATAACAGGCAGCCGACTAATCCACATACTGAAATGATGGTTTCCAGCACTGACCAGGATTTAATGGTTTCCATAATGGTCAGATTGAAATATTCCTTAAACAGCCAGAAGCCCGGATCGTTAACGTGAGAGAAAATCACGCTGCCGGAACCGACGGCAATAACCATCAGCTCTGGGCTGGCACCGGTGGTGGCAATCAATGGAGCAACAATACCTCCGGCGGTAATGGCCGCGACCGTGGCAGAACCCAGCGCGATACGCAACAGTGCCGCGATAGACCAAGCCATCAGAATTGGTGATACACCGCTGCCGCTCATCATACCGGCAATATATTGTTCAACGCCGCTGTCCACCAATACCTGCTTGAATGCGCCGCCACCGCCAATAACCAACAGCATCATAGCGATGATTTTAATGGAGTCGGTTACGGTATCCATTACCGATTCCATGGAGCGCCCGCGGTTCAGGCCAAAGGTGAAAATAGCGATTAATACAGCGATAAGGGTCGCAATAACCGGATCGCCGAAGAATTCGGCATAAGCCAGAACCGGATGCCCTTTTGGCAAAATCATCTCGGCTACGGCACGCAGCGCCATCAGAATAACCGGCACCAGAGCGGTCGCAACACTGACGCCAAAGCTCGGCATTTCTTCATCGGTAAAGGTTTTTGGGTTGTATAAACCTTCAGGAACCGGCTTATCAATGCCCTTCAGGAATCGAGCATAAACCGGACCAGCTAATATGACCGTTGGAATAGCCAGTAAGGTGCCGTACAGCAAGGTTTTACCCATATCGGCATGGAAAATGGTCGCAATCGCCGTTGGGCCGGGGTGAGGAGGCAGAAAGCCGTGAGTGACCGAAAGCGCAGCAGCCATTGGCACACCGATATACAGCAAAGGAATGCGTGCAGACGCCGCAATGCTGAATACCAGCGGTAGTAATAGTACGAAACCGACCTCATAAAACAGGGCAAAACCGACGGTAAAACCTGTCAGTACCACGGCCCATTGAATATGTTGTCTGCCGAATTTATCAATCAGCGTGGTAGCGATGCGTTGAGCACCGCCGCAGTCCGCCAGCAGTTTACCCAGCATGGCACCAAAGCCCATAATTAGCGCCAGGCTGCCAAGCGTGCCGCCAACCCCGGCTTTAATCGAGCCGACCACTTTATCAACCGGCATACCCTGCATAATTCCGACCGCCAGAGCGACCAGAATCAGCGAGATAAACCCGTTCAGCTTGAAACGGATCATCAGTAACAGCAGCATGGCAACGCCAACCGCGACAATGACTAATGGCATAGCATTTCTCCAACCTATTTATCGCTTTTAGTTATGATTTATTTACCCTGCTTTTTTCTCGCCGCAGCGGCGTTTTCTGACTTTGTACCTTGTCTCTTTCCCGTTGCAGCGACACCGGCTGTTTTGGCTATCTCGATTCACTTAGCGGACTAAGCTCCTCGGATGGAGGCCAATTGCCGTTTGGCTGTAATCTGAAAGCTATAGGTATTGATATTGCTCATTTTGCTGCAACGCGAAATTAGTGGGGTAGGGTGCTTATCCAGGACAGGTAACGGGATAAGAACCTTCCTTTTATTATTACGCTCAGTCTTTAAACAGGCTGGCGTGATTGCGCGATTGAGTACAAAACCCGGTGTTCTTCCCTTTGTGATAAAAGTCACATCTCCATTTGTTACCGGTATCATGATACCGGTAACATGTTAAAATACGGAACCGTCAAACAGGGTAAAATTCCCATTCTGAGATAGAGATCAAACTTATGGCAGGACATAGCATCATTGTGATGGGCGTATCGGGCAGCGGAAAAACGACGGTGGGTGAAGCCGTTGCTCATGCAATTCACGCCAAATTTATTGACGGTGATGATCTGCATCCGCGCGCCAATATTCAAAAAATGGCCAGCGGGCATCCGTTAAATGATGACGACAGAATGCCGTGGCTGGAACGTTTGAGCGACGCGGCCTACAGCCTGAACCATAAAAACGAAACCGGTATTATTGTCTGTTCTGCTCTAAAACGTCGTTACCGCGATTGCCTGCGGGAAGGCAATAAAGATATGGTTTTTCTCTATCTGAAAGGCAGCTTTGACATGATTATGGAGCGATTAAAAGCTCGTTCGGGTCATTTTATGCCCACCGATCTGCTGAAAAGCCAGTTTGAAACCTTGGAAGAGCCTCTGGCAGACGAGAAAGACGTGATTTGCGTGGATATCGATGCCGATATTGATGAAGTAGTACGTCGCTGCGTGGCGGCGCTGAGCCATAAAGTCTAGCTTCGGCACCGCTTGGTTATCGGGGCCAATCGTGGCCCCTTGTGTGTTTTTATCGTCGTCGCCGATGAATTAGGCCGTGAGATAGGCTCTGACGCCATCTAAAAACATCTGGGTAGATAACATCACCAGAATCAATCCCATCAGTCGTTCCAATGCGCTGACGCCTTTATCCCCCAACAGACGTAAAAATACACCAGACATCAACAAGATAACTGAGGATAAACCCCAGGCGATCAGCAGCGCTAACACCAAATGGCTCATGCGATTTGGATATTGATGAGAAAGAAGCATCAGTGTGGCCAATATTGATGGGCCAGCCATTAGCGGAATTGCCAGTGGAACCAGGAATGGTTCTTCTCCAGCAGGTAAGTCGGTTGAGTGACCTTCATTGGAAGGGAAAATCATTTTGATGGCGATTAAAAACAGAATGATTCCGCCGGAAATCGAAACGGTTTCAGTGCGTAAGTTCAAAAACGCCAAAATATTCTCGCCCGCGAACAAAAAAATCAACATCAAGATAAGTGAGATAAGCAGCTCGCGAATCAGCACTACCCGTCGCCGCTTCGGTTCCAGATGCTTGAGCACCGACATGAAAATGGGCAAATTGCCTAAAGGATCCATTATCAAAAACAGCAACACGGTTGCCGCAATCATTTCTGTCATTGTGACCTCAACGGACTAAAAGTTTCCGGTATATCAAACCAGAGACGCTCGGGTATTAGGAGGATTACTGTGAATTCCTCCGGCATCGATTAAATTAACTTGCCACTTTTTACATATTTTGTAAGGTGGTATCAGGTCTCTCTTAGAGTCAGTCTGCCATGCCATTTTCGGCGGCGCAGCGCCACAAGACAGGCATCCCTTAATCGGTTGTCACCTCTTCCAAGGCAGGACAGTAAACATGAAAAACGTTGGTTTTATCGGCTGGCGCGGTATGGTCGGCTCTGTGCTCATGCAGCGCATGATCGAAGAACGCGATTTTGACGGCATCCGCCCGGTCTTTTTCTCTACTTCACAGCACGGTCAGGCTGCGCCTACTTTTACCGGTCAGCAGGGCACCTTGCAAGACGCTTATGATATCGACGCGCTGCGTGCTCTGGATATTATCATTAGTTGTCAGGGCGGGGATTATACCAACGGAATTTATCCTCAGCTGCGTGCCAGCGGCTGGCAGGGTTTTTGGATCGATGCAGCTTCTTCTCTGCGCATGAAAGACGATGCCATTATTATTTTGGATCCGGTAAACAATGATGTGATTCAGCAAGGGTTAAATCAGGGAATCAAAACGTTTGTTGGCGGTAACTGCACCGTTAGCCTGATGTTGATGTCACTGGGTGGCCTGTTTGCCAATGACCTGGTCGAATGGGCGTCTGTTGCCACTTATCAGGCTGCATCCGGCGGCGGTGCTCGTCATATGCGTGAGTTGCTAACCCAAATGGGTATGCTGCACGCTGGCGTAGCCAAAGAGCTACAGAACCCTGCTTCTGCCATTTTGGATATTGAGCGTAAAGTGACGGCGGCGACACGCAGCGGCACGTTGCCAACCGATAACTTTGGTGTGCCATTGGCTGGCAGCCTGATTCCGTGGATTGATAAAGCGTTGGATAACGGCCAGAGCCGGGAAGAGTGGAAAGGCCAGGCGGAAACGAACAAAATTCTGAATACCAGCAGCGTTATTCCGGTGGATGGGTTATGTGTGCGTGTTGGCGCTCTGCGCTGTCATAGTCAGGCATTTACTCTGAAACTGAAAAAAGACCTTCCGCTCATTGAAATCGAGGCGTTGCTGGCAACCCACAATGATTGGGTACGAGTCATCCCGAACGATCGCGAGTTGACGATGCGTGAGCTGACTCCCGCCGCCGTGACCGGCACGTTGAATACGCCGGTAGGCCGTTTGCGCAAGCTGAACATGGGGCCGGAGTATTTATCCGCCTTCACCGTTGGCGACCAATTGCTTTGGGGCGCGGCAGAACCGTTACGCCGTATGCTGCGGATTCTGGCGTAATCGCTGCCGCTCTAAAACTGTAGTTCTGAAGTCGCTAAAAAATCAAAAAGGTTGCGATGCTAGCAACCTTTTTTTATCGCTAAATATCAGCGGATTAATTCAATTTTCTGCTGCGGTATGGAACGGTAATTTAATCGAGATACGGGTATATATGTCCGTCTCACAGGTCACGGTCACGCCGTACTGCTGGCCATAACGCACCTTGATACGTCTGTCGACCAGATTCATGCCCAATCCGTCCCCGTCGGGCTTGGATTCATACAATCCCGCATTATCTTCTACTTCCAACGTCAGGATTCCATCCTGCATATTGCCGCGTAGGGTAATATTTCCATTGCTGAACATCTGAGAAATTCCGTGTTTAATGGCATTTTCTACCACCGGCTGCAAAGAGAACGCGGGTAGTCGGGCAGCCAGAATATTTTCTGGCAGGGCGATATTGACGTTCAATCGATCGGCAAAGCGCGCTTTTTCAATTTCCAGGTAAGCATTCACATGCTCAATTTCATCGCTCAGAGTAACGACATCGTGGCTGCGCTTCAGGTTTTTACGGAAGAAGGTGGAAAGTGAAAGCACCAGTTTGCGAGCGTGATTGGGATCGCGACGAATCACAACCGATAAGGTATTGAGGGCGTTGAATAGAAAATGCGGATTTACCTGAGCGTGGAGGAGTTTGATCTCCGACTGGGCTAATAATTGTTTTTGTTGCTCAAATCTACCCGCCATAATCTGCGCCGATAGAAGGTGAGCAATGCCTTCCCCTAGCGTGCGGTTGATACTGGAAAACAGCTTGGTTTTCGGTTCATACAGTTTAATGCTGCCGATGACGCGATGTTCTTCTCCTCGTAGAGGAATAACCAGCGTAGAGCCTAGTTTGCAAGTGGGTGAAATCGAACAGGTATAGGGCACCGCGTTGCCGTCGGCATAAACCACCTGATCCATTCCGATGGCTCGATGAGTGTGGTGTGAAGTAATCGCGGAACCGACAATATGATGATCTGAGCCGGTGCCGATAAAGGCCAGAAGCTTTTCTCTATCGGTAATCGCCACCGCCCCAACGCCCAATTCCTCATACAGAATCCGCGCTACTCGCATACTGTTTTGCTGATCAAATCCGTGTCGTAATAGTCCTTCTGCTCTGGCGGCGATCTGTAAGGCTTTAGCCGAAAATGCCGTGGTGTATTTTTCGAAAATAGCGCGCCGATCCAGTAGGATGCGCATGAACATAGCTGCGCCAATGGTATTGGTGATCATCATCGGCAATGCAATATTTTCAACCAGTTCCACCGCTTCGGAAAAGGGGCGCGAAACCGCCAGAATAATCAGCATTTGCAGCACTTCCGCCACTAACGTCATGCCAGCAATCACTAAAGGTTGGAACAGTAAATCCAGCCGATTCCTACGAATCAGGTAGTTATGAAGGAAGCCGCCTATCAGACCTTCCGCGACCGTGGAGAGCATACAGGCGGTCGCGGTCATTCCTCCCAGAGAATAACGGTGTAATCCGCCGGTTAAGCCGACCAGAAAACCGACGGATGGTCCCCCCAGTACGCCGCCTAAAACCGCACCAATAGCACGTGTATTGGCAATGGAATCATCAATATGCAGGCCGAAATAAGTCCCCATGATGCAAAACATGGAAAAGGTGAGATAGCACACCAGCTTGTGCGGCAAGCGGATGGTGACTTGCATCAATGGAATGAAAAGCGGTGTTTTACTGAGCAGGTATGCGATAACCAGATATACGCACATTTGTTGCAGTAATGAAAAAATCAGTTCGGTCTGGCTAACGCCCATGCTGTATTGCCTCCGTTATTTCCGAGGCCATTATAACGAAGGCATGAATGAGAAAATTTTAACTCGAACAACTAAATATAAAAAAACGCAGACCGTGAGATCTGCTACCAAAGTGCCAATTTGAGTGAATAACTGCCGCTAACCCGAAATAAATTAACCGGATTATTCCTTTTAGTGCTGGAAAGGGATTTCCTTGATTGCTTAACCATTTTTTACTCACCTTTGACTATGCTTATAGCTTGGGGCGCGCATTGTCACAAGGGTAACTCTGAGCCGGGATTGAAATTTATCAGGGTGGTTTTTTGAGATTTTAAGCTAAAAAAATCGTCATTTTGATCGTCGTCATGATTTATACGGTAAATGGATTGCATGATAGATAAGTTGAATTTTTATTTGTCTTAATGATTTTTTCTTGTAAATCATGCTATTAGTCATAGGAAAGATAAAATGTCAGCACTTCCCGAGCAAAATGTGATTAATCAGGTTATTTGTGGTAATTATTCAGATCCTTTTTCCATTCTTGGTATGCACAAAGTTGCCGATATGCTGCAAGTGCGTGCTCTGCTGCCTGATGCTAAAGAAGTATGGGTAGTTGACTGCAAAACCAATAAGAAAGTCACTCGGCTCGATTGTATCGATTCCAGGGGCTTCTTTGCCGCTGTCATTCCTCGTCGTAAAAATCCATTTCGCTACCAGTTAGCTGTTATTTGGGCGGATAGTACCGAAATTATCGATGATCCTTATCGATTTGGCCCCTTATTGCAGGATATAGATAGCTGGTTATTGGCGGAAGGTACGCATTTGCGCCCCTATGAACGTTTAGGTGCTCATTTGATGTCTTTAGACGGGGTGGAAGGCGTCAGTTTTGCGGTTTGGGCACCTAATGCCAAGCGAGTGTCGGTTGTTGGTGCATTTAACTTCTGGGATGGCCGCCGCCACCCAATGAGGCTGAGAAAAGAAAACGGTATTTGGGAAGTTTTTTTACCGGGTGTACAGGCCGGACAGCTATATAAATACGAGATAATAGACAGTAATGGAAATATTCGCCTAAAAGCAGACCCTTACGCTTTTGAAGCGCAAATGCGACCAGAAACGGCCTCTCTGATTAGCCCACTGCCTGATATTGTTGAGAACTCTCCCATTCGACAAAAAGCCAATGCGCTCAATGCGCCAGTTTCTATTTATGAAGTTCATCTGGGGTCCTGGCGGCGACATACCGAAAACAATTTCTGGCTGAGCTACGGCGAACTAGCTGAACAACTGGTTGATTACGTCAAATATATGGGTTTTACCCATATCGAATTACTCCCGATGAGTGAGCATCCGTTTGATGGCAGTTGGGGCTACCAACCGTTGGGCATGTATGCACCGACCCGCCGCTTTGGAACGCCACAGGATTTCAGGCAATTCATTGAGAAAGCCCATCAGGCGGGGCTAAACGTGATTCTGGATTGGGTTCCAGGTCATTTCCCTAGTGATGAATACGGTCTGGCGCAGTTTGACGGTACCGCGCTGTACGAATATGCCGATCCGCGTGAAGGTTATCATCAGGATTGGAATACCCTGATTTATAACTACGGACGAAATGAAGTTCGCAACTATCTGGCAGGAAACGCTTTTTACTGGCTGGAACGTTTTGGTATCGATGGTCTGCGAATAGATGCGGTCGCTTCGATGATTTATCGGGATTACAGCCGGGCCGAAGGCGAGTGGGTGCCTAACCAATATGGCGGCAGAGACAATCTGGAAGCTATTTCTTTCCTGCGTTACACCAACCATACCCTCGGCGTAGAACGACCCGGCGCGGTGACGTTAGCGGAAGAATCCACCGACTATCCCGGCGTAACCTTGCCGCCAGAAGCCAATGGGTTAGGTTTCAATTACAAATGGAATCTGGGCTGGATGCACGACACGCTCAATTACATGCAGCTCGATCCGGTTCACCGCAAATACCACCATAATCTAATGACTTTTGGCATGTTGTATGCCTATACCGAGAATTTCGTGTTGCCGCTTTCCCATGATGAAGTGGTACATGGCAAACGCTCGATTCTGGATCGGATGCCCGGCGATGCCTGGCAGAAATTCGCTAACCTCCGCGCTTATTACGGCTTTATGTGGGCGCATCCCGGCAAAAAACTGCTGTTTATGGGATGCGAATTTGCTCAAGGGCGGGAGTGGAATTTTGACACCAGTCTGGACTGGCACTTGCTCGATGACGAAAACGGCTGGCATAGCGGCGTTCAACGTTTGGTGCGAGATCTTAACCATTGTTATCAAGATAATGCGCCGCTGTACGAACTGGATTATCAGCCGGAAGGTTTTGAATGGCTGGTGGTAGATGACCATGAAAACTCAGTTTTTGCTTTCCTGCGCCGTGATGCGGCAGGTAATGAATTGATCGCCATCAGTAACTTCACCCCGGTGCCGCGCTATAACTATCGAGTAGGCGTGCCCCGCGCCGGACGGTATCGCGAAGTGTTGAATACCGATTCAACCTATTATTGTGGCAGTAATTTGGGTAATCAGGGCGCGATTGATACTCAACAGATTGGCAGCCATAACCAGGATCAATCTTTATCGCTGACTCTACCGCCGCTCGCCACTCTTTATCTGCTGAGGGAGGGATAGCATGACCACGTTACAGACTGGTTCTCCTACTCCTCTTGGCGCGTATTTTGACGGTTCAGGGATTAATTTCACCCTGTTTTCGGCTCATGCCTATGACGTAGAACTGTGCCTGTTCGACGAAGCGGGGCGGGAGGTTCGCTTGCCGTTGCCCGCTCGCAGCGGCGATATCTGGCATGGATATTTACCCGGCGGTCAGCCTGGTCAGCGTTACGGATTTCGCGTTAGCGGGCCGTTTGATCCCCAATCGGGACATCGTTTTAATGCGCAGAAACTCCTACTCGATCCCTGTGCTCGTGCAGTGGAAGGACGCGTTGATGACGATCCGCGCCTGTTCGGCGGAATGGATCATGCCGATCAGCAGGATAGCGCCGATGCGATGCCAAAATCCGTGGTGGTACATGAGGAATATGACTGGCAGGGCGATTGCCCGCCGGCGGTGCCTTGGGGCAATACGATAATTTATGAAGCTCACGTTCGCGGATTAACTCAGCTACACCCCGACATTCCCGAGACGCTACGTGGCAGCTATGGTGCTTTGGCTCATCCTGTGATGATTGATTACCTGAAAAAGCTCGGTATTACCGCGCTGGAATTGCTGCCGATTCAGCATCATGTGGATGAACCTCGAGTGCAGAAACTGGGGCTAACCAACTATTGGGGCTACAACGTATTAGCGCCCTATGCGGTAGAGCCGGATTATGCATCCGGGCGGGAAGGTTTCTCACCGCTGCGGGAACTGCGGGATGCGGTAAAAGCCCTGCATCGTGCAGGCATTGAGGTCATTCTGGACGTGGTGTTTAACCACAGCGCCGAGCTGGACGCTGAAGGGCCAACGCTATCGCTGCGAGGGATCGATAATGCCAGCTATTACTGGCTGAACGCGCAGGGAGAGTATGAGAATCAAACCGGCTGCGGTAACGCGCTCAAGCTGGATCATCCGGAAGTGGTTCGTTGGGTAATCGACTGCCTGTGTTATTGGGTTGAGAGTTGCCACGTCGACGGTTTTCGCTTCGATCTCGGCGCGATTTTGGGGCGCACGCCTGAATTTCATCAGGACGCACCCTTTTTCCAAGCGTTACAAGCGGAGCCGCGGTTGGCTCATTGCAAAATGATCGCAGAACCTTGGGATATCGGCTGGGGCGGTTATCAGGTAGGCCATTTCCCTCGCGGTTTTAGCGAGTGGAATGACCAATATCGCGATGGAATGCGACGTTTCTGGCTACACAATCAATTCTCTTTGGGGCAATTTGCCCAACGTTTTTCCGGCTCTGCCGATATCTATGCTCAGCGGGAGCGTTTGCCTTCCGCCAGTATCAACATGATCACTTCACACGATGGTTTTACCTTACTGGATCTCCTGTGTTTCAACCAAAAACATAATCTGGCTAATGGTGAAGACAACCGCGACGGTACGGATAGTAATTTCAGCAATAACTTCGGGAATGAAGGATTAACGGCGGATGAGGCGGTCTGGCATAGGCGCAAGGCCTGCCAGCGGGCGTTACTCAGCACGTTACTGCTTTCACTAGGTACGCCAATGCTGCTGGCCGGTGATGAGCATGGCCACAGTCAGCAAGGTAACAATAACGCCTACTGTCAGAACAACGCTATGACCTGGTTGGATTGGACACAGGCAGATAGCGATCTGGCGAACTTTACTGCCGAACTTATCCGCCTGCGGCAAAAAATACCGGCGCTTACGCAAGACCGCTGGTGGCAGGAAGGCGATGGCAGTGTGCAATGGTTGAACATGCAGGGGCAGGAAATGAGTGCCTTAGCCTGGGAGCAGGGCTTTCAAAGAAAGCTCCAGATTTGTTTATCTCAACGTTGGCTAGTGGTGATTAATGCCTCCGACCAAGCCTGTGAATTGACTTTACCCGCCGGGAAATGGCTGCCTGTACCTCCTTTTGCTTCGCGCGATGTCGCTGAGCCGCAACAGACAGAATTACTTACGGGGCATAGCGCCGCATTTTCAGTGCGTGTGTTTGAACAAAAAATCTAAGGAATCCGCTATGGTTAAATTCGAAAATAGAGATCCGTTGATGTTAGCCAGACTACTGCCGCTTAAATCGGTAGCTCTGATTTTAGCGGGAGGGCGCGGTTCGCGCTTGAAAGACCTGACGGCCACTCGTGCCAAACCGGCGGTACATTTTGGCGGTAAGTTTCGCATTATCGATTTTGCCCTGTCTAACTGTCTAAACTCGGGCATTCGCCGGATCGGCGTCATTACCCAATATCAGTCCCATTCTTTGGTTCAGCATATCCAGCGCGGTTGGTCGTTCTTCAACGAAGAAATGAACGAGTTTGTCGATTTGCTGCCGGCTCAGCAACGTTTGAGCACTGAAGAATGGTACAAGGGAACCGCGGATGCGGTGTATCAGAATCTGGATATTATTCACAGATACAATGCGGAATATATCGTCATTCTGGCGGGTGATCACATTTATAAAATGGATTACTCGCGCATGCTGATTGACCACGTTGAAAAAGGGGCGAAATGTAGCGTGGCTTGTATTCCGGTGCCGCTAAGCGAAGCTTCGGGATTTGGTGTTATGGAAGTGTCTCTGGACTATCAGATCAAGTCGTTTACAGAAAAGCCGGAAGTTCCGGCATCAATGCCTGGAAATCCCGATATGGCGCTGGCCAGCATGGGGATCTATATTTTTAATGCGGATTATCTGTATAAATTATTGCTCGAGGATATGAATACTCTGGGGTCCAGCCATGATTTTGGTAAAGACCTGATACCTAAAATTACCGAGCGGGGAGAAGCCTGGGCGCATCCGTTTACTCTGTCTTGCGTGACTTCCAACGGCGACTTACCGCCTTATTGGCGTGATGTCGGGACACTGGATGCCTATTGGCGCGCTAACCTGGATTTAGCCTCGGTAACGCCGGAACTGGATATGTACGACCGCTCCTGGCCGATTCGCACGCATATGGAACCACTGCCGCCGGCAAAATTTGTGCAGGATCGCTCCGGTAGCCACGGTATGACCATGAATTCACTGGTTTCTGGCGGCTGTATTGTTTCCGGTTCCGTGGTGGTGCATTCAGTGCTATTCCCTCGGGTGCGGATTAACTCGTTCTGTACGATAGATTCAGCGGTGCTGCTGCCAGACGTTAATGTGGGTCGATCGTGTCGTTTACGGCACTGCATTATCGACCGCGCCTGCCAAATTCCAGAAGGGATGGTGATCGGTGAGAATGCGGAAGAGGATAGTGCACGTTTCTACCGTTCGGAAGGCGGAATTGTACTCGTCACAAGGGAAATGCTGGCTCAGTTGTAATTTAGCTTCAGGCTGGCGTGAAAACGTGAGCCTGATATTCTGGCCGAAGCCGTATGTTGTCTGTAAGCCTATTGGTAGCTGATGAGATACCAGGAGTAATGATGCGGGTTTTACATGTCTGTTCTGAGATGTTTCCCTTACTAAAGACCGGAGGATTAGCGGACGTTGTCGGCGCTTTACCTGCGGCTCAAATTGCCGATGGCACCGACGTTCGGGTGATTTTACCGGCGTTTCCCGACCTGAAAAACGGCATTCCCCATAGAGTATTAGTCAAAGAAATTGATACCTTCGCCGGGCGGGTGGAATTGAGTTATGGCACTTACAATGGCGTTGGAATCTACCTGATTGATGTGCCAGGTTTATACGATCGCCCCGGCAGCCCTTACCACGACCAATGGTTGAATGCTTACGGTGATAATCATCGGCGCTTCGCGCTACTTGGTTGGATGGCTTGCGAACTGGCCTGCGGGCTGGATAGCTACTGGCGCCCCAATATTGTGCATGCTCACGATTGGCACGCGGGTTTGGCCTGCGCCTATCTGGCGGCGCGGGGACGTCCGGCTCGTTCGGTCTTTACGGTACATAATCTGGCCTACCAAGGGCTATTTTCCGCTCACCATATGGCTGAGCTACAGCTTCCGCCGTCCTTCTTTAATATCTACGGTTTGGAATTCTACGGTCAGATTTCATTCCTTAAAGCCGGTTTGTTTTACGCCGATCATGTGACAACCGTTAGCCCGACCTACGCTAAAGAGATTACCCAGCCTGCCTTTGGTTACGGAATGGAGGGATTGCTGCAACAGCGAGCGCGGGAAGGGCGATTGAGCGGCATTCTCAACGGTGTGGATGAAGAAATTTGGGATCCGACCACAGATGCTCTGTTGGGAGAGCGCTATGATTCTGAAGATTTGCGAGGCAAGGCGGTCAACAAAGCCCATTTGCAGAAAGCCATGGGGCTACAGGTTACTGATAAAAAGCCGATTTTCGCGGTGGTTAGCCGCTTAACGGCGCAAAAAGGTCTGGATCTGGTACTACAGGCGTTACCCGAGTTACTCAGGCTGGGTGGCCAGTTAGTGGTGCTAGGCGCGGGGGATGCGCTGCTACAAGAGGCTTTTCTGGCCGCATCGGCGGATTATCCAGATCAGGTTGGCGTTCAGATTGGTTATCATGAGGCGTTCTCGCACCGGATTATTGCCGGTGCCGATGTGATCTTGGTTCCCAGCCGTTTTGAGCCTTGCGGCTTGACGCAGTTATACGGTTTGAAATACGGAACTCTGCCGTTAGTGCGCCATACCGGCGGGCTGGCGGATACAGTAGTGGATTGTGCTTTAGAAAATCTGGCCGATGGTAGCGCATCGGGGTTTGTGTTTGATGAATGTGAAGCAGCGGAACTGGAGCGGGCAATTCGCCGTGCCTTTGTGCTCTGGGTTCGTCCAAAACATTGGCGTCACGTACAGCGTCATGGGATGGAGCTTGATTTTGGTTGGCAGGTAGCGGCAGCAGACTACCGGTCGCTTTATCAACACTTGTTGTAACCACAAATTAGGGAAATACCGCTAATGACGACACCCTTTAGCTACACCTCACCCGTAGTCAGTGTGGAAGCACTGAAACACTCTATTGCCTATAAGCTGATGTTTATTGTCGGTAAAGATCCTTCCATCGCCACTGAGCACGATTGGCTGAACGCCACGCTGTTCGCAGTGCGTGACCGTATGGTGGAACGCTGGCTGCGCTCCAATCGGGCACAATTATCTCAAGATGTCCGGCAGGTTTATTACCTGTCGATGGAGTTTCTGTTAGGTCGAACATTGTCCAACGCGCTGTTATCTATGGGTATTTATGATGATATCAAAGCCGCGCTGGATGAAATGGGTATCGATTTCAATGAGTTGCTGGCCGAAGAGAGTGACCCAGGGCTAGGGAACGGCGGTTTAGGGCGTCTGGCAGCGTGTTTTCTGGATTCACTGGCGACTTTAGCCATGCCGGGGCGGGGCTACGGCATTCGCTACGAATACGGCATGTTTAGCCAGAAAATCGTCAATGGGCAGCAGGCGGAATCCCCAGATAACTGGCTGGAATACGGTAATGCCTGGGAATTCCCGCGTCATAACACACGTTATAAAGTGCGCTTTGGTGGTCGTATCCAGCAGGAAGGGACAAAAACCCGCTGGCTGGAAACTGAGGAAATTCTGGCCTGCGCCTATGATCAAATCATTCCTGGTTTTGATACCGATGCGACTAATACATTGCGTTTATGGTCGGCGCGCGCCAGTAATGAAATCAATTTGGGTAAATTCAATCAGGGGGATTACTTTGCGGCGGTAGAGGATAAGAACCATTCGGAAAACGTATCGCGAGTGCTGTATCCCGATGATTCGACCTATTCCGGACGAGAACTTCGTCTACGGCAGGAGTATTTCCTGGTTTCAGCCACGGTTCAGGATATTTTAGCCCGCCACTGGGCGCTGCATCATACCTTCGACAATCTGGCAGAGAAGATTGCCATTCATCTGAATGATACGCACCCGGTGTTGTCTATCCCTGAATTAATGCGTTTGCTGATTGATGAGCATAAATTTACCTGGATCAAAGCTTGGGGAATGGTGGAAACCATTTTCTCTTACACCAACCATACTTTGATGGCTGAGGCACTGGAAACCTGGCCGATCGATATGATTGGTAAGATTTTGCCGCGCCATCTACAAATTATTTTCGATATTAACGATCACTTCCTCAAACAAGTGCAGGAAGCCTTCCCGGACGATAATGAATTACCGTCCAGAGTGTCGATTATCGATGAAGGGAACGGGCGGCGGGTGCGCATGGCGTGGCTGGCCGTGATTGCCTGCCATAAAGTGAACGGCGTATCGGCGTTGCATTCTGAGTTGATGGTTCAGTCTCTATTTGCTGATTTTGCTCGTATTTTCCCGACTCGCTTCTGCAATAAAACCAACGGAGTGACGCCGCGTCGCTGGCTTGGGCTGGCGAATCGCCCGCTGGCGGCGGTGCTGGATGACAGCATTGGCCATAACTGGCGTACCGATCTTAGCCAACTGAGCGATATCAAACCCAATATTGATTATCCGAGCTTTTTACAGGCGATACAGAAAGCCAAGCTGGAAAATAAAAAGCGGCTGGCAATTTATGTCGCACAAAACCTGAATATTGTGCTCAATCCCGCGGCACTGTTTGATGTGCAGATAAAGCGAATGCATGAATACAAACGGCAGTTGCTGAATGTTTTACATGTGATCACGCGCTATAACCGTATTTTGCAGGATCCAGAGGCGAAATGGGTACCAAGAGTGGTGATCTTCGCCGGTAAAGCGGCATCGGCCTATTACAATGCGAAACAGATTATTCGCTTGATCAATGATGTCGCTAAAGTAATAAACAACGATCCTAGGGTGAACAACCTGTTGAAAGTCGTGTTTATTCCGAACTATGGCGTTAGTCTGGCGCAGATGATTATCCCGGCGGCGGATCTATCCGAGCAGATTTCACTAGCCGGAACCGAAGCCTCTGGCACCAGTAATATGAAATTTGCCCTGAACGGTGCGCTGACGATTGGCACCCTCGATGGCGCTAACGTGGAAATCCGAGAGCACGTCGGTGAGGATAATATTTTCATATTTGGTAACACCGCTGAGCAGGTTGAAGAATTACGCCGCAGTGGTTATAACCCGCGGAAATACTATGATGAAGACCCTGAGCTTCATCAAGTGTTGACGCAGATCGCCACCGGAATTTTCAGCCCAGAAGAACCCAATCGCTATACCAGCCTGTTCGATTCGTTGGTTAATCTGGGCGATTATTATCAGTTATTGGCTGACTATCGTAGCTATGTGGATACGCAGGACGCGGTGGATGAGCTATATCTACAACCGGATGAATGGACTCGTCGTGCGGTATTAAATATCGCCAATATGGGGTATTTCTCATCTGACAGGACGATTCAGGAATATGCCGATGAGATTTGGCACATTAAACCGATAAAACTCTAAGAAAAAACCGCCGCTTCTATCAGGAAGCAGGCGGTTTTTTTCATTGCGGCGCGTCTGTCGAATCAGGAAACCAGTGACAGCGTATTCATTTTCTCGGCATGAACTGCCGCCAACCATTCGGCAATGCGTTGTTTCTGCGCCTCATCCAGCCACATACCCAGTTTGGTACGGCGCCAGATGGCATCGTCTAACTCGACAACCCACTCTTTCTCAACCAAATAGCGCAACTCGGCTTCGTACAGGCCATGGCCGAAATCTTCGCCCAAATCTTTAAGGCTGGTGGCATTGGCCAGAATAATCTCGCTATGGCTACCGTAAGTGCGGGTATAACGGCGCGCCAGAGCTTCCGGCAGCCAGTTATAGTGATGGCGCAGTTTAACGGTATAACTGTCGCGATCGCCGCCGATATCGCCACCCGGCAGCGAACCGTTCTTAGTCCAGGCTGGGCCGACTTTCGGGTAGTATTGAGTCAGTTTTTCCAGTGCATGTTCTGCCAATTTACGATAAGTGGTCAGTTTGCCGCCGAATACCGATAGCAACGGGGCTTTGCCCTGTTCATCAGCCACGTCCAGCGTGTAATCGCGGGTCACGGCCTGCGGTGAGTCGGATTCATCGTCACATAGCGGACGCACGCCAGAGTATGTCCAGACAATATCGTCACGGCCAAGCTGTTTCTTAAAGTGGTCGTTATACACTTTCAGTAAATAATCGATTTCCTGATCGTCGATCTTCACATCTTTAGGATCGCCGTGGTATTCCACGTCGGTGGTACCAATAATGGAGTAATCATCCAGCCACGGAATGACGAAAACGATACGGTGATCTTCATTTTGCAGAATGTAAGCCTGCGGCTGGTTATGTACGCGTGGAACAACGATATGGCTGCCTTTAATCAGGCGGATACCGTAAGGAGATTTCAGTTTTAGACCATCGTCAAAGAACTGTTTTACCCAAGGACCTGTGGCGTTAACCAGACCTTTGGCACGCCAGGTGAAGGTTTTACCAGTATTGACGTCGGTTGCTTCTACCATCCACAGGCCGTTTTCACGCCAGGCGCGGGTCACTTTAGTGCGAGTACGCACTTCGCCACCGCGTTCAACCACTTCCTGAGCGTTAAGCACCACTAGACGCGCATCATCCACCCAACAGTCGGAATATTCGAAACCGCGCACCAGCTCCGGTTTTAGGACGGAATCTGCGCCAAAACGCAGGCCTTTACTGGCAGGCAAAGTGGTACGTTTACCCAAGTGATCGTACAGGAACAGACCGGCGCGAATCATCCAGGCAGGGCGCAGATGGGGCTGATGTGGCAGGCGAAAACGCATTGGGAAGGCGATATGCGGTGCCATTTTTAGCAGCACTTCGCGCTCGGCCAAAGCTTCGCTAACCAGACGGAATTCGTAGTGTTCCAGGTAGCGCAGGCCACCGTGGATAAGTTTGGAACTGGCGGAAGACGTAGCACAGGCCAAGTCTTGCGCTTCCAGCAGCAGTACTGACAGGCCACGTCCGGCAGCATCCGCAGCGATACCGGCACCGTTAATGCCGCCACCGATCACGATCAAGTCTTTGGTTTCCATGTAACCTTCCTCCAGATGTTCGAAACAGCTCTTTAATGTTCGTTTTCGCTCACGATTGTAATCAAAAACCAACAAACAAGCCAAGAGTTAACCAAAGAAAAACATTTATGCGTGATGAAGGTAACAGTTTTGTTGCGGGTTCATTTTAAAGATGTAATCAATGCAGCGAAGCAAACTTCCTTTGCGGGAAGCGTTTTTACCGTCTTATAGATAGATTATAGGTGAAGTCTTGGGTGTCTAACTTGAGAGAAATGGCAGGGAATAGCGGCGAAAGTGTGGGTAAATATCGTCAATAGGGGCCGAAGCCCCTGATTGTAGTTCAAGTCTTATTGGGTGAGCCAGAGGGCGGGAATTAACACAGTTCTAGCTGCACATCATGCTGCTCAATGATTTTCATCACGCTGGCAGGGGGCTGCTGATCGGTAAACAGGTAGTCGATTAAATTCATATTTCCCAGATTTACCATCGCATTACGGCCAAATTTGGAGTGGTCGGTGACCAACATCACGCAGCGGGAGTTTTCGATAATCGCGCGTTTGGTGCGTACTTCGTGATAATCGAACTCAAGCAAAGAGCCGTCCATATCGATACCGCTGATGCCTAAAATGCCGTAATCCAGACGGAACTGGGAGATGAAATCCAGCGTGGCCTCGCCAATAATGCCGCCGTCACGGGTTCGCACTTCGCCACCGGCCAGAATCAGGCGGAAATCTTCTTTAGCGGTGAGTAAGGTCGCAACGTTTAGATTATTGGTCACGACGCGAAGATTTTTATGATTGAGCAGCGCGTGAGCCACGGCTTCTGGCGTGGTGCCGATATCGATAAACAGCGTTGCGCCATCGGGAATCTGGCTGGCAACTCGTTGAGCAATACGCGCTTTTTCCTCAGACCACATGACTTTTCGGTCGTTATAGGCCGCGTTGACCGAACTGGAAGGCAGCGCTGCGCCGCCGTGATGGCGATGAATTTTATTTTGATCGGCCAAATCATTCAGGTCACGCCGAATGGTTTGCGGACTAACAGCAAAGTGTTCTACCAGTTCTTCAGTGCTGACATAACCCTGAAGGCGCACCAGTTCAATAATCGCATCATGTCGCTGCGTTTGCTTCACGATAATCCCCTAATTTGCCCGGTTTACGGACCGTTATTGTGTGGTTCGGGTGCTATTACGCGTATCCCAAAATGCCATCAGTAATCCAATGACCAGACCAGAAACGTGAGCGGCATTGGCGATCGACAGACCTAAAATATCGAAATATCCGGCGATTAACCACAGAACAGAAAAAGCCATCAACCCGTTAGGGAGAGAGACTCCCCGCTCCGGCGCCCGTTGGCCGGTCAGCCAAACGTAACCCATCAGGGCGTAGACCACGCCGGACAAGCCACCAAAATTTGAGCCGCTGAATAAGGATTGTCCCCAGCCGCTAAATACGGCAGAAACAAGGGTTAATACCACTAGTTTTCCCGTGCCGAGGCGTTTTTCCATTTGGCCGCCCAAATACCACCACCACAGTAGGTTAAACAGGATATGCATCAGCGAGAAGTGTAGAACAGCGTGGCTGACCCAACGCCAGATTTCCAGATACTGGCTGCTGTTTACCGGCCAGGCCAGCCAGCTCATAACCGCATTATCGCCAACGATTTGCATCAGAATATAGACTGCAATACATACCGCCATCAGACCGAGGGTGAGTGGGCCAGCCTGACTACGTAAATTCTGCAACAGCGAAACACGCTGATAAGGCATATCGGTGTGAAGATTGCCCGATTGCCAGCTCGCCGCCTGATAGCGCGGGTTGAGTGGGTCTAATAAAAATTGTTCCAGCTCATGCTGAACCTGAGGCAGTTTTTCATCCTCATTTAGCCAGATTTCTGCATCCTGGCTCTGGTGTCGGAGTTCCAAAATCACCTTTTGCGTGGCCATATAGTCCACAAAGGCCTGCGCCAGACGTAGGTTAGAAATTACTATCACACGAATCATATTTATAATTTACCGTCTAACGTTATGATTTATAAAATATCTAAAGCTTTATCGTAGCAATTTAGCATGTTAGCAAACTGATTCTCCCTTTTCGCTGTAGGGATGTCATCTGTTGTTTAAAAAAAGCCAGAGTTCACAACAACGAAAACCGCCGAGACAGGTGAATATGTCGGCTTAATATCATTCTTGTGGGTGATGCAATATGGCGCAAGGCAGAGGCCAGCGGCGGCCTCTTGCATTGGGAAAAGGGGTAAATCAGGCTTTGTCTGTAGCGACATCTTGCGGGTAATTTCTGGCCCAGGCTTCGAAACCGCCGTTAATGCTGTAAACAGCATCGAAACCTTGCTCCAGCAGGTATTGAGAGGCACCGCGGCTGCTGTTGCCGTGATAGCACATCACCATCACCGGCTGGTCAAAATCGGTTTGTTGCATAAAAGTCTGCAAACTGCCGTTGGTCAAATGAAATGCGCCCGGCGCATGGCCGGCTTCGTAGCTCTGCGGATCGCGAATATCCACCAGAACCGCCTGACCCTCTTTCCAGCGAGTGTAGGCTTGCTCAACGTCGATTGCTTCAAATTGTTCCATACTGCTGACACCCTTTTATTGGCGATTAATGTGGTTATGCCGCTATTGTAATCAATTTTATGCCAATAAAGACCCATTGGTTGGTATGGATAAATGTCCGCCAGATAAAATCAGCGGTCGGTTAAACGCCGTATCCCATCATTTGCAGCAATCGCTGCGCTTGTTGCACCGCTTCCTGACGGTGCGCCACGCCCAATTTTTGATACAAATTACGAATATGGGTTTTGATTGTGGTGGCGGCGACGTCCAGTTCACTGGCTATTTGCTCATTACTGTAACCGGAGTAAATCAACCCGAGAACCTGCCATTCCCGCTGAGTCAGCGGGCTGGTACGAATCAATTCTGGCACCTGCGGATGGGTCAGTAACTTATCGACAAAGCGTTCGTCAAAATGAGCAAATTTATGGCGATGATGCTGGTTGATGTCTTTCAGGATGCGTTGAGCACGATGTTGTTCCAGTTCCGGCAGCGCGTTCAGTTGGATAAGCTGACGTAACTGCTGTGCCATTGCTTCCCCTTCGATCACAAAGTGGCTGATAAAACCGGTGCGGTTTGCCAATGTCAGAGATTCTATCAGCGCTTTTTGCGCTTCGCCTTTCCGTTCGGTTTGCCAGTAAAGAATATTACTTAACAGCAGGTTGCGGTTGAGGTCGCTGGTCAGGCGCAGGCGACGGGCATTTTCGTTGAGTTCATCGAGTACCACTTCGGCCTCATCGAAATAACCGAGCATAATCTGCACTCTGGCAATATTACGCCACTGGCCTTGCAGGAAATGGTTATCGGCCATGCCCGGTTTTTCCGCCTGACGCAGCCAGTTAGCCGCAGCCGTTTTATCACCGGTCATTTGCCAGTAAATCACTCTGGGCTTATCCGCATTGGTTACCCAGTCGCGATGGTATTGAGTGCCGTGGATCAAGGCTTCGCAGCGTTGAATATACATATGGGCGTTATCTAAATCGCCCCGCGCCAGCGAGCATTTGGAGAGCATTGCCAGACATTGCAACTGCTGCTGTGGCTGATAGTTGGCGAGAATAGCGATGCCCTGACGTGCGGCTTCCTCTGCTTCATCCAGTCGCGACCACGACCACAGCACCTGCGCGCGAATACGCAGTAAGAATTCATGCATCGGCAATTGCTCAAGGTGCTGTTCGCGTATCAGCTCGAAGGCTTTTTCCTGAGTTTCAAACGCTGCCTGCAAGAAGCCTTGGGCAATCAGAATTTCACTCTGTTGCAGTAGAGCCCACAACGCGTAGTGATAGGCCTGGTGGCGGCGCGCCATTTGCTCAGTTTGCTGCATCATTGGCAGCGCGCGAGCCAGTTCACCTTTGCAGTGATGCACTTCACCTGTGACGGAGGTTGCCACAATTCGGCTGTAGTAACTGGCCATCGGCAGGTATTTCAGCGCATCGGTTGCCAGTTTTTCCGCTTCATCTGGCTTGCCTGCGTTAATGGCTACCTGCGCTCGCAGTGCGTCAAATTCGGCGCTGAGCGCAGCATCAATCGGAATTTTACGTTCCAGCATCGCCGTTTCGGCCTGACCGAGCAGAGTGTTAACTTCACTATAGCGATGCTGACTTTGCGCCAGCCAGGCTTGTAGCAGCGCCAGTTCAGGATTTTGTATCAGCAAAGAATAAGGTAGTGCGCTAAGGCATTGTTCTAGCAGCGCCAATTCGCTGTGATTGAAAAGTGACCAGGCGTGTTGCAGCAGAATATCCCGCAGCATCCCCACATCGCCAGCCGCTAGCGCATGGTGAATAGCTTCAGCGGGATAACCCAGCGCCATCCAACCTTCAGCCGCGGCGTGGTGAAGGTCCGGTAGCTCCAACGCCAGTTCCCACTGGCAGCGTTGACGCAGGAAAGTGGCAAACAGCGGATGGAAACAGAACCATTCGCCAGTGTCATCCATTCGGTGAATGAATAGCCCCTGTCGTTCCAATTCTTCCAGCCGTTGCTGGCCGTTGTCTTCGCCGGTCAGACGCACAATCAGCGCATCGTTCATTGAACGCAGCACCGAACAACGTAGCAAAAATGCACGAGCATTAGCATCAACCTGATCCAATACTTCATCTACCAGATAATCGGATAGATGGCTGGCATTTAACCCAGCCAGACGTTTAGCGGATTTTTGCGCCGATGAATTGGGTTGACGAGAGGAAAGGGCGATAAGCTGCAAAGCCGTAGCCCAACCTTCCACTTCGTCACACAGGCGGCTGCTATCTCCTTGATCTAATGGTACTGGCAAGCGGCAATCAAAGAATTGCTGCGCTTCCTGATGATTAAACGCCAACTGTTGAATACCCAATTCCAGTAACTGATCGCGCACCCGCAGATTGGCGATGCCCAAAGGCGGCAGCGTGCGGGACAAAATCAGCAGCGTGAGGTTTTCAGGCTGATGGCGCAGGAAAAAGCGCATGGCTTCATGAATGGCGTCGTTGGTGATCAGATGATAGTCATCAATCACCAGATACAGCGGCCCGTCCCAGTCGGACAGTTCCACAAATAATTGGGCGAACAGCGCCGAAAGATTGGCATATTGATGTTTTTGGCTGAGCGCTTCGCTCTTGCTGCAATGTCCACCGGTGGCCTGTTGCACCGCCGCGACCAGATAGGTAGCGAAACGTTCAGGCTGATTGTCGCTTTCATCCAGTGAATACCAGCCGAGGTTGGATTGCCCCGCTGCCCATTGGGCAACCAGCGTGGTTTTACCGTACCCCGCTGGGCAATTCACCAGCGTCAGGCGATAGTTCGCTGCCGCAGAAAGTTTGGCCAATAGGCGATCGCGCACAACGGTATTTTGCAGCCGTACCGGGCGGCTCAGTTTTGAAGGGATCAGCATATTATTCCAGACTCAAATGGCAACGACAGACCGGCGGATTCATAGGGATAATTATTTTAAGCCTCGTAATTAATCAGCCCTGTTAAGGTCTGATAACGGCCAAATTATTGCAATAACGTTAATACTTCCTATGGTCGTAAGTTGCACCTGATCACATTTTTAGCTACGCCCTGCGACTCATCCCCAGCTAATCCCTTACCAGGATGATGCTCTTGCCGATTCTCCTCGGCAGGATAAGGGTAAAATTACCCCACTCACAGGATAGAGACTTCCCTATGTCACAGCCCATGCTAAAGAAGGATGATTTTCTGGCAGCACTGACCCGTCAGTGGCAGCGCTTTGGCCTCAGTTCGGCCCAGCAGATGACCCAGCACCAATGGTGGCAGGCGGTCAGCGCGGCATTGGCCGAACAGTTGGCGGCTCAACCGGCGCCGACTAAAGTGCAAAAAACGCAGCGCCATGTGAATTACATCTCAATGGAATTCCTGATTGGTCGCTTGACGGCAAATAATCTTATCAACCTCGGCTGGTATGAAACCGTTGAGAAACTGCTGGCAGAGCAGCAGGTCAATCTGGCCGACTTGCTGGAGCAGGAAACCGATCCGGCTTTGGGTAACGGTGGTCTGGGACGTTTGGCGGCCTGTTTCCTCGATTCGATGGCAACGGTGGAGCAACCGGCGACGGGCTATGGGCTGAACTATCAATATGGGCTGTTCCGTCAGTCATTTAGCGAAGGAAAGCAGCAGGAAGCGCCAGACAACTGGGAGCGCGAGAGCTACCCGTGGTTCCGTCATAATGCGGCGCTGGCGGTGGACGTGAGTTTCGGTGGCAAGCTGGAAAAACAGGCCGATGGTCGTCAGCTTTGGCGTCCAGATTTTACGCTGCGCGGTGAAGCCTGGGATTTACCGGTATTGGGCTTCCGCAATGGGGTGACTCAGCCCCTGCGTTTATGGCAGGCAACCCACGTTCATCCGTTTGATCTGACTAAGTTTAACGACGGTAAATTCCTGCTAGCCGAACAAAACGGTATTGATGCGGAAAAACTGACTAAGGTTCTGTATCCCAACGATAATCATCTGGCCGGAAAGCGTCTGCGTCTGATGCAGCAATACTTCCAGTGCGCCTGTTCTGTGGCAGATATTTTACGCAAACATCACGCCGCCGGACGTACACTGGCCGATCTGCCTGAATATGAAGTGATTCAGCTGAATGATACCCACCCAACCATCGCTATTCCTGAAATGCTGCGAGTGCTGTTGGATGAACATCAGTTGAGCTGGGAAGCTGCCTGGGCTATTACCAGTAAAACCTTCGCTTATACCAACCATACACTGATGCCGGAAGCCCTTGAATGTTGGGATGAAAAATTGGTGCGTAGCCTGTTGCCGCGCCACTTTGCCATCATCAAGCAAATCAACGCTCAGTTTAAAAAACGGGTGGATAAACAGTGGCCTGGGGATAAAGCGGTGTGGGCAAAACTGGCCGTACATCATGATAAACAGGTACGTATGGCAAACCTGTGTGTGGTCAGCGGTTTCGCGGTGAACGGCGTGGCGCAACTACATTCGGATTTGGTGGTTAAAGATTTGTTCCCGGAATACTTCCAGCTGTGGCCAGAAAAATTCCATAACGTAACCAACGGTATTACGCCGCGCCGCTGGCTAAAACAGTGTAATCCGGCCCTTTCTTCGTTGATCGACGAAACTTTAAAAGTGGAATGGGCGAACAATCTGGATGTGCTGGAAGGGCTGGAGCCCTACGCCGAGGATAAAAAATTCCGTGCGCGCTATCAGCAGATTAAGTACGACAACAAGGTAAAACTTGCCGAATACGTCCATCGCACTATGGGAATTACGCTGAATCCAGATGCCATCTTTGACGTGCAGATTAAGCGCCTGCACGAGTACAAGCGGCAGCATTTGAATTTACTGCATATTCTGTCGCTGTATCGCCAGATTCGCGATAATCCTAATCTGGATATTGCCCCGCGGGTCTTCCTGTTTGGTGCAAAAGCGGCACCGGGCTATTACCTGGCGAAAAATATCATTTACGCCATTAATCAGGCGGCCGAGAAGATCAATAACGATCCGATCGTCAAAGATCGTCTGAAAGTTGTATTTATTCCTGATTATAAAGTCTCCGTAGCCGAGCTGATGATTCCGGCGGCAGATGTTTCTGAACAGATTTCCACTGCCGGTAAAGAGGCATCGGGCACCGGTAACATGAAGTTGGCGTTGAACGGCGCTTTAACTGTGGGCACGCTGGACGGCGCTAACGTTGAAATTGCCGAGCAGGTCGGTGATGAGAATATCTTTATCTTTGGTAACACCGTCGAGCAGGTTAAAGCTATTTTGGCGAAAGGCTACCAGCCACTGAAAGTCTTGAAAGCCGATGCGCATCTGAAGAGTATTTTGGACGAACTGGCCAGCGGTGCCTTCAGCAACGGTGATAAACACGCTTTCGATATGATGCTGCATAGCCTGCGTGAAGGGGGCGATCCATATCTGGTACTGGCTGATTTTGCTTCATATTGTGAGGCTCAACAGCAGATTGATGCACTGTATCGTGATAAAGAGGAATGGACTCGTCGCACCATTCTTAATACCGCGCGGGTAGGAATGTTTAGTTCCGATCGTTCGATTCGCGATTATCAGCAGCGAATCTGGCAAGCCAAACGTTAAGGAGACTGCATGGATCGTAAATCGCTCGATCAGGCAGCTACGCTGGCAGGGATAGCCGCCAGCTACATTAATGCCCACGGTAAACAGCAGGCTATACCGATGGAAACCAAGCAGAAACTGCTGGTAGCCATGGGACGAAGCCCGGATTCCGTTCAGCCTTCGCTGGGTGAGAAAACGCCGTTACCGGTGGTGAAAGTCTTTACTCACGTAAGCCCGATGACTCTGGCTATCGGCGGTGAAGGTGATTATCACTGGCAACTGGTGACAGAAGAGGGTATTTCACATCAAGGGCGCGTTAGCGCCCAAAAAACCCTGACGTTGCCGGCATCGTTACCCCTTGGTTACCATCATCTAGCGTTGGAGCAAGGTACGCAGCAATGGCAATGTTCAATCATTGTGGCACCGAAACGTTGCTATGAGCCAGACGCGTTGCTGACCGGAAAAAAGCTCTGGGGCGCCTGCGTACAGCTCTACACTTTACGTTCGGAGCGTAATTGGGGTATCGGTGATTTCGGCGATTTAGACCGAATGGTTGAACAGGTCGGAGGGCGTGGCGGTGCATTTATCGGCTTAAATCCGATTCATGCGTTGTATCCGGCCAATCCCAATAGCGCCAGCCCATATAGCCCTTCGTCCCGTCGCTGGCTGAATGTGGTTTATATCGACGTGAACAACGTGGAGGAATTTCAGCAGAGTGAAGCAGCTCAGCGCTGGTGGCATCTGCCGCAAACCCAAAGCACGCTGGCTGCGATCCGCACCGCCGAATGGGTCGATTACGCCAAAGTGACAGAGCTGAAACTGGCCGGTTTACGTCTGGCTTTCCCGCTGTTTTTGGCGCGAGCAGCCAATGATAAGCAAATGCAGGACTTCCGGCAGTTTGTGGAGCAGGGCGGTAAAAGTTTGCAGCAACAGGCCGCTTTCGATGCTTTACATGCTCATTTAAGCCAACAGGATTCTGCTATGTGGGGCTGGCCGGTGTGGCCAGAACAATACCGCGATGGACAGGGCGAAGGTGTGGCGGAGTTTTGCCAGCAGCATAGTGATGAGGTGACTTTCTACCTGTGGTTGCAGTGGTTGGCAGCCAGCCAGTTTTCCCAGTGTTTCCGCCACAGCCAGCAGCAAAAAATGCCGATAGGTTTGTATCGGGATTTGGCGGTTGGCGTAGCCGAAGGCGGCGCGGAAACCTGGTGCGATCGCGAACTCTATTGCCTGAAAGCCTCGGTTGGCGCGCCGCCAGATATTCTTGGCCCTTTAGGTCAAAACTGGGGGTTGCCGCCGATGGATCCTCACGTGATGGTAGCCAGAGCCTATCAGCCATTTATTGATTTGCTGCGTGCCAATATGACCAGCTGTGGCGCATTGCGGATTGACCACGTTATGGCGCTGCTGCGCCTGTGGTGGATTCCTTATGGTGAAACGGCAGATCAGGGCGCTTATGTGAAGTATCCGGTTGACGATCTTTTGGCAGTACTGGCGCTGGAAAGCCAGCGTCATCGCTGCATGGTGATCGGAGAGGATTTGGGGACAGTACCGGTGGAAATAGTCAGCAAGCTGCGGGATAGCGGTGTTTATTCTTACAAAGTGCTCTACTTTGAAAGAGATAGCGAAAACACTTTCCGTGCGCCTCAGTCTTATCCGGTGCAGGCGATGGCGACTATTACTACTCATGATTTACCGACGCTGCGTGGCTACTGGCAAAGTGACGATCTGACTTTGGGCAATAAGCTGGGTTTGTACCCAGACCAGCAGATTCTCAAACAGTTGTATGCGGATCGGGAAAGAGCCAAGCAAGGCCTGCTGGAAGGTTTGCACCATTATGGCTGCGTACCGAAGAAAGTCGGCCGCAAGGCGGCGCTGCTAGCGATGAGTCCAACGTTAAATAGAGGTCTACAACGCTATGTGGCAGATAGCGCCAGCGCGTTGTTGGGATTACAGCCGGAAGACTGGTTAGATATGGCAGCGCCGGTCAATATTCCCGGCACCAGCGATGAGTATCCGAACTGGCGTCGTAAGCTGACCCATTCTTTAGAGGAGATGTTTGCCGATCAGCGGGTTAACCGTCTTTTGAAGGATTTGGATAAGCGGCGCAAGAATGTCTCTGCGGGTTAACCATCAGCGTTTATCCGATGCCATTCGTTGAAGGGTAGAAATTAAAAAGGGGAGCCGATGATGAGTCGACCCCCCTTTATTTTCCAGCGTTTCTCAATTAGGCAACGGCAGTGAGAGTTGCCATTGCCAGTTTAAGACAACGGAATCAGTAATAAGAATGCTCGCCGCGCTGATGCTCGGTCAGGTCTCTTACCCCTTTCAATTCAGGGAATTTCTGTAACAGCTCTTTTTCGATGCCTTCTTTCAGGGTCACATCGACCATCGAACATCCGTTACAACCGCCGCCGAACTGAAGAATTGCCAGCCCGTCATCGGTGATTTCCATCAGCGTAACGCGACCACCGTGGCCAGCCAGCTGTGGGTTAATCTGCGACTGCAAAACGTACTCTACCCGTTCCATCAGCGGTGCAGAATCATCCACTTTCCGCATTTTGGCATTAGGCGCTTTCAGGGTTAACTGCGAGCCTAACTGATCGGTAACGAAGTCGATTTCAGCATCCTGCAGATAAGGTACGCTCAATTCATCCACATAGGCGGATAATTGCTCGAATTTTAGCTCGGTATCTGTGGCCTCAACCGCATCCGGCGGGCAATAGGACACACCGCATTCTGCCGTTGGAGTACCTGGGTTGATCACAAATACGCGGATTTGGGTACCTTCTTCTTGATTTGCCAGCAATTTGGCAAAATGAGATTGTGCTGCATCTGTTATTTTGATCATGGCATTAGCTCAATAGTTGACTGCTCTTGTCGGTTATAATACGCCCATTGACGCCGTGACTACAAGGTGCGGCAAATACACCAAACCTGCAATGAGCTTACCTTCTGTTCCCGCAGCATAGCGCCTATCTCGGCAACCGTGCTGCCCGTTGTCACAACATCATCCAGTAATACGACGTGCTGACCGCAAAAATCTTCGGTAAGGCGAAATATTCCCCTTAGATTCTTCCGGCGCGCGCTGGCGGTGAGCTGCCGCTGCGGTGGCGCGGCAGACAGGCGTTTTAGACTGTCAGGATGATAATCGCAGCCTAGCCAGCGAGCCAAAGGTCGCGCCAATAAATCGCTTTGATTAAAACCTCTCTGCCAGCAGCGCTGGTGATGTAACGGCACGCTGATCAACCGCTGAGGCTTGATTGCCGCACTATCGGCGTATTTTATCGTTCGCCAGCGTAAGAATATCAAGCGAGCCAAAACCGGCGCTAATTGTGAAAAACCCTTAAATTTCAGCATTTTTATTAGCGTACTTAACGGCGGTTGATAATCCCCGATGAACAGTATCCGCTGCCATGGCCGTGGTTGCTGTAGGCAGCGACCGCAGGGTAGTTCGGGCTGTGATGAGGGCAAGCCACAGCGAAAACAGCAGGGTGGCGGCATGGGTAAATGACGTAAACAGAAACAGCAAATTCCGTGAAAAGCCAGATGTAACGGTTGTCGGCATAGCCAACATAGCCCGGTGATTGTTAGCATAGGCATCTTCCTTGATGTTGAAGGCAACAGGATAGTAACTGATGACAAAGCTTTATTGGCAGACCTGCGGCGAAGGCGATCGCGATCTTGTGCTGCTGCACGGATGGGGACTGAACGCCGAGGTGTGGCGTTGCATGATTGAGCGGCTTGCCCCGCATTTTCGTATTCATCTGGTCGATTTGCCGGGCTACGGACGCAGCCGAGATTATGGTGCGATGTCGCTGGATGAGATGGCTGATATTGTACAGAAACAGGCTCCAGCGAAGGCGCTGTGGCTGGGGTGGTCAATGGGCGGGTTGGTGGCGAGTCAGATTGCCCTGAGTCACCCGGAGCGCGTGAGCGGCCTGATTACGGTCTCTTCTTCCCCCTGTTTTACCGCCCATGACGAATGGCCGGGGATTCGCCCAGAAGTGCTGGCGGGTTTCCAACAGCAGCTAACGGAAGATTTTCAACGCACCGTTGAGCGTTTTTTGGCGTTACAAACGCTGGGGACGGAAAGCGCCCGTCAGGATGCACGCTTGCTGAAATCGGTGGTATTGAATCATCAAATGCCTGAGGTGGAAGTATTGACCGGTGGCCTGGAAATTTTGCGCACGGTGGATTTACGTCAGGAGCTGGCTGCTTGTTCTGTCCCGTTACTGCGTATTTATGGTTATCTGGATGGTCTGGTGCCGCGCAAAGTTGCCGCGTTGCTGGATGATGCTTTACCTCAAAGTCGCTCTGTAGTGATGAAAGGCTCGGCTCATGCTCCATTTATCTCTCACCCTGATGATTTTGCAGAGTTAATCATTAATTTTGCCGCTGAGACTGCTCAGAGTTCTTAATGGAGTCACGCCGTCGGGAGAAGGGCTATCTCTGTCATTACCTCGACGGGATCGAAATATATTGGTCATTTAGTGGCTAAATACTGAATCTACTCAATAATTAGAAGCGTTAGATCAGGTGCTACAGAACGGGCAGTTCATCGCGCCGATTTTTCTGTAACCCTTCCTCTGGGGGATGAACCTTTCCTGTAGGCGCATCAATACAAATCAAATCTAACTCATATCGTTATTACTTGGCTCAATTTTTCTGTACACGCACCTATCACTTTAATGCGAGGTATTACCATGAAATTATTGAAAAATGTAGCGGTTGCTCTGGTTGTTGGTGGGTTGTCTTTTGGCGCTTTGGCAGCGAAAGAAATTACAAGACAAGAAGCGAAAGACAAAGGCTACGAAAAAATTGGCACCATTTCTTCTTCTGGCGAAGCCATGTCTCCACTGGATGTGAAACAGGATTTGTCGGCTAAAGCCGACGAAAAAGGCGGCAAGTACTACGTCATCATCTCGGAAAATGAAAAGAAAAAATTTAACGCTACCGCAGATGTTTATAAGTAATTATCGTTGAATAACAATAAGGTGATGCCATTGCTGACATCACCTTTTTCTTTAGTGGGTTTTTAACTGATACACCACGGTATTGCATTTCTGGCCTTCCGGGCAGCTTTTACAGCTACCGCTCAGGCATCCGCTGTTATCCTGCTCGATACGCTCCAGTTTTCCCATAGCAATCAGTCGTTCTAGCATAGCTTCTACCAAAGGTAGCGGTGCGGCCAACTGCTGACTTAGCTGGCTAGCTTCCATGCAGCCGTTCAGGGCAAGGGTGTCACGCAGTTGCATCAAACTGGCCATAATTGATTTCTCCCTGATTAATGACAGTGACCGCCGCCATTTTGGCAGCCACTCGCGGGCTGTCGATTCTGTAGGCGGAAGGTTACCCGGCTGCGAGCACGGCGCAGGCCGAAGAATATCAAAATGTTAAAGACGATGACCGCCGCGATAATGCCCAAACTTTGCTGTGGATGGCTGCTAAAGGTCGCGGCCTGATAGAACAGCGTTGCCAGTGAGTAAGCCACGTTTAGTCCCCACAGAATTGAGAAGGTCATCCAGCCGCGGCTGGTTTCACGGGCGATCGCGCCCATAACGGAAACGCAGGGAACGTAGAGCAAAACAAAGATCAGGTAGCTATAAGCCGCCACGCTGGAGCCAAATTTGCTGCTCATCATGCCCATTGAACCAGCTTCCATTTCACCGTCACCCTTGCTGGCTTCTATCGGGTTGGAAAGTACGCTCAGGCTGAAGGTATCTTTTAATCCCTGCCAGGTTTCGTTTACCGCTCCGCCGAGTTCATCCAGCAAATTAAAGCCTTCTGCATCAAAAGGTTCGTTCTTAATTTGCTCGGCGGTATACAGAGTGTTTAATGTCCCCACAACGACTTCTTTCGCCATAGCCCCGGTAACCAAGCCCACGGTGGCCTGCCAGTTATCGGCGTGTACGCCCATTGGCGTCAGCAACGGCGTGAGTACTTTACTGACCGAGGCCAAAGCTGAGTCATTAATGCTATCGGCGGCTTTCCCGCCGAAGGTAAAGCTGTTCAATCCACCAATAAAAATACTGGCGATAACGATGACTTTACCGGCGCGCAGCACAAAGCCTTTCAGGCGCTGCCAGGTCTGTAGCAGCAGGCTTTTTAAGTGAGGAACGTGGTAAACCGGCAGTTCCATCACGAAGGGAGAGGCTTCGCCGCGCATAATGGTGTACTTGAGTAGCAGTCCGGTAAGAATGGCGACCACGATGCCGAGCAAATACAGGGAGAATACGATGCTGGCACCGTCCTGCCCGAAGAAAGCGGCGGCGAAGACGGCAAAAATAGCCAGACGTGCACCACAGGACATAAAGGGCGCCATCATGACGGTTGTCAGGCGTTCGCGCTGAGCGTCCAAGGTACGTGCGCCCATAATTGCCGGCACGTTACAGCCAAACCCGACGATGAGCGGCACGAAGGATTTACCCGGCAGCCCCAGAGCCTGCATCAGGCGGTCCATAACGAAAGCCGCCCGAGCCATGTAGCCAGAATCTTCGAGGAAGGATAGAAACAGGTACATCATGCCGATTTGCGGTACCAGCGGTAAAACAGTGTTGATCCCGCCGCCAATCCCCTGAGCTAAAAATATCGTCAGCCATTCGGGGAAGTGCAGGGTATAGCCAACCCATTGTAGACCCTGAATAAATATCGCCGATGAGCCGATATCAAAAATTGGCTGTAGCGCCCCGCCGATATTGATCGCCAATACAAACATCAAATACATAACAAACAGGAAAATTGGCACGCCGAGCCAACGATTCAGAATCACTTTATCTAGCATTTGAGTCAGACGGTTAGGTTCAGCCTGTTGCGCGTTGCTAACCGCATCACACAGCGTTGCGATGCTTTGGTAACGAGCGTCGGCAATCACCAGTTCGGGATCTTCATGTTGTTGATCTTTAAGCCGTTGACGGGATTCTGCCAGCAAAGCGGGCGAAACGCCGGAGCGTGCCAGACTGTAGATATCACCTTCCAGCATTTGTAACGCCAGCCAGCGCCGTTGCTGCATTGGCAGACTATCGGGCATGGCCGAAGTCAGTTTTTCAACTTCTTCCAGCAACAGCGGCGGATAGTTCACCAGAGCGTTATCGGTGTTCGGCTGATATTGGTCGATGCTGGTTTTCAGTTCGGCAATACCTGTTGCACGAGTCGAAACTAGTGGAATGACCGGGCAACCAAGGCGCTTAGACAACGCATCCACGTCAATTTTGATTCGTTGACTTTGGGCAATATCCAGCATATTCAGCGCGATAATGCATGGAATGCCCAACTCTAGCAGCTGCAATGTCAGATAGAGGTTGCGTTCCAGATTCGACGCATCTATTACGTTGATTAACAGATCGGCTTCGCCACTGAGAATGTAGTGACAGGCAATTTGTTCATCCAGCGAGGTTTGTTCAGAGATGGTCGTCAGGGAATAGGTGCCGGGCAGGTCAACCAAAGTCACCTGATGCTGCGCCGTGGAAAAATGACCTTCTTTCCGTTCTACCGTGACCCCAGACCAGTTACCTACGCGCTGACGTGCTCCGGTCAGTTGGTTGAACAGTGTAGTTTTACCTGCATTGGGGTTGCCAATTAAGCCGATTGTGAGTGCTTTCATGATCCAACGTAATATGAGTAAATTAAAATTAATCTAGACCAGGTGATATACCCAACCGAGCCGCAGAGAAAATAAAATGAAAGGAACCTAAAAATTAAGGCTGTAGGTCCAAATTCAGAAAATCTAAATCTTTTTTACGCAAGACCAAGCTAACGCGGCGAGTTTCTATCTGAATGGGATCGCCTAATGGTGCGAGACGCACAACATTAAATGATGAACCGGGTAACATGCCGAGCGACAATAATTTTTGTCGATAAGCCGGGCTGATTTCAGGAGAGAATCCCAAAATCTTATAAGCGCGTTGAGGAAGAAGATGCATATAACCCTCGTGATAATAAAAGATGACATTATCGGCAACAAAATGGCGGACTAACCAGCTCAACGCCAGGTGCGAATATCACATTATCTGCCAGAGGAATCGGGCTATTAGCGCTAGCCATTGAACTGCGGGCGGTAGCGCTAAGCGATAATAGACACAATAATGATAGTGAGAATCGTTATCGTATTCAACAGCGATCAAAAACCTAATGGTAAATATTCGTTACGACATTAGGAATAATATGCTCTAGGCCGATATCTTCTTTTTTTAGCACCAAAGTGTGGCGTTCGCAAACGAGAATGGCTGGTTAAAATGGTTAATGAATTGTATTTCAATTTACATATACGACCAGCCTTAAGGATAATAATTCTAATTTACACTATCTGCAATTCACCATGATTTGAATCAATTAATATCTGGATTTATATTTAGTTAATCTTATTTATTATGTTTCTTAATAAATCCTTAGGGTTGCGTCAGTCGCCTCATTTATTTTGAGAGGTCCAACACAAATAGAAAAAATATGATGGACTCAGAAAATAGATGTTTAGCTTCTGCTAATCATCTATGAATATAAAATTTCATATTTATAGACCAAAAGATTATGAAAGGCATATCACAGAATAGCAGTGAGAAAAGGGAGAGAGTGGCGCGAACTGGGAAGGAAAAACGCCGCTGACAAGAGTCAGCGGCGCGGTTGGATTAGCGTTTTTTGCCTAAGGCCGCTGCTAGCGCGTCGCTCATGGCGCTGTTGCCTGCGCCGGTAGCGCTAGCAGTGCGTCCTTTGGCTGGCGCTCTATCGCGAGAATCCTGACTATTGCGTCCTCCCTGACGAGGTTTAGCACTATTGTCAGCGCTGCCGCGTCGGGCATTGGTTTCTCCCGGTTGCTCGTCTAAACGCATCGTTAAAGCAATACGTTTACGCTGTAAATCTACTTCCATTACTTTCACTTTGACGATATCGCCGGCTTTCACCACTTTATGTGGGTCATCGACAAATTTGTCTGCCAGTGAAGAAATGTGCACCAAACCATCCTGATGGACGCCGATATCAACAAAGGCTCCAAAATTGGTGACGTTAGTCACCGAACCTTCCAGAATCATTCCCACGGTGAGGTCGTTCATGGTTTCAACGCCGTCTGCGAAGGTTGCGGTTTTAAACTCAGGACGCGGATCGCGACCCGGTTTTTCCAACTCTTTAAGAATATCTGTCACCGTCGGCACACCGAAACGCTCGGTAGTAAAATCTCTGGCTTGCAGGTTCCGCAGTACGGTTGGATTGCCCATTAAATCCTGTAACGCCTGCTCGGTCGCAGCCAGAATACGTTCGACTACCGGATAGGCTTCGGGATGCACCGTCGAGGCGTCCAGCGGGTTATCGCCGTGGTTGATGCGCAGGAAACCGGCGCACTGCTCAAAGGCTTTTGGCCCCAAACGACTGACTTTCAATAGCTGTTCACGATTACGGAAACGACCATTTTCATTACGCCAGTTCACGATATTTTGCGCCATCATGCGCGTCAGACCGGCAACGCGGGTTAGTAATGGCACCGACGCTGTATTGAGATCCACGCCAACGGCGTTTACGCAGTCTTCAACCACCGCATCCAGTTTTTTAGCCAATTGGCTCTGGCTAACGTCATGCTGATACTGGCCAACCCCGATAGATTTTGGATCGATCTTAACCAGCTCGGCCAGCGGATCTTGCAGGCGACGGGCAATTGACACCGCGCCACGGATAGAGACATCCAGATCGGGGAATTCCAGTGCCGCCAGCTCAGATGCGGAATACACGGAGGCTCCGGCTTCACTGACAATCACTTTCTGTGCGGTAACCGCCGGATATTGCTGCTGCAATTCGGTAAAGAAGCGCTCTGTTTCCCGAGACGCGGTGCCGTTACCAATTGCCACCAGTTCAACCTGATGCTTGATGCATAGCGCCGCGACAGTGGCGGCGGCTTTGGTGGCCTGACCGGTATGAGGGTAAACCGTGTCGTAAGCCACTAATTTACCGGTGGCATCAACCACGGCGACTTTGACTCCGGTACGTAATCCTGGATCCAGACCCATGGTGGCGCGCATGCCGGCAGGTGCTGCCATCAGCAAATCCTGCATATTACGGGCAAACACGTTGATGGCTTCTTCTTCCGCCCGCTCGCGCAGGGTGCTCATCAATTCGGTTTCCAAATGCAGTAAAACTTTGATGCGCCATGTCCAGTTGATGACGGCTTTCCGCCACGCATCGGCAGGCGCATTATTCAGGCGCAGATCCAGATGATTGATAATAATCTGTTCGCCCTGGCTTTCACGCGGCGGTTCTTCAAACTGCGGATCGGCATTCAGAGACAGTTGCAGCACGCCTTCATTGCGGCCACGGAACATAGCCAATGCGCGGTGCGAAGGTACCTGAGCGATAGGTTCATGATGTTCGAAGTAATCGCGGAACTTTGCCCCTTCCTGCTCTTTGCCTTCAACTACTTTTGAGACGAGGTGCGCATTTTTCCATAGATACTGACGCACTTTAGCCAGCAGCGTGGCGTCTTCGGCGAAACGCTCCATCAGGATGTAACGCGCGCCATCCAAGGCGGCTTTGGTATCGGCAACGCCTTTCTCAGCATCGATATAGGCGGCGGCAACGGGTTCAGGCTCTTGCTGCGGATTGTTCCACAAGCTATCGGCCAGAGGTTCCAGACCGGCTTCAATCGCAATCTGTCCGCGCGTGCGACGCTTCGGTTTATAAGGCAGATAAAGGTCTTCTAGCTCGGTTTTACTCATAGTGCCGTTTATGGCACCGGCGAGTTGCTCAGTTAGCTTGCCTTGATCTTCAATGGATTTGAGAATGGTTTGGCGGCGGTCTTCCAATTCACGCAGATAACCCAGACGGGTTTCCAGCTGGCGCAACTGGGTATCATCCAACCCGCCGGTAACTTCCTTACGATACCGTGCAATAAAGGGAACGGTATTACCTTCATCAAGCAGGCGGATAGCGGAGATGACTTGCTCCGGCCGGGCCTGTAGTTCGCTTGCAATAATGCGGCTCAGTGGTTCATTCATAAGTCTGGTATCAGTTCGATAGATGAATAGGGAAATCAGAAAGGACAGTTATACGGATTGCGACAGAGAATTGCCAGTGCTGCGGTAATGCCGGCGAGCCAGAGAAAGTAGTGTTTTAGCATCTCGTTTTGCAGTAACAAATCAAAGCAGACCATTCCCAATATACTGCCGAGCGAATCTCCCAGAGTGGCAGACAGTGATACCAGCCCGAAGTAGGTAGCGAAACGCCCTGGCTCGGCGAATGAGGCATTAGCCGCGTTTGAGCACGGCATAAATACCATTAGTGCAAAGGCAAAAATACAGCCTGCCAGCAGGATGAAAAACATGTTATGAGCGTAGTAAATCAGCAGGAAGGATAGAGAAAACGCCGCTAATGTCACCTTGGGAAAATAAGCCTGAATCCGCGGGTTAATATGGGCGCTGACCCAGTATTGCAGCACCATCACAGACAAGGCTTCGACCATGTAGAACCGCGTGATATGGCTTTCTGCGCCTAATACTTCGCGCACGTAGAGTGGAATGGTGGAAAAAAGCTGAGCATAAAGCATCCATAGCAGGCTATTGATCAGCAAGAATCGGCAGTAATGCTGTTTTTTGAAGGCGATCAGAAAATCTATAACGATCGGTTTGGCTTTCTCAACTGACTGGTGGTGAGGTTCAGAGAGAAAAAACCGGCAAAATAGCAGCAGAGCGAGATAGAAACTAGCAATAACCCAATACAGCTGACCAGGATAATTGAGCAATATATTAAAACCAATGGCAGGGGCGATTAATGCCGAGCCATGCATAAGAACGTAGATAAATGAATAATCGGCAGGAGCGTGAGAAGCGTCGGATGAAGACTGTTTTTGGCGCGCGATAGCAGAGTGGGTTAGCAATACGATGGAAGAAACGCCCACGCCAGCAATACAGAGGCACCAAGGAGCAAGGATACCTATCAGCTTATCTGATGCAGCCAGTAAAAAACCGACGGCGGCAATGCTTAAAGAAAGCATCAGGCTAGTGCGTAGAGTTAATCGATCGAACCACGGCCCCAAAGCGACCTTTGCCAGACGTGAGGTAAAAACGTAGCCAAAAATGATGGTGCCAACGGTGGCTACGGATAAGTTCAGATAATCATAGAGATAAGTGGCGAGAGTCGTCATCAGCATGTAATAGGCCAATGACGATCCGGCAAAAATAATAGAGATTGATAGTAACGGCCGAGTATTTATCCACAACGGCATATACCCAGCCACTCCTAGGCTGTTTGTCGAGTTCGATGGCCTTCACCTAAAGAGCGAGTGAGGTACAAATCCATCATATGGCGTTGCCACAGATTGAGTGCCTCTGCAAAACGATAAGCCAACCCTAAGGCTTCTTCCACGCAAGCTACGGCTAAAGGCGGACTGTGAGCAGAAAACTGACTTAACGAATTAAGATGATCATAGTTTTCATCCGTTTCTGCGTGGATAACGAAGGGTTCAACCACGCTATAATCTAACGCGTTTCGCTCGGCAATATTTCGATAAAATGTTCGGGTTTCATTGACTCGTCGAGCGGTGTTTTCCAGTACGGCTACGCAGCTTTTGTAGGCGAAACAACCTCGTCTGGCGGCCAATTGCAACAGCGCGCAAAGAGACTGAGTGCAGGGTAACGGCAACAGCGTTTCTTCTAGTGCGGGTAGCAGATGAGCACGGCGAAAACGTATTGCGCTAAGTTTGAACAGATAAGGGTGATCCCATTCCTCAGACAAATGTGTAATGAGTTTGTCCGCGACCAATTGATTCTGAGTATGAGATAGCGCGGCTCCTAAATGTCGGATCACACTGTGAGTATGGTGGTAGTTTTCTATTGCCCAAGCATAAAGCGTATTCAGATCTGTCGCTGCCGTCGGGTTTTCCATCGTTGACCAGAATGGGTCGAAGTAAAGTATATCCGCCCAATGATTCAGCTCGTTGTTTATCAGGTCAGCGGCATCTGCGGCAGCAATATAATCAGCATTAATCGGAATGGCATAGAGCAGAACGTTTTTATGCAGGAATGCCATAAAGTCTCGGCTGAAATCGGCGCTGCACCCTGTTTCTATCAAAGCGGATTCTGGGTCTCGGTTTCTCGACAGCATTTCGACAAAAAATGCATTGATATCATCATGAACCAGCTCAACTACCTGTAGCCGGGAGGTGAGGCGCAAAACTCGTTCGCGAACATATTCAACCACAACGGAATCTTTTAACAGCATGATTTTCTCCAGTATTCACCGATTGTGGTGCTGGTGGCATTAGGCGCTGTGTAACCAATTCATGTGCAATTGAGGGAAGGAGAATGCCTTCTCGACGTAAAAAACCTGCACACCGCGATAAAACAAATGAAATTGATCCCCCAGAGCCGCCAGATTAATCAGGCTGGTATCGATATCTCGTTGCAGGCGCGGACCGATAAAATCGCAACAGGCTTTGCCATAGCTGCCCGCAAGGGGATATCCGTAGACTTTGGTCAGGGGAATACTGGCGAAAGAGGTGTCATTATCAATAGACTCTGATTTCCACGTAGCAAGGTGAGCAATGATTTCCGGGTTATCCAAAAGCTCGCTAAAGAACGCCACTACCGGTTCGATAGATTCGATGTAGCCAGGTGATCCAAATAGATCGATGGCGTAGGCAAAAGCCAGAGGATCTTTAGCGGCGATATTCTCCAGTGTGAGCTGCAACATTAAGGTTGAGGTCAGTGGCTCCAGTTCAGCCAGAGGTTTTTGGGTCAGCTCATGACAAATGTTATCCCAGGTTTTTTTCATTCGATGAGCGTGGAAAGCATGCAGAATAAAAAGCTCCTGAAGCTGCTTATCTTCGGTTTCCGCAGCGCATCGTACCAGCGCTTTATCTAATCCATACAGCAGGTGGCACATTTCAACGGCGAGTTTGCAGCAGTGAGGCGTTAATCCATAGTATTCGCTCATTGCGCCGCCTTTCAGCCAGCCACGCAGCGAAGTCGTCACGGCGATAAACTGTTCATTCATCTCTTCGGGCTGAATCATGTTCCAAGCGTCAGCGGGAAAGGATAAGTCCTTAGGAGTCAGAAGGGGTAGTGCTGGGGCTGTCGCGGTATTATCCATAAAGTTAACCCTTTCCTATATGGTTGAACTTGCGTAGTGGGTACCAGAAAGCTGGTCGGATGATGTAGAAACACACTGAGCGCCAGAAAGCGGCAATGAGTGATAATGCCGATAAATATCGTCATGCCATATCTCAAACCAATTGGCGAGCCGATGACAGCTAGTGAAAATCTGAGTAACTTTCTGTGCCGGTAATGTCGAATGACCTTCCAGTAGGTGTTCGAAGATATCGATATGTTCAAACTTCTGATCTGCCATCAAATGATGAATCAGCTTATCGGTGAATGCCTGAGGGAGTTCTAGCCGCTCGCCGGCCGTTTGATAGAAATCGATCACCGATTGCCCGTTTTGGGTGGTGGCTTCCAGCAAGGCTTCGCAGGCGTTGTACACCAGCGTTCCCATTTGAGCCACATTGGCCATAAAACGCGTAATGCTGGTGGTACTGGCTAGGGGCGGGCTTTGATCCAACTGAGCCTGATCGATACCCACATCGTGGCAAGCGGCCATAAATAACCGGTAATGATCCCACTCTTCGCTGAGATGACGAAATTGGATGCCATGCCCGATTTGGTCATCGGCATAGTGAATAGCCCGAGGCATATGCGACATAACGCTGCGAGTGTAATGCATATTTTCCTGCGCCCAGCCGATAAGCACCGACGGCGATTCTTTACCATCATACAAATCTTGCCATATCTGTTGGTCATACATCTTATGCACCCAAATGGGCAGCCAGCGGTTGAATTCCGTCAAAAAAAGTGGCGTAGGAATCGCCTGATACGCTGGCAGACACCAGATGAAGCCTGCGGACTCCAGAGATGCCAAAGTATGATTAACGGTGGTGATGTCGAGTGATAGGTGTGTAGCGATTTGTTGTGGGGTTTGCGTGCCGTCACAGCATTCAAGCAGGCGTTTGAAGTTATCCCATTGATTGAGGTCTGCGATAGTTAGCGTCACTCCCGCTCGCGAGGCCGTCTTGTCTAAAACTACCGTATTGGGCAGTAATAAAGGCTTGTTGATACCTTCCATGATTCGCTCTCCAGATCATAAATTGTTTTATAAACGTCAGTATGAGCTAACCTCCCTAATATTTTAGGGAGGTCTTGACCGTTATTGTTCGGCTGCTGGTCGAGGTTTATTCTGCTCTGGTAGCTTGGTTTCAAGAATAATAATTTCCATTTTAAAATCCTCCGTGATTTTAAATAAATCCATATATAACATCATGTTAATCAATGTTACTTGAGCGCTTTTCTGCGCGTATTAATCTTTATAACTCGCCGTATAAAAAGTCAACACAGTCTGTCTTAATGTGAAGTTATGACCGTCGAGATAGGTAAAGTTTGAGGCATGGCTCGAGTAAACAACCTGGCGTAATCTGAGGGAAGACAACGTATTGATGATAAGTTACGTTATATTGGATGACTGAATACCCAACCCGTGTTGAGTGGATAAGAGAATGTCGAAAAGTAATTACATCACCCGCGAAGGCTGGCAGGCTCTGGACCTCGAACTAAAATATCTATGGCGAGAAGAACGGCCAAGGGTGACGCAGGCAGTTTCAGAAGCAGCCGCAATGGGCGACCGTTCTGAAAATGCCGAATATATTTATGGGAAAAAACGCCTGCGGGAAATCGATCGTCGGGTGCGTTTTTTATCCAAACGTCTGGATGTGTTGAAAATCGTCGATCCCGATCCGCGTCAGGAAGGAAAAGTTTATTTTGGCGCTTGGGTTAGGGTGGAAAATGAACTGGGAGAAGAGCGGTTTTTTCGATTGGTTGGCCCAGATGAATTCGATCCGGCCAAAAAATGGATCTCAATTGACTCGCCGGTGGCGCGAGCCTTGATTGGTAAACAGGTAGATGATGAAATCACGGTTCAGACACCCAACGGCGAGGCAACCTACTGGATATTAGAGATTCGGTACCGGCCATTTGACGAAAAGTGTTGATTATTAGGTAGAACAATAAGCTTTGTAACAATTTCGACTAGAATATATACCATAAATAGCTGTCTGTTAGCGTGAGTTTTTCTAACAATATTCAGGTCGGGCAATACAGCCTTTGGGAGTACTAAAATGCAAGAGAATCACAAGATTCTGGTCGTCGATGATGACATGCGCCTGCGTGCGCTTTTGGAACGCTATTTGACTGAGCAAGGTTTTCAAGTCCGCAGCGTAGCCAATGCTGAACAGATGGACCGCTTGCTAACCCGTGAATCATTCCACCTGATGGTTCTGGACCTGATGTTGCCGGGCGAAGATGGGCTATCTATTTGCCGCCGCCTGCGTAGCCAGAGCAATCCAATGCCAATCATTATGGTGACCGCGAAAGGCGAAGAAGTTGACCGTATTGTTGGTCTGGAAATCGGTGCAGATGACTATATTCCTAAGCCGTTTAACCCGCGTGAGCTGTTGGCGCGTATTCGTGCGGTGTTGCGCCGTCAGGCCAATGAACTACCGGGTGCACCTTCTCAGGAAGAGGCGATTATCTCCTTCGGCAAATTCAAACTGAATTTGGGGACCCGCGAAATGTTTCGCGAAGATGAACCTATGCCATTGACCAGCGGCGAGTTTGCCGTGCTGAAGGCATTGGTGAGCCATCCGCGTGAGCCGTTATCCCGCGATAAATTGATGAATCTGGCTCGCGGCCGTGAGTACAGCGCCATGGAACGTTCCATCGATGTTCAAATCTCCCGTCTACGCCGTATGGTGGAAGAAGATCCTGCTCATCCGCGTTATATCCAAACCGTTTGGGGCTTGGGCTACGTATTCGTACCGGACGGCAGTAAAGCATGAGGCGATGGCGCTTTTCTCCGCGTAGCTCGTTTGCCCGTACCCTGTTATTGATTGTGACCTTGCTGTTCGTCAGTTTGGTCACAACTTATTTAGTGGTACTAAACTTTGCCATTTTGCCTAGTTTGCAGCAGTTCAATAAGGTTCTGGCTTACGAAGTTCGTATGCTGATGACCGACCGGCTGCAACTGGAAGACGGCACGCTACTGGAGGTCCCGCCCGCTTTTCGGCGTGAAATCTACCGTGAGTTGGGAATTTCTTTGTATACCAATGCTGCGGCGGAGGAGAGTGGCCTGCGTTGGGCTCAGCATTACAAGTTTCTCAGCGATCAAATGGCCCAGCAGCTTGGAGGGCCAACGGATGTGCGGGTTGAGGTTAATAAAAACTCGCCGGTCGTCTGGCTGAAAACCTGGCTATCGCCAGACATCTGGGTGCGGGTTCCTCTGACTGAAATTCATCAGGGTGATTTCTCGCCGCTGTTCCGTTATACGCTAGCGATTATGCTGCTGGCGGTAGGCGGAGCCTGGCTGTTTATCCGCATTCAGAATCGGCCCTTGGTGGAGCTGGAGCACGCGGCGCTACAGGTGGGGAAAGGCAATATTCCGCCGCCGCTGCGGGAATATGGCGCGTCTGAGGTGCGCTCGGTAACCCGGGCATTTAACCAAATGGCCTCCGGAGTAAAGCTGCTGGCAGATGACCGCACGCTTCTGATGGCGGGCGTCAGCCATGATTTACGTACACCGCTGACCCGTATTCGCCTAGCGACGGAAATGATGGCAGAAGAGGATGGTTATCTCTCTGAATCCATTAATAAAGATATTGAAGAATGTAATGCCATCATCGAACAGTTTATTGATTACCTGCGCACCGGGGAGGAAATGCCGACGGAAACCTGCGATCTGAACGCCATTTTGGGCGAAGTCATTGCAGCAGAAAGCGGATATGAGCGGGAAATTGAAACAGATTTATGCGACGGCGAAGTGAAGGTCGAAATGCATCCGTTATCGATTAAACGTGCGTTGGCGAACATGGTGGTTAACGCAGCTCGTTATGGTAATGGCTGGATAAAAGTAAGCAGCGGCACTGAGTTACAGCGCGCCTGGTTCCAAGTGGAAGATGATGGGCCGGGTATCAAACCGGAAGAATTGAAGCATCTGTTCCAGCCATTCGTTCGCGGCGATAGCGCTCGTAGCACCAGCGGCACCGGTCTGGGACTGGCAATCGTACAGCGTATTCTTGATGCTCACTCAGGTATGCTGGATATCGGCACCAGTGAGAAGGGCGGGCTGTGCATTCGCGCTTACCTGCCATTGCCCTTAGACGTGAAATCGGTGGCACCGGGCAAACACGGTTGACGGTGTGAGCGACTAATATCAGTAAGAATCAGCAAGATCAAAAAAGGGCACGAATATCGTGCCCTTTTGCATAAGTAAAACAGATTAGATTTTCGGCCCGGCGCTGACTAAAGCTGCGCCAGCAGGGGTATCGGTATACTTATCGAAGTTGGTGACGAAGCGTTTTGCCAGATCTTCCGCTTTTTCCTGCCACTGCTCAAGACTGCTGTAGGTTTGACGCGGGTCCAGAATCTCTGGATTCACGCCCGGCAACGCCGTCGGTACCGTCAGATTAAATATTGGTAAGGTGAATGTCTCAGCCTTATCAATATCGCCATTCAGGATGGCATCAATAATCCCACGCGTATCTTTAATCGAAATACGTTTACCTGTGCCATTCCAGCCGGTGTTAACCAGATAGGCCTGAGCGCCCGCCGCCTGCATGCGTTTTACCAGTACTTCGGCATACTGAGTTGGATGCAGCGACAGGAAAGCCGCGCCGAAGCAGGCAGAGAAGGTTGGCGTTGGTTCGGTTACGCCGCGTTCGGTACCGGCCAGCTTGGCGGTAAAGCCAGACAGGAAGTGATACTGAGTTTGATCAGCGGTTAAACGAGATACCGGTGGTAAAACACCAAACGCATCGGCGGTCAGGAAAATGACCTTGGTTGCGTGGCCAGCTTTGGATACTGGCTTAACGATGTTTTCGATATGGTAAATCGGATAGGAAACTCGTGTATTTTCCGTTTTCGATCCATCGTTAAAATCAACGGTACCATCGGCCAGTACCATGACGTTTTCCAGCAGAGCGTCTCGCTTAATAGCGTGATAAATATCTGGCTCGGCTTCTTCGGAAAGTTTGATGGTTTTGGCGTAGCAGCCGCCTTCAAAGTTAAACACGCCGTCATCATCCCAGCCGTGTTCATCATCACCGATGAGTTTACGCTTAGGATCGGTAGACAGGGTGGTTTTGCCGGTACCAGACAGGCCGAAGAAGATCGCTACATCGCCTTTCTCGCCCACGTTGGCAGAACAGTGCATGGAAGCAATGCCTTTCAGCGGTAGCAGGTAGTTCATCATTGAGAACATACCTTTCTTCATCTCGCCGCCGTACCAGGTGCCGCCAATCAGCTGCATGCGTTCGGTCAGGTTGAATGCCACAAAGTTTTCGGAGTTAAGACCCTGCTCTTTCCAGTTCGGGTTCGTGCATTTAGCGCCGTTCATCACGATAAAATCAGGCTCAAAATTGGCCAGTTCTTCATCAGTAGGGCGGATAAACATGTTTTTCACGAAGTGTGCCTGCCACGCAACCTCGGTAATAAAACGAACCTTCAGACGAGTATCAGCGTTCGCACCGCAGAAAGTATCAACCACAAACAGACGCTTACCAGATAATTGTTCGGTAACCAGCCCTTTCAACTGGGTCCAGGTTTCCTGACTCAGCGGTTTATTATCATTCTTGCCTTTGCCCTGATCGGCCCACCACACGGTATCTTGAGTGATGGCGTCGCGAACGATGTATTTATCTTTCGGGGAGCGGCCGGTAAAAATGCCGGTATCAACGGCGACAGCGCCTAAATTGGTGACAGTCCCGCGCTCATAGCCTTGCAGATCAGGCTTGGTTTCTTCCTGAAATAAAAGCTCATAACTAGGGTTGTAAACAATCTCGCTTACACTATGGATGCCATAATCGGCGAGCTCTTGCGGGGTGATTCCTTTAACACTCATGTCTAACTCCTAGGGTCGTCTTATTTTTATGCCACCGATTGTAAATCCTCAGCCTCGATTAACAGCGATTGCTATCAAAGATTTTAATAAATGACCTATTTTTAGCTAGGTTATGAGAGATAGCACACGAATTATAGCAAGCGTGAAACGGCAGGAATCACCGGGCACAGTAAATGTGCCCGGAAAGAACAGAATAATTAATGGATTTGATCGTCAGACGGGCTGTTTCCGCTGAGCAAATTGGCGATATCTACAGCGTCAAAAATATGGTGAGTGCCACAATATTCGCAGTGCATATCAATTTGACCATCCTGCTCAAGCATTTCCTGCACTTCTTCAACAGGCAGAGTCACTAAAGCGTCCATGCATCGTTCACGGGAACAGGTGCAACGGAAGCTGACATTCTGCGGATCATAAATAGTCACTTCTTCCTGATGATACAGGCGATACAGCACTTCATTGGCTGGCAGGGTGAACAGTTCTTCCGCCTTGATAGTGGTTGTCAGCTGCGCCAAATGGTCGAATTCGTCTTCATTTCGCTCTTCGGCAGGCAGAACCTGCAACAGCATACCCGCTGCCGCCGCTTTACCTTCGACTTCACCGGTACGGATAAACAGGCGGGTCGGTAGCTGTTCGGACTGCATGAAATAGCTTTCCAGACATTCGGCCAGAGTGTCGCCTTCCAAGCCAACAACACCCTGATAACGTTCACCTTTAGCTGGTGTAATGGTTATCACCATATAACCATTACCAATCATTTGCTTCAGCGAGCTGTCTTCGGCAATTTCGCCGTTGGTGCGAGCCACGCCTCTTAGTTCCTGCTGGTTATTGCCGTTGATTACGGCCAGAGTCAACGGGCCATCGCCCTGCAGCTGTACGGTGATATCGCCGTCAAATTTCAGAGTAGCGGTCAACAGGCTGGTAGCGACCAACAGTTCACCCAGCAGCTTTTTAACCGGCGCGGGGTAATCATGGTTCGCGATAATCTGTTGATAAGTTTCATTAACGGTTACCAGCTCGCCGCGTACCGCATGATGGTTGAATAGATAGCGGTGTAATTGGTCGTGATTAGACATAGTTTTCTCTCTTAAAAGCAGCCGGTTATTCCGACTCGCCGTATTTAAATTTGATCAGATTGCGACGCTCTTTTTTATCCGGCCGTCGATCCGGATGGGGCATGGTCAGAGCATTGAGTTTACGTGCCTGAGCTACTTTCTCCCGGTTGGCGATACTGGTTTCCGTTTCTTCATACATTGCCTGCGCTTCCGCCGCACCGCGCCGCTGGCTGTGTATGGACAGAATTCGAACCGTGCGCTCGTCATTCCCTTGTCGCAACCGAATTTCCGCATTCAATTCAACCAGTTTACTGGGTTTCCCCCGCTGGCCGTTGTAATGAACTTTACCGCCATCAATCATCTCTCTGGCCATTGCGCGGGTTTTGTAAAAACGCGCAGCCCATAGCCATTTATCCAGACGAACGGCGTCATCGGGAGCGGATTTTTCTTTCACAGAATCTCCTGTCTGCTAAGCCGCGCTGTGGTGCCGAATGGCTGGCAACAGTTGGCGATAGTCGCTGATGGCGGGATGGCTTTGAAACACTTTGCCCGCGCAGCTTGAATCAGGGTTTTCAACGCCCAAACAGTAACGGATACCAAAGGTTTTTGCCGCGTCCAAAATGGCTTCGCTGTCATCCACAAATAAGGTTCTGGCGGGGTCAAAATCGATATGTTGAGCCACGGCCTGCCACAAACGCTGATCTTCTTTCGGATAACCAAATATATGGGTGGAAAGTAACAAATCAAGGTGCTGATCGAGACCGGTATGCTGAACTTTAATATTCAGGCTATGGGGATGAGCATTGGTCAGTAAAATGGTTTTCCGCCCGGAGTCGCGTAATTCCTGCAAAAACGGCAGTGTATCCTGACGCAAACTGGCGCGCGACCCGACCTGCGTCGTCATGGCATAAATATCTAGATCTAGTCGTTGGCACCAGTAATCGAAGCAATACCAGCTCATGGTGTGCTGCACCGCGTGGTATTCATCGTTAATAATTGCCTTGGCCTGCTCCAAAGGGATATTCCGCTGCTGGCTTAGAGCTTCAGGCACCAGTTTTAGCCAGAAATAGCTGTCGAACTCCAGATCCAGCAAAGTACCGTCCATATCCAATAATACGGTATCGATATCTTGCCAGTTAACATTCAGTGGCATGGTCACTCCAATAAAATAAGCAGGCATTCTGGCTGTTTGAGGGGGAACAGCGACGGACGATTTAGCAGATAATATTTAGCCTAGCATACCAAAATGACAAGGTCTGCGCGTGGCTGATGCTGCGTAGGCGGATTCTGGCGCTTAGCGAAGATAAGGCGTAGCGGTAAGGTGAGTGCTAAAGCAGCTATCATAATAGCGTTGAATATCTTCCATGCGGGTGCGATTTTGGCGCATACGCTTAATGACCAGGTAGCCGTTGACGGACAGGCAAATAATCAAGGCGAATAACAACAGGCTGGTGCCTAAATAGCGGCTGAGCGTGATAACGTCCGGTTCGCTATGCAAAGTAACATGACGCGTACCGTTGGCATCAACGGTAATGCTGGTGATGACTCCTTCAGCTTTAAACGGGGTATTCAGCAGCAAACCAGAGAGCCGCTGAAGTTCTCGCCACTGCTCTAACGCACTGTAATCAAACAGCGGAACGGCAGGAATAGGATGGTTGACCAGCTGTTTGCCTTCATCGCTGCTGATCAGGAAACCGCCCGGCGGCGGGCTATTTAATGCCTCGGTAGCCAGATGAGTTTCGCGGTAAACGAAGGAAGAGGTAGCGGTATTCACCAAACTTTCCAACGCATCGGCGCTGACCGGACGTAATAACACGTTCATACCTTTGAGCGCGCCAGACTGTGCTTTTTTGGTGAGCGCCGCCCAGTTCTTGGCGTTGCCTAAATTGACCAAGGCGTTTTTCAGACGTACGCAATCGGCTTCGCTTCTGCATAACTCTTTGGTTTTCAGTACAATATCGGAAAAGTTATTCAGCAGAATCATCCCGGACTTTTCAATCGCTGTCGCTAACTGTGGGTTAACGTTAGGATCGCTGCTGTCCTGCGGGTGCAATTGCTGATTGACCGTCGCCAGCAGTGCAGCGGCTTTTTCAATAGTTTCCGACTCAGGCTGTGGTAGCGGAGATGCGGTATTCCAGTAAATGCTAGAGCAATCGAAAGGCGTAAAAGCAAAATTATGCGGGCCGAGAGCGTTAGGCGGCACATAGCACATACCCGTTCCCTGAGCTTTCAGCATATCGCCAATGCGAAGCGGCATCTTTTCCAAAGCTTGTACACTAGTGACCTGCTGGCTTTGTGCACCCTGAATCCACGCCATGCTGAGTTTTAGCGGCAGACCGAGCGGAACATAAACGACCAGCAATATCAGAATCGCTAATGAACCGAGCATTAACGTCAGGTTTTTGCCCCAGCGCTGCAATGGAAAATTTTTCATTTCATCATGCAGGGATAAATAGCGTCCCTGACGGACGACCTGCCGATTTAGATAAATATCAACGTTGGTTTTCTTACCCAGATCGTGGGCGAAATAAGCCTGCCAGTGAGGCGGATAAATCAAGTCGATAATGCCCAAAGAGATGTTATTCATCTGCCCTTGATTGGACTCGCCAAATAATCCCCAACGCTTTGGCGTGCCACTCAGGCAATGAACTTCCTTTAAATCCGATTCTGAAAGTGGTCGGAATAACTTCCAGCAGGCCCAGGAAAGCAGGGCGATAGAGACAAGAATCAGCCATGGCAATACTACCCCAGGACTAATAAGGCTGAGGAATAGAAGCAGCAAAGCCAAACAGATAGTCGCCGCTTCTCTCAGGCCGGTAGGCCCGTAAATCGCATGTTCTTCCGGCGTTTCCTTGCGAATATTGACCAAGGCGACGTGTTCGCTGTCTTCTTTACGGATAGACGCATTTTGTGGCGCAGACTGGGCGACTCGCGGCGTTGGGGCTTCCAACGTGTGATCTTTAAGGGAGTGACCATTTAAAGAGATCACCAATGGGATAGTTTTTGTCTGAATGACTTCGACGTAATTATCCTGCGCGATGAATTGTTCCCAGAACGGGGGTAAATGCACTTCGGTGGCATCAAGGTAGTAACGCCATTTATTCGGTTCATCGCTAGCCACGCCGTAGCGGGTAATAGCGCGGGTGACGGCATAGACATTATCGCTTTCCGGGATCAACGCCAGCTCGTTAGACGAGGACGAATGCCCTTGATCCAGATGTGAATCCAGACCCGGCAGCTTTTTAAAGGTGCCATTTTCGGATTGATTAAGCAGGTAATTCTCGACGGCGACGCGTTCTTCAGGCGTAAGGGTACGATGCGTGGGTTTGACAAACGGGAGCGCCACGGGAACGGCAGAGATTTGGTGATATTTGAACCACCATAGCAATGCAACAGCGACAAGGCTGGTCAAGAGTAAGGCCAATATCAACACTATTGTGCTCATCCCATCCCCATCCGAGTGCTACCAAACCTCGTTAACTCTATGAAAGAATGCATATTATGCATAAAAATCGTGTCGAGGCATACGGAAGAGTTATTTCGTGAGCGGGTATAGCGGCATTCTGCTCAGCGATATGATCTGGTGTAGGGGCTCTTCAACTGCCTGTTAGGCGACAAAGATAACAGGGGTAATACGCGGGTAATATCAGCATATTCCTATTTTCATCTTCATACTTTAACGTTCTTGCTGCCTAAATAGGCCAGTTTCTAACCGACTAAATTTTGACTAAACCGATTGTCATGTTAAAAACGGGTAAATTATATCTAACGGCGTTGCGATAAAGGTTCTCATTAACGCACAATGTGATCAAGTTTTAAAACTATCCCTGCACCCAAGACGTTAGCATTATTCTGGACAGGAAAAGATTGGCCTGAAGCACATTTTGGCAGGCTGGTACGCCCTAATAAAACGTCATATTAGAGGTGAATTATTCATTCGGGGCTATCATGAAACACCTGCAAAAACCTAAAATTCTTAATGTCGAAACGGTTGCCCGCTCCCGCTTATTTAACGTAGAGGCGGTCGATCTTGAGTTTAGTAACGGCGTCCGTCGTCTTTACGAACGAATGCGCCCCTCCAATCGCGAAGCGGTTATGATCGTGCCGATTATCGGCGAAGATCTGTTGCTGATTCGCGAATATGCCGTGGGAATTGAATCCTATGAGCTGGGGTTCCCTAAAGGGTTAATCGATCCGGGAGAAGAAGTTCTGGATGCGGCGAACCGTGAATTGATGGAAGAAGTTGGCTTTGGTGCCAAGCGTTTTGATTATCTGACCAAGCTGACGATGGCCCCATCTTACTTTTCCAGCAAAATGAATATTGTCGTCGCACGAGATTTGTACCCGCAAAGTCTGGAAGGGGATGAGCCAGAACCTTTGCCGCAGGTGCGCTGGCCGATTGCGAATATGATGGCGTTGCTGAAAGATCCTGATTTTAATGAGGCGCGTAATGTGAGCGCGTTATTCCTCGCTCAGGCCTTCTTTAATTCGACTCTCTCACGTTAACTTTCTCTTTTGGAATGATAAAAAAAACCGGCCAATCCTGAAGACTGGCCGGTTTTTTATTCGCGAATACCGTTAAAACTGTTTCCGGCTAGCGCGGCTCCCAACTAGAACAATTCCTGACTCTGGCCGTTGTCCATGAGCGTCGTACCCACTTCCTGAACCGCGTGTTCCGTCGGCTGCGTTCCTTCGATAAAGTACTCAGGTCGGCTACCCGAACCGCCGTCAGACAGCTTGCCGGTACGTTTATCGATCACCACGGTAACCACGCCCGGAGGCGGCGTTGTTTTCTGTTCAGGGATACCTTCCAGAGCGACTTTCATGAAATCATTCCACGCAGGCTGAGCGGTTTTCGCTCCACCTTCACCGCCGGCGATCTGGTCTGGAATAGCGCCAGAAGCGGTACTGCGGCCGAGGTTACGTCGATGGTCATCAAAGCCGATCCACACTGACGTTACGGTATCCGGGCCATAACCAGAGAACCAGGCATCTTTCGAGCTGTTGGTAGTACCAGTTTTACCGCCAATATCGTGTCGTTTCAGATCGCGGCCCGCGCGCCAGCCGGTTCCCATCCAACCTGGCTCGCCGAAGATGTTGGTATTCATCGCATCTTTAATCAGGAACGCCAGCGGAGTGCTGATAACGTGCGGTGCATACTGCTGATCGCTATCTTGTTTAACCTGAGACGGCGAAACCTGCTCTAGCTCCGGCATCGGAACGGTGCTTGCGGTATTATTCTGCGAGGTTGCCACGTTCTCTACGTTGTCGTCAGAAAGCACCACAGAACGCTGCGTATCGCCGTAAATAACAGGCAAATTGCAATCATTGCACACAATCTTCGGTTTGGCTTCGAACAGGACATTATTGGCTTCATCGGTGATTTTAGTGATGAAGTAAGGGTCAACCAAATAACCACCGTTTGCCATCACCGCGTAACCGCGCGCGACCTGCAATGGAGTAAAGGACGCGGAACCCAGCGCGAGCGACTCGGAATGTACGATATTCTGCGCAGGGAAACCGAAGCGTTGCAGATATTCCGCAGCATAATCGACGCCCATGGCGCGCATGGCTCGCACCATAACGACGTTTTTCGATTGACCTAAGCCTTGACGTAAGCGGATTGGACCATCGTAGCTCGGCGGGGAGTTTTTCGGCCGCCAGTCAGTGCCTGCACCGGCATCCCAACGAGTAATCGGCAAATCGTTGAGAATGGTCGCCAGCGTTAAGCCTTTATCCATCGCAGCGGTATACAGGAAAGGTTTGATATTCGAACCAACCTGACGCAATGCCTGAGTTGCACGGTTAAACTTGCTTTGGTTAAAGTCAAAACCGCCAACCAACGCTTTAATTGCACCGTTATTGGGGTCGATTGAAACCAATGCGGAGTTCACGTCCGGCACCTGCGCCAGCCACCAGATATCGCCGACCTGACGCACCCAGATTTGTTGTCCAGCTTGTACTACATCAGTCACGCGTTTCGGCGTAGGGCCTTGAGCCGTATCGGATTTAAACGCCCGCGCCCAACGCATCCCGGCCATTGGCAACGTGACGCTGCTGCCGTCGGCTAATATAGCTGTCGCCTGTTCAGCCGTCGTCTGAGTCACAACCGCAGGGCGCAGCGGGCCGTAAACCGGCAGAGTTTTTAAAGAATCGACAATCTGTTGCTGCGTCCAGGCGGCTTCACCCACTTTCCACAGTACGTTTGACGGGCCGCGATAACCGTGGCGCATGTCATAGGCCAAAACGTTGGCTCGTAGAGAATCCACAGCGGCTAACTGGAGTTTTTTGGTGATAGTGGTGTAAACCTGATAACCATCGGTATAGGCATTCTCGCCATAACGTTTGATCATTTCCTGACGCACCATTTCAGCCAGATAAGGCGCTGAGAAGGCGATTTCTGGCGCATGATAATGAGCGACTAGAGGTTCACTGCGTGCCTGATCGTATTGCGCCTGAGTAATGTATTTTTCATCCAGCATTCGGGATAACACAACATTACGACGCGATACGGCACGATCGTGCGAATAAAGCGGGTTAAAGGTCGACGGCGCCTTCGGCAAACCGGCGATCATGGCAATTTCGCTCAGAGTTAACTGATTAATTTCTTTGCCAAAATATACCTGCGCCGCAGCACCAACGCCATAGGCGCGGTAACCAAGATAAATTTTGTTCAGATACAGTTCAAGAATTTCATCCTTAGTCAGTAACTGCTCAATACGCACTGCCAGAAAGGCCTCTTTGATTTTACGCATCAAAGTCCGTTCCGGGCTAAGGAAGAAGTTTCTCGCCAGCTGCTGGGTGATGGTACTGGCTCCCTGAGAGGCGCGGCCAGAAACTAAAGCGATGGATGCGGCACGCAATATACCGACCGGATCAACGCCGTGGTGCTCATAGAAACGGCTATCTTCCGTCGCAATAAAGGCGTGCACCATTTCAGGCGGAATTTGCTTTAAAGACAGCGGAATTCGGCGTTTCTCACCAAATTGGGCGATCAATTCGCCATCGGCGCTATACACCAGCATAGGTGTTTGTAACCGGACGTCTTTCAGCGTGGCAACGTCGGGTAGCTGAGGCTCAATATATTTGTACAGGCCAAATATCGAGGCTGCTCCCAGTAAAATGCAACACACCGTAAGGATCAAAAAATACTTTACGAACTTCACCTGAGATTTCCCATTCAATGTCATTTGGGCAGTTTATAAACAACCGCGCCGTAGTATAAAGGCAAGCCATGCACCGTGGATACGTTCTTTTATGCTCTCTCGATATGGAGGTCGATGAAGATGTGCGCACAGAAAATATGGCAGGTTGGGCTGGATATTCAAATGAACTGCGTCCGGGCGTTAGCGGTATTGAGGCGACGATATGGCTGGCAACTGCGCCATTGGTGGCAACAGCCATTACCGGACGGCGTTTTACTGAATGGGAATTTACAACATTTAGAGGCGTTGAGCGAGTTGCTTTCGCATTTACGCCGGCAATTACCAAGACATATTTCTTTACGTATTGCCTTGCCGGTTCAGCGCATATTACAGCAAAGCTTTCCTCGCCCGGATAAACGGCTGAGAGAACCTGAGCGCAGCCAGTTTATTTATAACGCCGCCGCTCGGCAGTTTCCTTTGAGTGGCCAAACTCTGGCGTTGGATTACCGCACAAATAGCGCCGATGAACGGCAGCTGTTAATCACTGCGGCTCGCCAGCAGGATATTTCTCGCTGGCAGGATTGCCTGCAGCAGGCAAACTTCATGCCTGATGCGATTGATATTTCACCCTGCGCGCTTCGTTATATGGCCGTAGCCGCCAAATTACCGCCTCGACATCTACTACTTCACCGTATTGAGCGGGAATGGCTATGGACTACCTCTGCGGATATGCCTTTTCGCTATGGTTTGATTACGGCGCAGGAGGGAAGCGATACCAAGGCTATTTTGACGGAATTACATCGGTTGAACCCGCCAACCGGTGAGCCAGCTTTCGGTGTTTATTACAGCAGTATTGGCGATGAACCTATCCCTGAGAATACGCTTCCCTGGTCTCCTTTTATTGCTTTTAGACAGCAACAGCCGCCACTTCCTATTTTGCCCGGAGCTTTTGCTTTAGCGGGAGGGTTGGCTATTCGCCCGGAGGACACCGATGTATCAAGTTAACTTTTTGCCCTGGCGCGTTAGCCGACAACAGGCACGCTATCGTTTATGGCGAAATTTGCTGATAGGACATTTAGCGATGACAGCCTTGATATTGGCATGTATTACTTTTTTGTTGCGTTATGAAAGGGTTGAGCGTGGGGCGGAGATCGGCAAATTATCCCATCGTCAATCAGCGCTGGACTCGTTGCATCAACGAATTCAAAAACGGGTGACTGAGTTGCAAAAACTCAAAGAACATCACCATCGCGATAGGCAAATCTCCCGCCGAACTCAGCATTATCTTGTGTTGTTGAATACTCTGTCTCAATCCATGCCGACAGATTGTTGGATCACACAATTAGTACATGACCAAAAAACGACGGATTTTGATGCCATCTGTCGTGACTATCCAGCAATTGGTCAGCTATATGAAAAATTAACGGAGACAAAGGAGAAAACCGCAAACCATTGGGATAACGCGCAGGTTCACGATATACAGCAGCGAGAAAACAATGGGGGTTTTGCGATCAAGGTTCGCTGGATTTCGGGGAGTCTGGTCGATGAATAATTATTATCTACGCTGGATGAGTCAATCGGGCGGGGTGCTTTATCTCTGGCTAATCATTACAACCTTATTTATCGGTTTTACGTGCTACGCCGTGCTCATCAGACCGGAGCTGTTGCTCAGAGTCAACGAAAGGGAACACATTGAAACGCAACGAATTTCTCTGGCGCAGCGGCAACAGGATATCGCCCAGATGCCCACGCTGGATCAGCTTGGACAGCAGCGCGAAGCGTGGCATTTGTATCAGCAACTAAAAACGGCTGAAAACCCGACTAAATCTTTAATCAGCCATATTGGGGAGTGGGTGGTTGCAACCGGTGGCCAGGTATTACGATGGCAACAGTTAGAGGTAAAAAACAAAAATAAGGTAGGAGTATCGCAATGGGAGGGGCTTCTCAGTATGGATTACTCTGGAGCCATTCACTTGCTGGGGAGCCTCAACGCTCTTTATCCCCCCTTTTTGATAGAGCATTTACATATTACTGCGGAAGCGTCGGGATTAAACCTCAGACTGAGGTTAAGAGGGCAGTACGAGGAGGATGAGAATGACAAGGAACGGTCAGAAAAACTTACTATTAATAGCGTCGGTGATGGTAATGGCATCGATGATGGCGGTCAGTCGAGCCACTTCTGAGTTTGTTCCACTCCGTAATCCGTTCCAACCGGTCATCACGCTTTCCTGCCGAGAGCGTGCTGATGCTGCTATGAGCCAATGGTCGCTGCGAGGGATAGTCGGCGCACCGGGTGAATATCGTGTCTGGTTGGAAAAGTCGGATGGCGAATGGCGTCGTTTGGCTGAAGGCGAATTTATTCAGAGTCACTGGCGCGTAACGCACATAGGGCTGCGGCAAATCAATATGAGTTACAGCGGAATGGACGGTTCCTGCAAGATGATGTCACCGCCGGTATCCTGGTTTCTAATGGAACCGGGTAATAAAGGATGAAACAACGGTATTAAAAGGATGTTTGCCTATGTGTTTACCAATATTGTATTTAACCACGTTGTATTTAATAACATTTTTGCGTTGGGCGGGGCTATCTCTGCTATTTATCCTCTGCTTATTAACACGCAGTGAAGCTCGTGAACCCTCGGTGTCTCTGACATTTCAACAGACCCCGGTATCCGTCATATTGCAAGCCTTAGCCGATTATCAATATATGAATCTGGTGACGTCCGCCAGCGTCGGCGGTAGCCTGAGTTTACGTTTGGAAAACGTTCCATGGTCGCAGGCGTTAAAAACCGTCATGCGCATGGGTAATCTGGTTGCCGAACAGGAAGGGAATGTCCTGTTGGTGATGACCAGACAGGAAGCTTCAGAAAGGTTAATGGTTGATGAAGCTGCGGCTAAGGCCAGAAAAGCAGTGCAACCTGATTTACTCAGCAATTATTCGCATATTTTGCAGCATGCCAACGTAGAAGATGTTGCCGCCAGCCTGAACAACGGGCAGGGCGGATTACTGTCCGATAAGGGGCGGGTAATGGCGGATAAACGTACCAATAGATTGCTGATTCGTGATACCGCAGAATCGATAGAAGTTATGAAATCTTGGCTGGCAGAATTGGATTCGCCACTACAGCAGGTGCAACTTGCTGCCCATATCGTCACCATCGGCAGTGAAAGCCTGCATGAACTGGGTGTTCGCTGGGGGCTACCTGCCAGTGAAGGGCAAAGTGCCCCACTCAAAATAAATAATTTTAACGTCGGTTTACCTATTCAAAACAGCGCGTTGACCGCCGGGTTTCACGTGGCGCGTATTAGTGGCCGCCTGTTGGATTTGGAGCTAAGCGCTTTGGAGCAAGAAAATCAGGTGGAAATCATTGCCAGCCCGCGGCTGATGACTTCTCACCAGCAAACCGCCAGCATCAAACAAGGTACCGATATTCCTTATCATGTCACCAATGGCAAAAACGGGGGAACCACTATTGAATTTAAGGAAGCCGTATTGGGAATGGAGGTCACGCCGAGAATTTTGGCTGCGGGAAAAATTACCCTGAAATTAAAAATTAGCCAGAATATGCCCGGAATGGCGATTAAACGCGGTGAAGGTGAGGCACTGGCGATCGATAAACAGGAAATTAAAACGCAAATTACCGTTCATGACGGTGAGACGATTGTTCTGGGTGGTATCTTTCAGCAAAAAAATACTCAGGGTGCAAATAAAGTGCCGGTTTTGTCCAATATCCCTCTGCTGGGCAATTTGTTTAAACAGGATGCCAACGCGCAGAGCAGGCGGGAGTTGGTCATTTTCATCACACCCCGATTAATTAACACTTAGCGCACTTGGGTAGGCAATAGATAAAAAGAGTCTATTCTTGATGATGATCTACAACTTTTTGTGTGATTGGGGACTTCTAAGTTTGACGCTGCGACGTATTTAGCTTACAAGGGTTACCGAATTGAGCTCCGAGGTTTTAAGTAACGTTGATACGCCGATAAAAACGTATGGTTTCCCTCCCACGACGTGTACAACGATTTATTCGGTTGCCAAACTACCAGAAGTGCTGAGATAATTTTCCGTCTGATCTCGCACTATCGCTTATGAGGTTTCAGTTTAGGTCCCGCCGCTGGTGTGATTGGCGGGGCGGGTTATCATTAACGAATAGTCTTAGTAATACCAAAAACATGGCAGAGAAACGCAATATCTTTCTGGTTGGGCCTATGGGTGCCGGCAAAAGCACTATTGGTCGTCAGTTAGCTCAGCAACTCAATATGGAGTTCTTCGACTCCGATCAAGAAATTGAGCGACGTACCGGAGCTGACGTGGGCTGGGTATTCGACGTGGAAGGCGAAGAAGGTTTCCGCGATCGCGAAGAAAAAGTTATTAATGAACTAACGGAAAAACAGGGCATTGTTCTGGCGACCGGTGGGGGTTCTGTGAAGTCTAAGGAAACCCGTAACCGTTTGTCAGCCCGTGGCGTTGTGGTGTACCTGGAAACCACGATCGAGAAGCAACTGGCTCGTACTCAACGCGACAAAAAACGTCCGTTGTTACAGGTTGATGCGCCTCCACGTGAAGTGCTTGAAGCACTGGCAAAAGAACGTAATCCGCTGTACGAAGAAATTGCAGATGTCACCATCCGCACTGACGATCAAAGCGCGAAAGTTGTTGCTAACCAGATCATCAACATGCTGGAAAGTAATTGATTTTAGCATTCTACTTATGCCTTCGGGTGTCAGTTAAGTTACGTTAAGAAGGTCACTGAGCGCGACATGGAGAAGATTACTGTCACGTTAGGGGAGCGTAGCTACCCTATTACGATAGCCGCAGGATTGTTTAACGATCCGGCCTCTTTTAAACCGCTGAAGGCGGGTGATCAGGTAATGCTGGTTACCAACCAAACGCTTGCTCCTCTCTATCTGGATTCTATCCGGGCAGTGCTGGAGGAAGGCGGTATTCGAGTTGATCAGGTGATTCTGCCTGATGGCGAGCAGTATAAATCTCTCAGCGTTCTGGAGCAGGTATTTTCTGCCCTTCTGGAAAAACCGCACGGTCGTGATACTACGCTTATTGCTTTAGGCGGTGGTGTAGTAGGCGACCTGACCGGTTTTGCCGCTGCCTGTTATCAGCGTGGCGTCCGCTTTATTCAAGTCCCTACCACACTTCTCTCTCAGGTGGATTCATCTGTGGGCGGAAAAACTGCGGTTAATCACCCGTTAGGCAAAAACATGATCGGAGCGTTTTACCAACCCGCTTCGGTCATTGTTGATCTCGATTGCCTGAAAACCCTGCCATCTCGTGAGCTTGCTTCTGGCCTGGCCGAAGTGATCAAATATGGCATCATTCTTGATTCCGAATTCTTTGTCTGGCTGGAAAACAACATCGACGCGTTGCTGGCGCTGGATATGGATGCGCTGGGTTACTGCATCCGCCGCTGCTGCGAGCTGAAAGCCGAAGTGGTTGCTGCCGATGAGCGAGAAGAGAATGGGCTGCGTGCGCAACTCAATTTAGGTCATACTTATGGCCATGCTATCGAAGCCGAAATGGGCTACGGAGTGTGGTTGCACGGCGAAGCCGTTGCCGCAGGTATGGTTATGGCTGCGGAAACCGCCCGATTAATCGGGCAGTTCTCTTCCAGTGATATTGAACGAATTAAACGACTGTTGGTTCGTGCCGGTTTACCGGTCAGCGGCCCGCAGGAGATGGCACCAGAATCTTATCTGCCGCACATGATGCGCGATAAAAAAGTATTGGCGGGTGAACTCCGGCTGGTACTGCCTACTGCTATTGGCAAATCAGAGGTACGCGGCGGCATCTCTCACGAGATAGTCCTTGCTTCTATTGCCGAGTGTCTGGCAGGGTAAATGGCATAAGTATTATGATGTTGTATGCTATAAACATCATATTCTTCGCAAAGGTCCGTTCTGGTCTCTTTGTTGTCAGTCAACTTAATCTGCCGGACCGTCGCTGTATGCAACGGTAGGCTTTTGCCTCGAGTTGGAGGGTTTAGATGGATGAGTTAAAACCGGAAGACGATCTGAAGCCTGATACCAGCGATCGCCGTCCTACGCGTTCGCGCAAGACTTCGAACGGCCCCAAAATTGCTCTCTCACGCCAGCATTTGATGATTGGTATTGGTATTTTGGTGTTGCTGTTGATCATCATTGCTATCGGTTCCGCGTTAAAAGCGCCAACGCAGCATGAAGCTTCTCAGCAGAATCCTAACGTTGCGGCCAGAGATATCATTCTTTCTGATTCCTCTTCACTGACCAACGGCAGTGGCGCTCAGCCGGGTACGGCGAGCAACACCAGCGATGGTCATGACGGCAACGGCGTACAGAATAGTGGCCAGCCGCAAGAGTTGACGGCTCCGCCGGTTTCATCCACCCCTACTGAAGCACAGCCAATGGCGAATGGTAATGCGCCAACCCAGCGCGTTGATTTACCGGGAAACATGTCTGATGCACTGTCTCAGCAGCAGGGGCAGGTGGATTCGGTTTCACAGAATATGAATGGCGCGGTGACATCGACGTTGCCAACGGCACCGGCTACCGTATCTTCTTCAAAAGAGATCAAAACGCCAGCAGTACGTGATAACACCACGCGTCCCGCGCAGAAAACTGCCGCTAAACCTGTGGCTAATGCGCATAAAAATACCCAAGCAGCGGGTACTGGTAGTACAGCGGCCAAAAATACTGCAGCACCAGCCAGCAGCGGTGGGGCATTGAAGAACGCGCCAGGTAGCCACTTTACCTTACAGTTAAGCAGCGCCTCTCGTTCCGATACGCTGAATGCCTATGCGAAACAGCAAAAATTAACTCACTATCAGGTTTACGAAACTAAACGTGATGGTAAGCCTTGGTACGTGTTGGTCAGTGGAAATTATGCTACTTCAGCGGAAGCGAAGAAGGCGATTTCGAGTTTGCCAGCCGACGTTCAGGCGAAAAAACCGTGGGTCAAACCTGTGCACCAAGTGCAGCAAGACCTGAAAAAATAAATCATTTTTATTTGTGCGCTGATGTGCTGTCTGAAACAGAGTACAATCTGCGGCTCTGAATTATTAAGTAGCTAACTGACGGCATGAAGAAAAACCGCGCTTTTTTAAAATGGGCTGGTGGGAAATATCCGCTGGTTGATGACATTCGACGCCATCTGCCAGCGGGAGACTGCTTGATTGAGCCATTCGTAGGTGCGGGTTCAGTGTTTTTGAACACTGAGTATGAATCGTATATTTTGGCCGATATCAACAGCGACCTAATCAACCTCTACAACATAGTGAAGTTACGCACGGATGATTTTGTGCGTGACTCTCGTCTTTTATTTACCGATGAGTACAACAATTCCGATCAGTTTTACCTGATTCGGCATGAGTTTAATGCCTGTGAAGATCCTTACCGGCGCGCATTGTTGTTCCTCTATCTGAATCGTCATTGTTATAACGGTCTGTGTCGTTATAATTTGAGCGGTGAGTTCAACGTACCTTTCGGGCGTTACAAAAAACCGTATTTCCCTGAGGCCGAGTTGTATTGGTTCGCGGAAAAATCTAAAAATGCGGTTTTTGTCTGCGAGCACTATCAGGAAACCTTGCTAAAAGCAGCTTCCGGCTCCGTTGTTTATTGCGATCCGCCTTACGCGCCGCTATCTGCAACGGCGAACTTTACGGCGTACCACACCAATAACTTTGGCATTGCAGATCAAAAAAATCTGGCTCGTCTGGCTTATCAGCTTTCATCTGAAAACCGGATTCCAGTGCTTATTTCTAATCACGATACTGAATTGACGCGAGATTGGTATCATCAGGCGTCATTACATGTGGTGAAAGCGCGCCGCACTATCAGCCGTAATATTCTTGGTCGTAGCAAAGTGAACGAGCTTTTGGCGCTGTACAGCTAAGTGGGATTTCCCGCCTGGTAAGGATACAAACCCTCGTGCTTCCCGAAGCCTATGTGAGCTTTGTGGGGCAGATAAAAAGTTTGGAGAAGCGGATGAAAAAGTTTTTGATTGCCCCGTCCATTCTGTCGGCAGATTTTGCCCGGTTAGGTGAAGATACCGCGAAGGTGATTGCTGCGGGCGCTGATGTGGTTCATTTTGACGTGATGGATAACCATTACGTTCCCAATCTGACGATGGGTCCCATGGTGTGCCAGGCGCTGCGTGATTATGGTATTACCGCGCCGATTGACGTGCATCTGATGGTTAAACCTGTTGATCGCATCGTTCCAGATTTTGCCAAAGCGGGCGCCAGCTATATTTCTTTCCATCCTGAAGCCAGCGAACACATCGATCGCACTCTGCAACTGATTAAAGACCACGGCTGTAAGGCCGGTTTGGTATTTAACCCTGCAACGCCTTTGAGCTACCTCGATTATGTCATGGATAAACTGGATGTGATTTTGCTGATGTCCGTAAACCCAGGCTTCGGCGGTCAGTCGTTTATTCCTGAAACCTTGAATAAACTGCGTCAAGTGCGCCAACGTATCGATGCCAGCGGTTATGACATTCGTCTGGAAGTCGATGGCGGCGTGAAGGTCGATAATATTCGTGAAATCGCCGCCGCAGGTGCAGACATGTTTGTTGCCGGTTCGGCTATTTTCGGTAAATCTGATTACGCTGCGGTGATTGACGCAATGCGCAGCGAGCTGGCGATGGCGGCTCATGACTGAATTTAACTCTATCCGCGGGCTGGCTTTTGATCTGGACGGCACTTTAGTTGACAGTGCGCCGGGCTTGGCCAGCGCGATGGATATGGCATTAGAGCATCAGGGGTTGCCTAAAGCAGGTTTGGAGCGAGTTTCCACCTGGATAGGCAACGGTGCCGACGTCTTAGTTGAGCGCGCGCTGCGTTGGGCTGGCGTAGAGCCTCAGGATGAGATTTGCCAGCGCACTCGCGTACTCTTTGATGGCTACTACGCCCAGACAGTTGAGCGCGGTAGCCAATTGTTTCCTCAGGTAAAAGACACGTTGGCACAGTTAGCCGCCTCCGGTCTGCCGATGGGGCTGATTACCAACAAACCGACGCCGTTTGTCGCGCCGCTGCTGGCTTCTTTAGGTATCGCAGATTATTTCTCACTGGTTATTGGTGGGGATGATGTTGTCGAGAAGAAACCTCACCCGGCTCCGCTGTATCTGATGCTGGGAAAACTGGGGCTGCGCGCCAGCGAATTGCTGTTTGTCGGGGATTCCCGCAATGACATTATGGCCGCTCAGGCCGCCGGTTGCCCTTGCGTAGGGCTGACCTACGGATATAACTATGGCGAATCTATTGCCACGAGTCATCCGGATCGCGTTTTAACGCACTTTGCCGATCTGTTGCCCACGATTGGGCTGTCATCTTTAAAAAATCAGGAAGCGTAAAATGAGTAAACCCATTGTATTTAGCGGCGCTCAGCCGTCCGGTGAACTGACCATTGGCAACTACATGGGTGCTCTGCGTCAGTGGGTACAGATGCAGGATGACTATGATTGCATTTATTGCATCGTGGATCTGCATGCCATTACTGCCCGTCAGGACGCGACTTTACTGAGAAAAAGAACGCTGGATACGCTGGCGCTGTATCTGGCCTGCGGTATCGATCCGCAAAAAAGTACCATTTTTGTTCAGTCCCACGTACCCGAGCACACTCAACTGGGCTGGGCGCTGAACTGCTATACCTATTTTGGCGAACTGAGCCGCATGACTCAGTTTAAAGACAAGTCACTGCGCCATGCGGACAATATCAACGCCGGTCTGTTTGACTATCCAGTGCTAATGGCGGCGGATATCCTGCTGTACCAAACCAATCAGGTGCCGGTGGGTGAAGATCAGAAACAACATCTGGAGTTAAGCCGCGATATCGCCGGTCGTTTCAACGCGATTTACGGTGACATCTTCAAGATTCCAGAGCCTTTTATTCCTAAAGCCGGCGCGCGAGTGATGTCTTTGCAAGATCCGACCAAGAAAATGTCTAAATCCGACGATAACCGTAATAACGTTATCGAACTGTTGGAAGACACCAAATCTGTGGTTAAGAAAATCAAACGCGCCATGACCGATTCCGATGAACCGGCGGTAATTCGCTATGACGTGAAGGAAAAAGCCGGGGTTTCCAATTTGCTGGATATTCTGTCTGGCGTGACCGGCCAGTCTATTCCTGAGCTGGAAGCACAATTTGAAGGCCAAATGTACGGTCATTTGAAAGGTGCGGTAGCAGAAGCGGTCTCTGGCATGCTGAGCGAGCTTCAGGAGCGTTATCATCAATATCGCAATGATGAGGCTTACCTTCAGTCAGTAATGCGTGATGGCGCTGCTAAAGCGCGTGCGCGTGCGCAAGAAACGTTGGCGAAAGTGTATGAAGCCATTGGTTTTGTCGCTCATCCGTAAGCGGTAACGATTCAAGAGCGTTTTCTCACTGAATCGCATCAATAAGAAAAGGGACGATAAGCTCGTCCCTTTTTTCATGGTCAATTTTTATAACTATCAGGATTAACCGGCTTGTTCAGCCTGTTCCTGCTGCATATTTGGGTTGGTTTGTTCTTGGGATGAAAACCAGTTCAGTTTTTCCCGTAGGCTGACCACGCTGCCGACAATAATCAGGCTTGGACTGCTAACCTGCTGAGATAGCAGCGCTAATTGACTAAGTTCCCCACTGACGACACGCTGATGACGCGAGGTTCCGTTTTCTACCAGAGCGACCGGCGTTTCGCTGCTCATACCTTGGCGAATCAACTGCCGCTGAATTTCACTCGCCTGCGATAACCCCATATAAAACACCAGCGTTTGCTCCTCCGCCGCCAGATTAGCCCAATCTAACTGACCGTCGGCTTTGGCATGACCGGTAACCAAACGTACGCTCTGAGCGTGATCCCGATGAGTGAGAGGAATACCGCTGTAAGCTGAACAGCCGGATGCGGCCGTAATGCCCGGAACCACTGAGAAAGGAATGCCGCTGTCGGACAGGGTTTCCAGCTCTTCGCCGCCGCGACCAAAAATAAAGGGATCGCCGCCTTTCAGCCGCACCACGCGTTTACCTTGCTGCGCTTGTTCCAGCAGGATTTGATTGATTTGATCTTGCGGTACGCAGTGATGTCCGGCGCGTTTACCAACAAAAATGCGCTCGGCGTCACGGCGTACCAGATTCATCACCTCATCGGAAACCAGCCGATCATAAACCACTACATCGGCCTGTTGGATTTGCTGCAAACCTTTCAGCGTCAGTAAACCAGCGTCGCCGGGGCCTGCGCCGACCAGAACCACTTCGCCGCGATCTTCTAATGGCGTGCTAAAGAGCTGCTCGACTAATTGATTAGCCTGAGTTTGATCGTCATTGGCCAGAGACTGTGCCAACCGGTCGTGAGACAGTAGTTTTTCCCAGAAACGACGGCGGGCGGTCATGGCGGAGAACTGCCGTTTGACTCGCTGACGCAGATTACCGGCTATACGAGCGAGCTGGCCGAGATGCTGTGGCAGCATGGCTTCCAGTTTTTCACGCAGCAGGCGCGCCAAAACTGGCGCTTTACCGCCGGAGGAGATTGCAATCATGATCGGCGAGCGGTCGATGATCGACGGCATGATAAAGCTGGCGCGTTTAGGATCGTCCACCACGTTGCAGAAAATTCGTTGCTGATTGGCGCTTTGATACACCAGCGCATTAACCTCAACCCGATCCGTGGCGGCAATCACTAGCCACTTTTCTGCCAATAATTCTGGGGCAAATTCCCCATGCACCAGCGTTATCCGGTTCTGTTCTGCCCACAGGTGAAACTGGGGCGAAAACTCACAGGCGTTGACGGTCACCCATGCGCCAGCGTCTAACAGCAGGCGCGCTTTGCGTTCGGCAATATCGCCACCGCCTACCAGCAGGCAGTCTTTGTGGTGCAGTTGGCAGAAAATCGGTAGGTAATCCATCAGCAATCCTTAATTCTGTGGCGGCATATGCCAGCCCCGAAGTAGGGCTGGCCGTCGCAATTATGACTTCGCGGTTTGTGGCGCAGTGGCGCTGACCGCTGCCGGACGCTGATCTTTCGGCGTAGCGTACCAGTAACCCAGACCCATAAAGACCGCACCGGACAGAGTGTTACCCAGAGTGACCCACAGCAGGTTGTGGCCTATGCCGCTCATGGTGTAAGCCTCGCTGTGATTACCAAACCAGGACAGAGCAAACAGAGTCATGTTAGCGACGGAGTGCTCGTAGCCTGAAGCGATAAAGGCCAGCAAACACCACCAGATAGCGAGGAATTTGGCTGCGCCTTCAACGCGAATTGCCATCCAGATTGCCAGGCAAACCAACCAGTTACACAGTACACCTTTGAAGAATAAGGCCATAGCTGGGGCGGTGGTTTTAGCCAATGCCGCAGCGTGAACCAGACTGGTATCTACCGGTAACAGGCTGCCGCCAGCGTAGTAGTAAAGCAGGGCGACAAATACCGAGCCCAGCAGATTACCTAGCCATGTTTGCGGCAATACGGCCCACATCTGGCTGGATTTGATGGTGCCTGCTTTGACGCCGAGAGTCAGGAACATGGTGTGACCGGTGAACAGCTCTGAGCCAGCGATAATGACTAATGTCAGCGCCAGACCAAAGGTTGCCCCCATGACTAAAGGCCGCAGCGCCGGATCGACCAGGTTGCCTAAGGTGAAAATCAAAATGATGGCTAGCCCAACATAGGCTCCCGCCATTGCCGAGCTAATCCAAAAGCCCAGCGGGCTTTCTTTTGCCAGTTTTACGATGCGCGCTGCATTAGCGGCACATTTATTCAAAGTATCTGCGTACATAATTGATCCAAAAGATAAAAATAATTATTTTGATCGTCGACGACGCGATAATTTTTACCGTGTCGCCGCATCAGATCGCTTAAACCTTCACTTGCACCATGCCGTCGCGAACCCGAACGTCGAAGTGACGTACCGAGCGGCTTTCATCTTCCAGACAGAAGCCGTCATGTAGACGAAAATGCTGTTTTTTCAACGGGCTGGCGACCCACAGGTCACCTTGATGTTCGGCTATCAATCCGCGAGACAGCACGCTAGCTTCGGTAAAAGGATCGATGTTACTGATGGCAAAAACCTGCTCATCTTCGTAAGGGCGAAATATCGCCACCTGTTCTTCCCCGACCAGCGCACAGACGCCGGTGCCGGTTAAAATGACCTCTAATGGACATACAGTGATCCACTGGCTCATTGGTTATTCTCCAGTTCAAGTATCCGCACCGGAATGCGTTCATCAGGGCGGGCAGGGCGGTGTTGTTCGCGTTCGCTAACCACCTGAACGTTCGGGTCGCGTAATGGACTATTGATAAAGTGAGCGAAACGTACCTGAGCCGCAGGGTTTTCCACAGTGGCTTTCCACTCGCAGATGACAGCTTCGCGCAGACGGGCAATATCGGCCTCTAACTGATCGTTAATGCCGAGTTTGTCGTCAATAATGACTGAACGCAGATAGGCGATGCCGCCTTCCAGACTCTCCAGCCACACCGAGGTGCGTTGCAGTTTGTCGGCGGTGCGGATGTAGAACATCATAAAGCGGTCGAGATAACGCATCAGCGTGGCTTCGTCCAGATCGGCGGCCAGCAGGTCGGCGTGGCGTGGTTTCATGCCACCGTTACCGCACACATACAGGTTCCAGCCGTTTTCCGTTGCAATGATACCGACGTCTTTCCCCTGCGCCTCAGCACACTCACGGGTACAGCCAGAAACGCCGAACTTCATCTTGTGCGGAGTGCGAATACCTTTATAGCGATGCTCCAGCTTCACGCCGAAGCCTACGCTGTCACCGACGCCAAAGCGGCACCAAGTGCTACCCACGCAGGTTTTTGCCATACGTAAGGCTTTGGCATAGGCGTGGCCGGTTTCGAAGCCAGCGTCGATTAACTTGGCCCAAATTGCGGGTAAATCGTCTTTCTGTGCGCCGAACAGGCCAATACGCTGTGAACCGGTAATTTTGGTATACAGGTTATATTCCCGCCCGATATTCCCGATAGCGACCAGACCTTCTGGAGTGATTTCCCCGCCGGCGGAGCGTGGAATGATTGAGTAAGTCCCGTCTTTTTGGATATTGCCAAGGAAGTTGTCGTTAGTGTCTTGCAGCGGGGTTAATTCAGGCTGCAACACATAATCGTTCCAGCATGATGCCAGTAGCGAGCCAACGGTCGGTTTACACACTTCGCAACCGTAGCCTTTACCGTATTTGCTCAGCAGTTCGCTAAAAGATTTAATCCCTTCAACGCGAATCAGGTGATAAAGCTCCTGACGGGAATAAGCGAAGTGTTCACACAGATGGTGATTAACTTCGATCCCCTGCTTACTCAGTTCAGCATTAAGTACCTGAGTGACCAGTGGGATACAACCGCCGCAGCCGGTACCGGCTTTGGTCGCCGACTTGATCGCTGCCACGGTATGGCAACCATTATTGACTGCCTGAATAATATCGCCTTTGGTGACGTCGAAGCAGGAGCAGATCTGAGCCGTTTCCGGCAGAGAGTCTACGCCGATAGCCGGTTTACTGCCTGCGTGAGACGGTAAAATCAGGCTGTCCGGGTTTTCCGGCAAAGTGATTTTGTTCAGCGCCAACTGCAACAAGTTGCCGTAATCGCTGGTATCGCCCACTAGCACCGCACCCAGTAGGGTTTTGTTGTCTTTGCTGACCACCAGACGTTTGTAGATTTCTTTGCTTTCATCCAGATACACGTAGCTGCGAGCGCCTTCGGTGCGTCCATGAGCATCACCGATGCCGCCGACGTCTACGCCCAGCAGTTTCAGCTTGGCGCTCATATCCGCGCCCTGGAAGGCATTTTCCCGGTTTAGCAGGTGGTCGACGGCAACCTGCGCCATTTTGTAGCCCGGAGCAACCAGACCGAAGGTGCGTTCCTGCCATGATGCGCATTCACCGATGGCATAAACGTCGGGATCGGAGGTCTGGCAGTAATCGTTGATGGCAATCCCGCCGCGGCGCGCCGTAGCCAGACCGCACTGGTGAGCGAGTTTATCCTGCGGGCGAATACCGGTAGAGAAGACGATAAAGTCCACTTCCAGCGAGGTGCCGTCGGCGAAAATCATCGTTTTACGGCATTCGGTGCCGCTATGAGCGATTTCCTGAGTGTTTTTACCGGTATGAACCCGAACGCCCATGCGTTCAATTTTTTGCCGCAGTTGATCCCCGCCCATAGGATCAAGCTGCTCGGCCATTAATACTGGAGCAAATTCAATTACATGAGTTTCAACGCCCAGATTTTTCAGCGCGCCAGCGGCTTCCAGACCCAGCAAACCACCGCCGACCACGGCACCGCGCTTACTGCGGCGGGTACAGGCTTCGATTGCATTCAGGTCTTCAATAGTACGGTAGACGAAACAATCCTGACCTTCGCTGCCTTTAATCGGTGGAATCCACGGATAAGAGCCGGTGGCCATGATCAGTTTGTCGTAATAGAGAGTGCGACCGCTGTTGGAGTGGATCACTTTCTCTTTACGATTGATAGTGATAGCCCGTTCGCCTACTAATACCTTGATACCGTGTTTCTCATAAAATCCTTCCCGCACCAGAGAAAGCTCTTCAGCGGTATGGTGAGAAAAATAGGACGAGAGATGAACCCGATCGTAAGCGATGCGAGGCTCTTCGCAGAATACAGTGATGTCGAATGCGTCTTTGTCTGCTTTATCGAGTAAATCTTCAATAAAGCGATGCCCGACCATTCCGTTGCCGATGACGGCAAGTTTGACTTTGCTCATTTTTGCCTCAATTTTTAGTTTTCTACGCTTACCTTAATCTCCCCGCTATTGCGCTTATTGATGCAAATCAATTTGCCCCTCATATACCTCTAAGGTGGTAGATTGATGATTTATAACGTTTTTTGATAAGTTGTGGATTTTATTCATCTTTAGCTGAATGGTGTCAGTTCTGTGGTTTTTTTACCTTAAATAAATAAAAGGCAACGTGGGGAAGCGAGTTAGGTAAGCTAAAGGAAAGCGATATTTTTTACCGTCAAAGCGGTTAGGGCAGCAGGAGGAAGGATGACTGGGAAGAAGGTGCGAATTATCCACAGTGTGCGGCGCGTCGATCGCCCCGGTTTATGGCAGTTCAACCTGTCGCAGGGCAAGATTATCGGCATTGATGAGCAGCTAACTCAACCGCCTTCCGGCGATGAGGTGCTGGATGGGGAGGGCGGGCTGATTCTGCCACCTTTTATTGAGCCACATATTCATTTAGATACCACGCAAACGGCGGGAGAACCGGCGTGGAATCAGTCCGGCACGCTGTTTGAAGGTATAGAACGCTGGGCAGAGCGCAAGGCGTTGTTGACTCACGAAGATGTTAAACAGCGTGCCTGGCAAACGCTGAAATGGCAGATAGCCAACGGTATTCAGCATGTGCGAACCCACGTGGACGTTTCCGATCCCACCCTGACCGCGCTAAAAGCCATGCTGGAGATAAAGCAAGAAGTTAGCCCGTGGGTCGATATGCAAATCGTGGCTTTTCCGCAAGAAGGGATTTTATCTTATCCCGATGGCGAAGCCTTGCTGGAAGAAGCATTGCGTTTGGGAGCCGATGTGGTGGGTGCGATTCCGCATTTCGAATTCACCCGCGAATACGGCGTGGAATCCTTGCATAAGACCTTCGCACTGGCGCAAAAATATCAGCGGTTGGTGGATGTACACTGTGATGAAATCGATGATGAACAGTCGCGGTTTGTGGAAACCGTTGCGGCGCTGGCTCATAAAGAAGGGATGGGCGCTCGGGTCACTGCTAGCCATACCACCGCCATGCATTCCTATAATGGCGCTTATACCTCGCGTTTATTCCGGCTATTAAAGCTATCCGGCATTAATTTTGTTGCCAATCCGTTGGTCAATATCCATCTGCAAGGTCGTTTTGATACCTACCCTAAGCGGCGGGGGATTACGCGCGTTAAAGAGATGCTGGAATCAGGGATTAATGTCTGTTTCGGCCATGACGATGTTTTTGATCCCTGGTATCCGCTAGGTACTGCCAATATGTTGCAGGTGCTGCATATGGGTCTGCATATTTGCCAGCTAATGGGCTACGGGCAAATTAATGACGGGCTGAAGCTAGTGACTCACAATAGCGCCAGAACGCTGAATTTAAGCGGCTACGGTTTAGCCATTGGGCATCAGGCTAATCTGATCATTCTTCCGGCTGAAAATGGGTTTGAAGCGGTGAGGCGGCAGGTACCAGTGCGCTATTCTCTGCGTGCGGGGGAAATTATCGCGCAGACGCTGCCAGCGCAAAGCCGGATATATGTGGGAAATGAAGAACCTATTGATTTTCGTCGCGAGAAATAAAACCGCCTTCCCACGGCGCTGGCTGGGAAGGCGGTAATAATGGTGACTATTTTATGATGAGGGTAATGAGTTTATTACCGACGGTTAGTGAGTCACATGGCCGTGGCTACGGTGCTTGGTAAAGAAGCCCAGAGCCAGACACATCACGAATACGGCCAGATACAGGCCGTTAGCCGTTGCCAGCGCGGCGTGAACGCCTTTCTCTGCCACGATAGGCCCTGTGACCACGAAGGTCAGCATGGTCCCCACGGTGCCGCAGGTCAGGATAAAGTTAACCAGTTTCGGTGAGGAAACTTTGGTTTGCAGTGAGCCCAGAGTAATCAGGGTGGTGTAAATCGCGCTGGAAACAAAGCCTAGAGTCAGAATGTAGTAGCTCAGGTACTCCGGGCTTTCGGCAGACACAAACATGTACATGGCACCGGTAGCCAGTGCGGCCAGTACGGTAACGATACGTTGCAGGTCAAAGAAGCGCAGGATAAAGCTGAATACCCACATCCCGATCATGTAAGAGATCCAGAAGTTACTGACAAGCTGGCCAGCCTGACCGATGTCCATGCCGAAGGTTTTGGTCGCGTATTCCGGAACCCACTGGATAAAGCCGAGCTGGCCCAGGATGTAGCACAGGGCCGCAATCGCCAGGAACAGAACGCCGATGCCCCATTTTTCTTTCGCTACGGGTTTGCCCGCGTCGGTCGCTTTGTGGCCCAGAACCGGGAATTCGGAGAAAAGAGTCAGCACAAAAATAGCCAGGTACAACAGACCAATACAGGCGTAAACCCAATACCACTCAACGCTGCGAGCTAACAGCATCGCCGCGACCACCGGGAAAATCATCCCCGCCATACTAAAGAAGGAATCGGTAAACAGCAGGCGTGAACCGCGCTGACGGCCTTCGTACATATGGGTTACCAGGAAGGTACCAATAGACATGGTAATACCGCTGACCACCCCGAGAATAAACATGCTCGCGGAGAATATCATCAGGCTATGGCCAATCATCAAGCCAGCGATGGCAATCAGCATCAGAATAAAGCCGAAGATAAGTTGACGTTTCAGCGGGATGATTTCCATCAGCCAGGCGTTCAGGAAGATAGAGATCAGAATACCGGCGTTCAGAAAGGTAAAAGTGTTACTCATGCTGGCAATTGGCAGATTGAAATACTCTGCGATGTTGCCCATCACCATCCCAGTGACGATAACTAACGCACCGGTCAGCGCGTAAGAAAAGTAACTGATCCATGTGAGCCGAATGCGATTGCTGTTGTTCATAGATAGGGCCTGCGTGTCAGTAATAAAAGACGAGTTAGGATTAACTGGCATAGGGCTAAAACGGAACCAAACCGGTTTTCAGCGCTAAGGCGGCGAATCCTAGCACAGGCATGGCTCGTTTTTGTGACTTGTATCCGAATTTTAGTGCAATACATGAAAATTAGTGATGAAAAATGGCGAGTCATCACAAATAAAATGCGTTAATAACCACCGGATGAGCTTATCTCCAGTAAGCTCTCGCCTTTATTATGGTTCGTGTCAGCGCTATTTTTCAGTGCGGGAAAACTCAGGGTTGGAATGCTCTGAGGCCATGATATCGATATTTTATTATTCATCTGGATAAAGGGATTGTTTTGGTGAAGGGATTGACACCCTTGGGCAGCGCGTGACGTTGAGCCGGATAGGTTATCAGCGACGGCGTTTTTCTGCCTGGTTGGGGATATTCGCAATATTAATGCTGTTTATAGCGCCGATGGTGTCTATAACGCTGGCCTCTGCTCAAAACGCCGATTCAGCCGCACTGCTACCGAACATCGACACCGATGATTCGGCCATGTCTGATTATCATTCACACCCATCCAACTCTTATCATGATTCGGTAGCGATGGCGGCAATGAATCATTCCGACGTTATGCCGATGTCGAATCATTCGCCGATGATGAACCATGCGGCCTGTGATTATTGCCTGCTGCTGATCCATCTGCCGTTACTGAATGCGACGGATAAACCTGATATTCGCAGCGTGTCTTTATTGGCCGCGACGTTGCCGGTTTTGTTTATTTCAGAACCTATTGTCACCAAAGACGTTTATTCCAAATTACAGCCACGCGCCCCGCCAGTTTTTTATTCCTGATAGTGAAAATAACCAAATAACCATTCTAATGGCATGGATAAAACCTTGCCGGATGAACCTATTTCGTTTTAGGAATAATAATGTCTAACAAATATAACACCTGCAAAAAAAACAAACTGGCTTACGCCATAGCGTCCTCCTGTTCATTATTGGCTTTCAGCGCTATCAGTGCGTCTGACGTTCGCCATCAGCCTGCGTCGAATGTTGTGAATCAACCGAATGATGCCGAAGTGATTACCGTCACCGCGCCGCAGTATTCACCATTAACCATAGTGACATCGCCTAAAACGCCGCGCCAACCGGTTCCGGCCAGCGACGGTGCTGATTATCTGAAAACCATTCCCGGTTTTTCTCAGATTCGTAACGGCGGCACCAATGGTGATGTGGTATTTCGCGGGATGTTCGGTTCCCGCTTGAAGATCCTAACCGACGGTGCGGAGACGCTTGGCACCTGTCCATCGAGAATGGATGCGCCAACCTCTTATATTTCGCCAGAAAGCTACGATTTGCTGACCGTGGTAAAAGGGCCGCAGTCGGTACTGTGGGGCGCGGGAGCATCTGCGGGAACCGTGCTGTTTGAACGTGAACGACCACGCTTTGAGCAAACCGGCGTGACCGGTAATGGGAGTCTGCTGGTGGGTTCCAACGGCCGTTGGGACAAAAATCTCGACCTGAGTTTAGGCGGCGATCAGGGTTATTTGCGCATGATGGGCAATCAATCCCAAGCTGGCGACTATAAAGACGGTGTAGGCAATCGGGTGCCATCCCGCTGGGATAAGTGGAATGCCGATCTTGCCCTAGGCTGGACGCCGGATGAAGATACGCTGTTGGAAATGACGATGGGTAAAGGCGATGGCGAGGCGCGGTACGCCGGACGCGGTATGGATGGTTCTCAGTTTAAACGAGAAAGCCTGGGGCTACGTCTTGAGAAAAATCATATTGGCGAAGTGCTGGATAAAATTGAAGCCAAAATCTATTACAACTATGTCAATCATGTGATGGATAACAGTACCTTACGTACGCCACCGCATATGGCGATGTCCAGTAATCTGGATCGCCGCACCCTCGGTGGGCGCATGATGGGAACCTGGCTCTGGCAGGATATCAAACTAGAGGCCGGAGGCGATGCGCAAACCGATACTCATCGTAAAAACAATAAAACCCACTGGAGCAAAAACGCCAGTTTCACTCATTACGGCGTGTTTAGTGAGTTGACCTGGGAAATGAATGAGCAGGATAAAGCGATCGTTGGTGCTCGCCTCGATCATCATTCAGTCACTAACTATAAACGCGCTGATGAACCGGAGCGCACTGCCACGCTACCCGCCGGTTTTATCCGCCTTGAGCATAATTTGGCTGATTCGCCGGTGATGCTGTATGCAGGCATCGGTCATACCGAACGTTTCCCCGATTTCTGGGAGCTATTTTCCCCGACCTTTGGGCCTACCGGTTCTGCCAGCGCTTTTGACGGTGTGAAAAGTGAAAAAACCACCCAATTGGATATCGGCGGTCAGTATAGCGGTGAGCAGTTTAACGCCTGGGTTTCGGCCTACGCTGGGAAGGTTAATGATTTCATCCTGTTCAAATACGATCCTAAGAATCTGCGGATCAGTCAGGCAGACAATATCGACGCCACCATTATGGGCGGTGAGGCTGGGATGGCTTATGCCTTTAATGACCGTTGGAAAACCGATGCCAGTCTGGCTTATGCCCGTGGGCAAAATAATACCGACGGCCGACCATTACCGCAGATTTCACCATTAGAAGCCCGATTTGGACTGACTTATGAGAACGGTAATTGGAGCAGCACCGCGCTGTGGCGTTTGGTCAGTAGCCAGCACCGGGTCGCAATTAACGAAGGTAACGTGGTTGGGAAGGATTTTGCCAGCAGCGCCGGTTTTGGCGTACTTTCGGCCAACGTGGCCTATAAGTTTAACCCGCAGATAAAAGTGAGTACTGGTATCGATAATTTGCTGAATAAGGATTACAGCGAGCACCTTAATTTGGCGGGTAATAGCGGCTTTGGCTATTCAGCCAATACTCCGGTGAATGAGCCTGGGCGAACTATTTGGGCAAAGCTCAACGTCACTTTCTGATAGAAACGCATAGATAACCAAGGGCGTGGCGGTTTGGTTGCCGTCACGCCTGAGGCTTATTTCGGCGGTAATACGGATTCGCGGGTTATCACCGTGGGGACGAAGCTCATGGCGGGCGTTTGCGGGTTAATCAACAAACGCGTGGCGTACTGAGCCATTTCGACAATTGGAAAATGTAGGCTGGTGAGTGCCGGAGAAACAAAAGGCGCGCGTTCGCCGCTGTCGTAGCACAGCAGAGAGATATCTTGCGGAACCTGCAAATGATGCTTATTGATAGCCAGCAATGCGCCCAGAGCCATTTCTTCATTACAGCAATAAATCGCCGTCGGAGCTTGAGACTGGCGCAGCGCTTCATCCGCCCGCAGATAGCCGCTTTCCAGATCGTAAACCCCTTGCAGACAGGCGACCGGCGTTAAGTCGGCTGCGGCCATCGCATCCAGAAAACCTTGTAATCGTAATTGACTAGACTGACGTTCAGCGGAGCCGCTGATGCAGGCGATACGTTTATGACCGGCGTCGATCAAAACCTGTGTGGCAATCTGGCTGGCGCGGCGATGATCAAAGATAACGCAGCGTTCTTCCAGACCGCTTACCAGTCTGTCCAGTAACACAAAAGGGCGCTGGGTGGCCGCCAATTGTCTGAGCCGCTCATCGCTGAGGAAGCGAACGTGCAGAATTAATCCATCGCAGCGTAGGTTAAACAGTCGTTGAATAGCTTGCCATTCTTTCTCGGCGTTATCTCGCCCTTGGGTCACCAGTAATTGTTTGCCGTGAGATTCGGCTTCGGTTTGTACAAAATCCATCAACGCGCCAAAAAATCCACCACGGTAAGAGGTGGTGACTAACCCGAGAGTATTAGAGTGACTGGATGCCAATGCGCGCGCCGCAGGATTGGGGGTATAGCCCAATACGGCCACCGCTTGCTCGACTTTTTCTCGGGTCAGGGGTTTGACGTTGGTATCACCGTTGACCACGCGGGAAACCGTAGCTCGGGATACCCCGGCCAGTACCGCGACGTCTTCCAGCGTAACCATGTGCTGCTCCTGTTTTTCCAAACTTCAACCGCCAGCAAAACTGGCGGTTGAAAGCGGGTTGTTATCCCTTTACATCATTTAAACTGAGGTAAATAAGGCTTATTGGCCTCCAAAACCTCCTCTAATAGAGGCTGAGCGATACTGGCATTGGCGACCAGTGGGTTGGTGACCAGAGCCAGCAATGCGCTGTCGCGATCGCCATGGACCGCAGCCTCGATCGTTAAACGCTCATAGGCTTTCACCTGCTGAATTAATCCATGCATTGAGTCAGGTAATTGACCAAATGTCAGCGGATGTGCGCCTTGAGCATCAACGATACAGTTAGTTTCTACCACAGCATCGTCTGCTAAACCGCGAATTGCACCACGGTTTGCAGTATTCACTACTAATTGTGTGCCCAGATTATTATAAATCGACCGAATTAGCTCTAGGGCAACTTCCGAATAGAAAGAACCGCCGCGGAAACTGAGTTGCTCCGGTTTGGTATCCAGCTCTGGATCGGCATAGAGTTCGAACAGCTCTTTCTCCACCTGCATAACCTGCTCGGCACGGGTGCCGCGCTCGGCCGCTGCCGCCACTTCTTCGGTCAGCATATCCTGCGTTTGGTAGAAATAACGGTGGTATGGGCAAGGAATTGCGCCCATTGCTCGCAGGAATTCTGGTGGCCACGGCGCTTCTTTAATGTTGTTCATGGTTAGAGACGCGCCGTCGCACAGCATTTTCAGCACGTCGGCGGTCACATCTTTGCCCCGTTGCAGCACTTCATGCACCCAAACCATGTGATTCAGTCCGGCAAAGCGCAGTTGAATATCTTCGTAAGGCGCGTGAAGCAGATTGGCGATCATGTGATGCATACTGATTGGTACATTACACAAGCCAATGATTTTAGCTTTGGTATAGCGGGAAACCGCTTCGGTGACGATGCCGGCCGGGTTGGTGAAGTTAATGATCCAGGCATTGGGCGCCAAACGTTCAACCCGATGAGCGATGTCCATCATCACTGGAATGGTGCGCAGCGCTTTAGCAAAGCCGCCGACGCCAGTGGTTTCCTGCCCAATCAGGTTGTATTTCAATCCCAAACGTTCATCCGTGGCGCGAGCAGGGAGCTGGCCGACACGGAATTGGGTCAGAACAAAATCGGCATCGCGAATGGCGTCATCCAGTGAGAAATGTACGCTGACCTTAACCTGCTCCAGGCCGTGGCGTGCCAGCATGCGCTCGGTGAGTGCGGCGATGATTTCGACTTTTTGACGGCCCTGTTCGACGTCAACCAGTGCTAATTCTGTCACCGGTAACTCATTGATTCGTTGAATTAAACCGTCAACTAACTCCGGCGTATAACTGCTGCCGCCACCAATAATGGCGATTTTAAACTTTTTCACTGTTGGCCTCCAAACGGCTCTGGCGAGGGTAAAGTTCGATCACGTAAAGATTGAATCCCACATGACCAAGGCATTGATAAATGTTGCCGGGTATAAACCAAAGCGATAAGCAATGTGCCGTTTCCTCGGTCATACCTATTAATCGAGTTGTATCTAATCGAGTTGTATCCGCTGCGCTCGCCGGTTTTTCGTCATGTATGTATCAGAGGAAGCTACGAGGAGGTTTTCGGCCAATGTCTATGGGTAGCTACTGTTTTCTAGCGACAGAGATTCCGCACTAATCATCCTGTCGCCATGTCCCTCATCGCGTAACTCTGACTAGGTAAATTCAAAATGAGAGCGCTCTCATTTGTAGATGATTAACGATTAACCAAAATCAAAACGAGATGAAGCTCGCAAAAACGGCGGATGAAATGAAAATGGGTGGGCAAGGCGTGATCTGGCCTGCAAAACTATTCACTTATATTGGATGTATAAACGGCTTATTTCGGGCATTAACCGCAATTACACGAGTTTTTATCAGAAATGTCCGTTGTGTTAAGTAAATATTGGTAAATGGGTAGCGCTGAGGGGGACAGCTCTTTAGAATCAAGGCGCTTTTCCGTTGTTTGTCTCTAAGAGAAAGGAACCGTAATGTTTAAACGTACTTTAGTGACCTTCGCTACGCTGATCTCCCTGACTGCCATGGCTCCAGCCGCTTCTGCAGCCGCTGCTCCCCATGTATTGCTGACCACTTCGGCAGGGAATATTGAATTAGCGCTCGATAATCAGAAGGCACCGGTTTCCACCCAGAATTTTGTTAATTATGTTAATAGCGGATATTACAACAACACGGTTTTCCACCGTGTAATCCCAGGCTTTATGGTGCAGGGTGGTGGCTTTACTGCGGATTTGCAGCAAAAAGCGACCAATCCGCCAATCAAGAACGAAGCGGATAACGGCTTGCGTAATCTGCGCGGCACCATTTCTATGGCACGTACCGCCGATAAAGACAGCGCAACCAGTCAGTTCTTCCTGAACGTGGCGGACAATGCATTCCTCGATCACGGTCAACGTGATTTTGGTTATGCGGTATTTGGCAAGGTAGTAAAAGGCATGGATGTCGTCGATAAAATATCGCAAGTGCAAACGGAAAATATCGGGCCGTACCAAAACGTGCCGGTTAAACCTATTACCATCCTGTCAGCCAAAGTTTTACCTTAGTTCTCGACACCCCGTTGCTGTAATAACTAGCCGCGGGGTTTTCACTACTCTCAGCGTTAATTCCGTCCAATCATCCCTTTCTTAGCATCGAATTAAGCGCGACTCTCACCGCTTTTTTAGTCCTCATTATTGCCACATCTTTGCTGTATATTAACCCAACTTGGTTAGGGATAACGTTGGCCGGAATAGAATCCATATTGGGATAGCCCAGGAATCACCACAATAGTATCTGAGTAATTAGCCGAGCAGGGTTGTATGGATTATTTTCTGCGGTGACAAGGTAGTTAATTGACTATGAATCAGGATATTAAAGATCGTCGGCCAATACGTGCCAGAAATACAGCGTGGGCGACGACCTTCGCCAGAGTATTACAACAGCGCGGCGCAACGCCCAACGGCATTTCCCTCTTTAGCATTCTCTTTTCTGCATTGGCTGGGCTCAGTTTCTTCTGCGCTTTTCGTCAGGATTCAGCGCTGGTCAGCGGCCTATTGCTTATCGCCGCGGCTTTCATGATTCAGGCTCGGTTAATCTGCAATTTATTAGACGGCATGGTCGCGGTAGAAGGCGGATTACGAAGCACTGTGGGCGCGGTATATAACGATTTACCGGATCGCATCTCCGATACTTTGATTTTAATTGGCGTGGGCTACGGTTTAACCGCTTTTACCGATGCAATAACGCTAAGCTGGGCCGCAGCACTATTCGCCGCAATGACGGCCTATGTCCGCGTTTTGGGCGGTAGCTGCGGTTTAGCTCAACAATTCAGTGGGCCAATGGCTAAGCAACACCGCATGGCTCTGTTAACCCTCGGCACAGTGATTGCCGCAGTTGTGCCTGCCTATAACCAATGGATTTTATATCTCTGCCTGTGGATTATTGGCCTCGGGACCATTGTTACCGCGATTTTACGTACCCGCGCGGTAATGAATGAACTCCAGCGGAAGGAATTGCCACCTAATGATTAAATTTCCTTTTATTCTCAGTAGCAAACTGGTGGCGACCATTCTGGTGTCTTTATGCCGTTTGCTGACCGGAATTCGAGCTCGCTGGCTTGCTCCGTTACCAGATAAACAGGTCAGAATTTACTATGCCAATCATTCCAGTCATTTAGATGGGCTGGTGATCTGGGCGAGCATGCCGCGCCATTTGCGCAGTCAGGTTCATCCAGTGGCAGCAGCGGATTATTGGTCGAAAACACGGTTACGCCGTTATCTGGCGAAGTATGTTTTTCACGCGGTGCTGGTGGAGCGCCGTACGGTGGAGGGTCGCGCTGAAGCGCGTAAAAATCCGCTGACGCCGCTATTGGAAACGTTGGAGAACAATCAGTCGCTAATTTTATTCCCTGAAGGCACGCGCGGTGATGGAGAAAATATTCAAAGCTTTAAAAGTGGGATTTATCACTTGGCTCGCCAATGCCCAGACGTCGAATTAGTTCCCGTGTGGCTGGAAAACCTCAATCGCGTATTACCGAAAGGTTCCAAACTGGTGGTGCCTTTTATTTGCTCAGCGACCTTTGGCGTACCGGTGACAGGCTTGCAGGCGGGAGAAGATAAAGCGGCTTTTCTGGCGCGAATTAAAGCGGCACTAGAGGAAATGGCACCATGATGGCGTTTGATAATGAATTAAAATTGCTGCTGTGCGGTTTATTCGGTTTATTGACGATCGCCAGTTTGATTGGCTTTATTCTTTCCCGCGTGAACGTTTCTCCTGCGGCACGTAGCACTATTTTAAACCTGAATGCCCGCATTCGAGCCTGGTGGTTGATGTGTATTATTTCCGTGCTGGCGATGGCGCTGGGCACTATTGGTTCTGTGGTGTTATTTGCTCTGATGTCATTTTTTGCCCTGCGAGAATGCATCACTCTTACGCCAACCCGACGCGGCGATCATGAAGCGCTGTTTTGGTGTTTCTTCATTATGCTGCCGGTACAGTATTTATTGGTTGGTATGGAAGCCTACGGGATATTTGCGGTATTTATCCCGGTTTACGCTTTTCTGTTTATTCCAACCCGCATTGCTTTATCCGGTGATACCCAGCATTTCCTCGAGCGAACGGCGAAAATTCAGTGGAGCATGATGATTGCGGTTTACTGTATTAGCCACGCGCCAGCGCTGCTGATGCTGAATATTCCCGGCTATGAAAATCAAAATATCAAACTGCTGCTGTTTTTGATGATAGTGGTGCAGCTTTCGGACGTTCTGCAATATGTATTCGGTAAGCTTTTTGGCAAACGTCCTATTGTGCCGAAATTAAGTCCGAATAAAACTGTGGAAGGTTTTATCGGCGGAATTCTCAGCGCCAGCCTGATTGGCGCCAGTTTATGGTGGGCGACGCCGTTTAGCTTCTGGCAGGCCGGATTAATCTCGTTGCTGATTACCTTATTGGGCTTTGCCGGCGGCTTGTGTATGTCGGCGATCAAACGAGATCGCGGAATTAAAGATTTCGGCGCCATGATTGAAGGGCACGGTGGCATGATGGATCGTATTGATTCTTTATGTTTTGCCGCTCCGGTGTTTTTCCATGTGGTACGGTATTTTTATAGCTAGATACCTTACTCGCAAGCGGGGGGCTGCAGTTTGGCAAACAGAGGATGTTACTGAGATTCGCGCCTATAATTTCGGCATAAAGCTATCGTTTCTGAATAAAATCGTTTCAGAATAAAAAAGGTGAAGGCAAATGAGTGAGCAGCCGTTAGTCATTGCTAAAACTGGAGGCCGAACCGCTTCTGCAACCGGTGAGCTGGCGATTTTGCCAGCTTTGGCCAACCGGCATGGTTTGATTACCGGCGCTACAGGCACCGGTAAAACGGTGACATTGCAAAAAATGGCCGAGCAATTCTCCCGCATTGGCGTACCGGTATTTTTAGCCGATGTGAAAGGTGATTTGTCCGGTATTGGTGCCGAAGGCGCGGGATCTGAAAAACTCTTGGCTCGTTTGGCTGCGATTGGCGTCAATGACTGGGAGCCGCAGGCTTGCTCGATTATTCCGTGGGATATCTTTGGTGAAAAAGGGCATCCGGTTCGGGCAACGATTTCCGATCTTGGGCCTTTGCTGCTAGGCCGTTTGTTAGATCTGAACGATGTGCAAAGCGGCGTGCTGCAATTGGTATTTAAAATTGCCGATGACAGAGGCTTATTGCTGCTGGATATGAAAGATTTGCGCGCCGTGGTGCAGTTTGTGGGAGATAACGCCAAAGATTTCCGCACTCAGTACGGCAATATCTCGCCGGCTTCTATCGGGTCGATTCAGCGCGGTTTATTGACCTTGGAGCAGCAGGGGGCGAACCAGTTCTTCGGTGAACCCATGCTGGATATTCAGGATTTAATGCGAGTAGATAGCAATGGGCGGGGGATTATCAACCTGCTGGCTGCGGATAAGCTGATTAATCAGCCGAAACTCTATTCCATTTTCCTGCTGTGGTTGCTGGCGGAACTGTTTGAGCAGTTACCAGAAGTGGGTGATGTAGAGAAACCAAAGCTGGTGTTCTTCTTTGACGAAGCTCATTTGCTGTTCAACGATGCGCCAACGGCGTTGCTGGACAAAATTGAACAGGTGGTGCGCTTAATTCGTTCAAAAGGCGTGGGAATTTACTTTGTTACGCAAAATCCGCTAGATATTCCCGATAAAATTCTCGGCCAGCTTGGTAATCGGGTGCAGCACGCTTTACGCGCGTTCACTCCTCGCGATCAGAAAACGGTAAAATCGGCAGCTCAAACGATGCGAGCCAATCCGGCTTTTAGCGCGGAACAAGCCATAACCGAATTGGGCGTGGGTGAGGCTTTAGTCTCTTTTCTCGATGAAAAGGGACGGCCAAACGTCGTGGAGCGGGCGATGGTGATAGCGCCGCAATCGAAAATGGGTGCTTTAGATGATGCCGCTCGAAATCATGCGCTGAATCATTCGCCATTGTACGGTCGTTATGAGGAAATGGTGGATCGTGAATCCGCCTATGAAAAACTGGCCGCAGACGGTTTTTCTACGGTTGGACAGGCTGCCGAAGCGGGCAAAACTGTGCCGTCATCGCCTAATGAACCGGCAGCTGGCGGTGGGCTGATGGCTGGATTGAACGATTTGCTGTTTGGTTCTACCGGCCCGCGCGGCGGCAAGCGTGATGGTATTGTCCAAACTGCGGCTAAAAGCATGGCGCGAGATTTGGGGCGGCAAATTTTGCGCGGTGTATTGGGTTCGATTACCGGTGGCCGTAAACGCTAGGTTTTGCGACAAACTCATCAACGAATGACGTGAAAATCAGTAAGATGGCAGGGTCATGATTTAGGTTGGATTGAAAATGCTATTACTGATTGATAACTACGATTCGTTTACTTACAACCTTTACCAGTACTTTTGCGAATTGGGTACAGAGGTGCTGGTAAAGCGTAATGATGAACTGCAACTCTCTGATATAGAAGAACTCGCGCCTTCCCATCTGGTGATTTCGCCCGGCCCCTGTACGCCGAACGAAGCCGGTATCTCGCTGGCGGCGATCGGTCATTTTGCCGGCAAAATGCCGATTCTAGGCGTGTGTTTGGGGCATCAGGCGCTGGGGCAAGCTTTGGGTGCCAGCATCGTGAGAGCGCGTCAGGTTATGCACGGGAAAACCACGGCTATTAACCATAATAACCAGGGTGTCTTCCGTGGATTAAATCAGCCACTTACTGTGACTCGCTACCATTCTCTTGTTATCGCGCCAGAAACGCTGCCAGATTGCTTTGAAGTGACGGCGTGGACCGAGCGAAACGGTGCGTTCGATGAAATTATGGGGATACGCCACCGCACGCTTCCGCTGGAAGGCGTGCAATTTCATCCGGAAAGCATCCTCAGCGAGCAAGGTCATCAGCTGCTGGATAATTTCCTTAAAAATTAATGCATTACGATTGTTTTCGTGTTCGTAGCGTTTTTTGTTTGCCTGTTTGTGATTTTTTATGCATATTTTGTGATTATATTTTCACTAATGGCGAGCGGTATCAGCGCGTATCATCAAGGCGGACAGCGGAATGACAGAAAAATCAGCGGTAAATCGGAGCACGTTTGATCGAGTGATTCTACCGGTTTATGCACCAGCTCAGTTTATTCCCGTTAAAGGAAAAGGCAGTCGGGTCTGGGATCAGCAAGGCAATGAATATATCGATTTTGCTGGCGGAATTGCGGTCACGGCTCTAGGCCATTGCCATCCAGCGTTGGTTGCTGCGCTGCATCAGCAAGGGGAAGCCTTGTGGCATACCAGCAACGTTTTCACCAATGAACCCGCATTACGCCTGGCTGAGAAGCTGATTGACGCTACCTTTGCCGATCGGGTGTTCTTCGCCAACTCCGGTGGCGAGGCCAATGAAGCCGCTTTCAAACTGGCGCGCCACTACGCCATTGAGCGCCATAGTCCGTATAAAACCAAGATTATCGCTTTCCATAATGCTTTTCACGGACGCACGTTGTTCACCGTATCCGTCGGTGGGCAACCTAAATATTCCGACGGTTTTGGCCCAAAACCCGCTGATATTATCCACGTGCCTTTCAACGATTTAGCCGCAGTAAAAGCGGTGATGGACGACCATACCTGCGCCGTCGTATTGGAGCCGATTCAGGGAGAAGGCGGCATCACCGCAGCGGATCCGGTATTCATGCAGGGGCTGCGTGAACTGTGCGATCGTCATCAGGCATTGTTGGTATTCGATGAGGTTCAAAGTGGCATGGGACGCAGCGGCAAGCTGTTCACCTATATGCACTACGGCATTACGCCGGATATCCTGACCACGGCGAAGGCGCTGGGTGGTGGTTTCCCAATCAGCGCAATGCTGACAACGGAGGAAATTGCCTCGGTGATGACCGTTGGCACCCACGGTACGACTTACGGGGGTAATCCTTTGGCCTGTGCAGTGGCAGAAGCGGCGCTGGATGTGATTAATACCCCACAGGTGTTAGATGGCATAGCGCAGCGTCACGACCTGTTTGCGGAGGCATTAACGGCTATCGGGAAGCAATACGATCTGTTCACCGATATTCGCGGGATGGGATTGCTTATCGGCGCTGAGCTGAAGCCACAGTATCATGGGAGGGCGCGTGATTTCCTGACCGCAGCAGCGGCCAACGGATTGATGATTTTAAACGCCGGGCCGAATGTGCTGCGTTTTGCACCATCGTTAGTGATTGAATTAGAAGACATCGAGCAGGGTATGGCGCGATTTGCGCAGGCTGTTGCCGCAGTTCTAGACGCTGAATAACGGCAAGTCGCCGCTTTGTTGCGTGGTCATCACAGAGACAGTATGAATCGGCTTGGCGTTGGGCAACTGCAAGATGTGCATCTCCAAAAGTTAGTCAGTGGCGTCCTGTAATTAGGACGCCTCATCAGCCCGGTAATTTATTCCTCAATTATGTTCCGCTAGTGTTTTTTTAAACACTCAGCTATCCCGAAGCTTTCTGCTCAGCCAAATGCCATGATGTGGTCGTTGTCGCCAGGCTAAAGACGAGATGGTGTGCATCACGCTTAGATGGGACAAAATGCGCCTGAGATGGCGTTCCATTTCGGTGATTGGCATATCCGGATGTAGCTCTGGTGGACGCATAAAGCTATTTTCGCTGCTCGGCCCGTCGTATTCCAACCGCTGCTGACAGCTTTGCAACGCAATTTCACAGCGCTGTAAATACTCTTCCGCCAGTTTCTCAGTCAGCATGTAATGATCCCGCGCCAGAATTGTCATCGCGTTGATATGCTCGACGATAAACTGGCTGTGAGTCACCCACAGACGCATATCGGCCAGATAACGGGAGTTAAAGCCCGGTTCCTGCATTGCCTGATTAAGGGAAGTAAACACCGCGTTATGTGCCTGATTAACCTGCATTCGTTCATTTGCCAGCTCGCCAAGGTTAGGCGTCTTTTTGAGTAATAACTGCAAGATATTTTGATCGCTTTCCAGTGCCTGATGAGCGTTTTTACGCAGCAGACCGCTTTGCCATTGCGGCCACAGCCAGATGGTGCTCCCAAAGGCCAGCGCACAGCCAATTAGAGTATCAATCAGACGCGGAACCAGAAAATGCAGGCCATTGAGTGCCAGCAGTTGCAACGTATACACGGCGGTAATAGTCAGCCCAATGACCGCCAGGCCGTAGTTTTTCCGCAGAACCAAATACGCGGCTAGCGTGATAAACAGCATAATGGTCAGCGTGGTACCTTGTGGAAGCTGAAGTTGCAGCAGACCGGCTGCAATAACCAGCCCGACCAACGTTCCCAAGGCTCTGTGCTGAATTCTTACCCGCGTCGCGTTATAACCGTTTTGGGTGACCAACATCACGGTCAATAAAATCCAGTAGGGTTTAGGCAGATTAAATGCCATTCCCAAACTGCTGCCGACGGCTAGCGTAACGGCCAGACGGCCGGCATTACGCAGCGCGACGGATTTAAACGAAAGATAACTGGCGAGCGCTGGCCAGAACGGCAACCGGTGTTGGTCCGACATTAAATCTCGCCGATAGAGCGGCCGTTGGTTACGCAGCAAGCGCGCGATGCGACGGAAATGATAATAACAAAACTGGCCAACCGGATTATCCGGGTGCTGTCCGGCGATTTTTTCCAGCGCTGCCAGCTCGTTGGTCATGGTAAAACGCTGTAATTCATGGCGGTGATACAGAAGATTATCAGCGACGACCCGCAAACGATGAGCAATGACCTGCGCATTCCGCCGGATGACCGCTTCTGCATGGCTTTGTTCCACCAGTTTTTGCACTTCTTCCGGTTGGTGCAGACTGACAGTAATGTGCTCCTGCAAATCCAGCGCCACCTGAAACATTAATCGTAGCCGCTTTTGCTCCCTTTTATGAGTATGAGGAAGCATATTAAGTTGCTGATAAAGCTGGGTTATTAAATCCATTACGCCCTGCTGGCGTTGTAGCAACGGCGGCAATGCGGTTTCCGGATCGATATGTTGAGTCAGCAAACTGTATTTGGCTTCTAAATAATCGGCTAACTGGCGATATAGCTGGCTCAGGGTTTCTCGCATCGGCTGTTCTTTCCACAGGCGGAACCACAGGCCGGTAAATAGCCCGTACCAGGCGGTGCCAACGATGAAAAGTAGCGGAGTGTGCCAAATTGGGAAGCGGCCAATCATGCTTAGTGTGAATATCGCAGCGACTAGCGCAGCGGGCAATAAACGGGCGTGCAGGGGGCTGATGGCTCCGTTAACGCCTAAAATGAGAGTCAGGCCAAACATAATCAGGGGGAGGGGAATATGCCACAGCAGGAATTGTTGAATCAGAAAACTGCTGAGGGCGAATAAAGTTCCGCCAACGACTAAGCGTTTGGTGAAGTGCTTATGGGGGGTATCTAGGCCAGCGATATTGCAGCAGGCAGGGACTAAGGAAAATAACAGGCCAAGCTGCAAATTACCGAGCAACAAAGCGATAGCCACAGGCAAACACAGCACCAGCGTTTGCCGTAATGCATAGTTTACTTCAGGGTGGTAAATCAGCCGACGCCACATCAGGTCAATATCCGTCGTCCATATGCAGACAAAGAAAAAACCGGTGCCATGTTAAGCACAGGGAACCGGTTTTTTTAGGTAATTAACGGGTGCCGTAAACGACAATCGTTTTACCATGCGCAGAGATCAGGTTTTGATCTTCGAGCATTTTCAGGATTCGACCGACGGTTTCGCGGGAGCAGCCAACAATCTGGCCAATTTCCTGGCGAGTAATCTTAATCTGCATCCCATCTGGGTGTGTCATTGCATCAGGCTGTTTTGCCAGATTAAGCAGCGTTTGCGCGATACGCCCGGTCACATCAAGGAAAGCAAGGTTGCCCACTTTCTCGGATGTAATTTGCAGGCGATTCGCCATCTGCGAAGACAGACGCATCAAGATATCTGGATTAACCTGAATCAGCTGACGGAATTTTTTGTAAGAAATTTCAGCCACTTCACAGGCGGTTTTTGCACGAACCCAAGCACTACGTTCTTGGCCTTCTTCAAATAATCCAAGTTCACCGATGAAATCCCCCTGGTTTAAATAGGAGAGAATCATTTCTTTACCTTCTTCATCTTTGATCAGAACCGCAACGGAACCTTTCACGATGTAGTAAAGCGTTTCGGCTTTTTCACCCTGGTGAATCAGCGTACTCTTCGATGGATACTTGTGAATATGGCAATGAGACAGGAACCATTCGAGAGTTGGGTCTGTTTGTGGCTTGCCGAGAACCATTCGCTGTTATCCTCTGTTGTTATCGCTGCCTAACTTAACAGGGCTCAGAGTTCCCTGTACGGCGTGTTTATAAAATACACTTTCTATTAGCATATTAATTTGCTCAACTACCGAAAGGTATAGCCAATATACATCTCAGATAGAGACCCTTCACTGAGTCTTGATCTCTACCCTTTTTATTCTAAGAAACATCTCTTCGGCTCTGTTTGTAGCACAGGATGAGGCCAGTGTCTTGTGTTGTATCGCTTCAGCATGATGAGGGTCTGGTTACATTGCCACTTTATGAATGAAAGAGTAGTCTGATTCGGAAAAACTAATAGGGAGTGACGGGTATGCAGGCACGAGTAAAATGGGTTGAAGGTCTGACTTTTTTGGGTGAATCCGCCTCTGGTCATCAGGTTTTAATGGATGGTAACGCCGGAGATAAAGCCCCAAGCCCGATGGAAATGTTGCTGATGGCGGCCGGTGGCTGTAGCGCTATCGATGTGGTGTCCATTTTGCAAAAAGGGCGCAACGATGTGCACGACTGCGAAGTAAAATTGACCTCCGAGCGTCGGGAGGAAGCCCCTCGCCTGTTTACCTTGATTAACCTGCATTTTGTCGTCAGTGGTAAAGATTTGACCGAAAAAGCCGTCGAGCGAGCCGTTGAGCTTTCCGCGGAGAAATACTGCTCGGTAGCCCTGATGTTGGGTAAGGCTGCCAAAATCACCCACAGTTTTGAAATTCGCTCTCTAACCTGACCATATTTATCAACGCCCGGTTTATTCGCTCCGGGCGTTGTATTTATAGGATTCATATACGTACAGAATTGCTTGTATCACTGCCTGTTTATCCGGAAACTGCTACTCAAAGACTCAAAGACTCAAAGACTCAAAGACTCAAAGACTCAAAGACTCAAAGACTCAAAGACTCAAAGACTCAAAGACTCAAACATCTTAAATCGTTAAATCCCCCACTGTTCCCTTACTCACCGCGATTCATATTTCACAGTCAATCGCCGCGGTTCAATTTTTTGATTTTCTATCAGGCTGTTATCGTATTTATTACTATACATTTTTAAGATAAACGCCGTCGTTTTCCAGGCGCCTGATCGTTAGATAGTCATTGCGAATGGTTTCTGCGTCAGAATGAACCAGATAAATAGCACCTGGCTGGCTGAAAACATCCTGAGTGACCCCAATAGCATCACCTTCTTCTACATAAAAATCAGCCAGTGAAAAAGACGGTAAAGTAAGAAGTTCGGATAAAAAATCCTGCTGATGGAAGATACCTTTATGTCTATTAATCAGGCCGATATTGTAAGAGTAATTTTGTAGCTGGTATGACGGATGGCATTCGGTAAATGACAGAAACTGCGTCGGTGCGGTGATTGCCATAACCGTGGCACAAATTTGCCCCAATCCGGTGGTACGCGCCGATATGGTAGGACGCAGAATTCCGTCCGTTCTGGCGGCCACCTCGACTAATTTAGGCCCCGACGTTGTTAACATCACTTCTGCATGGCTAGGGCCATTGCGAATTCCTAATGACTCAATTACCTGGCGAGTGTAACTAACCAGCGCCTGATAATGCTCGAAGGATGCATCCAGAATTTCATCGATATCATAAAGAATCCGCCCTGAAGCAAGACGAAGTTTGGTGTAACGGACAACTTCAGTTACCAGCGGTCTGCCCATCAGTGAAACCATATTCACCACGTATTCCACGCCGTCGAGATATTCCTGAATTAACACCTGCTGATTAACCGCATTTAATTTGCTGTAGCTACCCATTATTTGAACAAATGCGTCTTCAGCCTCTGCCTGAGAATGGCAAATGAATACGCCTTCAGAGCCTGCGCTGGCCAACGACTTTAGTACGACGGGGTAGCCGTGATGAGATTTAATCCAACCTTCGGCGGCTGGCCATTCGCTGGCGGTGGTTTGTCGTGCGGCAGCTAAACCGGCATGGGTAATGGTTTCAATCATGGCATATTTGTTTCTGCGGGCTTCGCTATGGTTATAGTCATTGGCAAAAGGCAAACCAAAGCGATGATTGAGTTCGTCGCAGAGCAAAAGGCCACTTTCAGCTCCGGCAATGATGTAATCGGGGGCGAATAGCGCAACATCCTGGTTGGTATCGGATAAGTTTTGATGGGTGAGTAGCGACGAATAGATCGAATAATCAAACCCATAATAGTAGTAATCATGTAAATCAGCGCTAGACGAAATGTGTAATAGCAAGCAACCCGCATCAAATAGTTCCTTCGCCAGAAATTTTCCGGAAGAAAAACCATCAACAATGACGACTTTAATCATGTTTAACTCCATGTTATCGAATGGTCTTTAATTTATAAACGGACATAAACAGCAACATTGCCAGTATGAACCTTAATGAAAAAATACTCCTTGATGAAATCAGAATACGTTCGTCGAGGTACGACAATAACAATGTGAAAATAGGTAGTGTTAATAAATTTAGCGACACCTGAATATCTGTTAAATAGAACATGGTTATCTGAATAAGATAAACAACAAAAATATATTCTACGATAATAAGCCTAGAAATAGGTGCTGCGTGATATTTATCTATCAGTAATAAATTTCTATTGTTGCTTAAATAAATAGCGGCGATTAGTCATGTAATGATATTCCTTAGCGTTAGGCGCTCATGGGTGTGCCAGCCATATAGAAACACCTTCTTTGATACTGTGATGTATAGAACTGTACCAATAGCACAGAGAATCATGTTGGTAATACCGATAAAACGCTGAGCCGGAGAGGGGGTTGCTAACCCACTGCTTCCGATAACTAAATTGAAAAGCATAATAAAACGGTAATTAGAGCTAGGGGCAAGATTGCGTACTCAATTTTCGCAATTGAGCCATTATCTTTTAGCCCGTGGGAAAGAAGATAATATTGTTTTCCAATTCATTTATTGCATGAATGAATATTCTATCTGTATGGCTGCCAGTCGGGTTGCTATATTCACATGTGGAAAATACGCAGCTTCCATTTCTTCTTAATCTATCGGTCTCTATAAGTGCAGTACGGCCAATATCCGCTATTTCCATTTATACACTCCTTAAGTTTTTCCAGTATGGCTTATTGGGTATGAAACAGTAATGGGCGAATAAAAACTAGCACTGTTTTATTTTAAATAAAAGTGATTAATTTGTTGATGTATTTAATTATGATTTTGTTTATTATTTTTATATGGATTATTCACTGATAAGAGTCGACTATCAAATGATAGCCGTCTTCATTTATTAGAGGTTACGTATTGATTGGCTCTGCCGGAATCAGCCGATTTTCTTTCCTTCTAATAATTGTTGTACCAAAGGCGCCATGATTAATTCCATTGCCAGCCCCATTTTTCCGCCGGGAACAACCAATGTATTGATATTTGAAATGAATGAACCTTGCAGCATCGCCAAAAGGTAAGGGAAATCAATTTGATCCAGCCCGCGGAAATGGATCACCACAAAACTTTCATCCAAAGACGGAATAGCTTTGGCTGCAAAAGGATTGGATGTATCTACAGTTGGCACCCGCTGGAAGTTGATATGAGTTCGGGAAAACTGAGGTGTGATGTAATTAATATAATCATCCATCGAACGCACCACGGAATCCATCACTGCTTCTCGTGAATGGCCACGCTCACCGGTATCCCGAACCAGTTTCTGTATCCACTCAAGGTTCACTATTGGGACAACGCCAACCAACAGATCGACATGTTTAGCTACATCATGGTGTTCGGTCACTACGCCGCCGTGTAAACCTTCGTAGAATAAAACGTCGGTGGGTTCTGGCAGTGGCTCCCAAGGAGTGAAAGTTCCAGGCACCTGATGGTAGGGAACGGCTTCGTCGTAAGTATGCAGATACTTGCGTGAGCGTCCTCGGCCGTGCTCGCCGTATTCAGACACGCTTTGCTCCAGTAAACCGAAATCATTCGCCTCAGGCCCAAAATAGCTAATGTGGCGGCCAAGATCCCGCGCTTTGCGGATCGCTGCATCCATTTCCGGGCGTGTGTAGCGGTGGAAACTGTCCCCTTCGATTTGGGCTGCTCGTATGTTTAGTTGTTGAAATATCTTACGAAAAGCCAGGCTGGTCGTTGTGGTTCCTGCGCCGCTTGAGCCTGTTACTGCAATCACCGGATGTTTGGCTGACATAGGGGTTCTGCTCCGTAGGGTACTGAGTTATTGTTATATTTTTCAAAGGATTATTATGATTTATCTGCCAGTAATGAGCTGGGGATAATGGCCGAAGAAAAATAGCTGATAGTTACTTTTAGGGCAAAGCGGCGGTTTTGTCATCTTGTTTCACTGTGGTATCGCGTTGGACACCACGGTGAAATAACAGAGTGAGTGACGGATTATTCTTGCTCTTCTGAGCCGGCACGAAATAGCGCTTTAGGCATAATATTGATTGTTTCATGCAGTTCCGACCACACCAATACGGCTTCGCCGCTGACTAACTGGCGGCGTACGTCGGCCACTTTTTGTTCCAACGATCGTTCCTGTTCGCCATAGTCGGTTCCTTCGCGTAGCACGAAAGCTTCGATCAAATTTTCCAGCGTAGCGCTGTCTATTTGTTGCCATGGAATAATCATTTTTGCTCCAGATAAGGGGATAGCCAGGCCGGAATACGCTGTTCCAGCCACATTTTCGGTTGTTTTATAGAGCCGCCGACAAAACCAACGTGACCCCCGTGTTCCGTCAACTGATATTCAATATTCGACGGTAATGCCGTTTGAACGGGAATAACGTCTGGCGTCATAAAAGGATCGTCTTTAGCGTGAATAATCAGCAGCGGTGTACGGATCTGCGGTAATAGGGGTAGGGCGCTACAGCGGCGATAATAATCCAGCGCATCGGTAAAACCGTGTATTCGTGCGGTGATGACGTCATCAAAATCGCGTATCCGGCGTAAGTTTTTTAGCTGGGATAAATCCAGCGGTAGGCTGCCGGGATAGCTTAATAATTTACGTGTCGCGTTAAGTTTGAGTTGATCGAGCAAATAACGTTGATAGACCCGTGAGAATCCCTGTTCCAGACGGTAGGCACAAGGTTCCAGCATGAGTGGAGCGGAAACCACGACCGCAGCTTCCAATAGGCTATTTTCCCCCTGTTGCGCCAAATAGCAGGCTAGCATATTGCCGCCTAGAGAGACGCCGACGGCAGCGGTTGGTACCTGACCATAGCTGTCCCTCAGCCACTGTAGGAAAAAACGGGCATCTTCCGTTTCGCCGGAATGATAAATGCGGGATTTACGATTAGGTTCTCCACTACAGCCGCGAAAATGCATGACTACGCTGAGCCAGCCCTGTTCTCGACAGGCATGCAGCAGGCCGTGAGCATAAGGGCTGTAGAAGCTGCCTTCCAGACCGTGGAACAGTACGACTCTGGGTTTTTCTCTGGCGAGGTCTGGATCTTCGCTCCAGGCGAGATCGACAAAATCTCCATCGGGCAGGTTTAGGCGCTGCCAAAACGGCTGGAGACGTATTCGACGCCGGATCAGGCGGGGTAACAGAGTCTGTAAATGTGGGTTACTGGCACCGGCTAGCGGGCGAAAGATCTCATACATAAGATGAATTTAAATCATGCTATTGCTCTTGTATGATCAATATCACACTGTTAGCTTCAATGATATATCGCATCTATTTCAAGGGTGAGAGGCACCCGTTTCATGGAGCTAAGTTTATTTCTTTCGATGTTAGGTTTTCTTTGGGTTGCCGCAATCACGCCTGGTCCAAATAATATGTTGTTGACTGCTTCTGGCGCTAACTTTGGCTTTACTCGCTCCATTTGGCTGATGTTGGGCATTATGCTGGGAATGCAAAGTGTGTTGTTGTTCGTGGCATTCGGCGTGGGCAGCCTGATTTTGATTTACCCTTCGCTGCATCTGGCATTGAAAGTTCTGGGTAGCCTCTATTTACTGTGGTTGGCATGGAAAGTTGCCACTTCTGCCTATCAAAAACTCGAAACCGACGTTGCACCGCCTAAACCGATGCGTCTGTATCAAGGCTGGCTGCTACAATTTCTTAATCCAAAGGCTTGGTTGATGGGATTAGGCTCGGTTGCCAGTTTCAGTCTGGCCGGTGCCGCCTATGATCATTCCATCGTGATGATTAGCTTGGGTATGTTTTTGGTCAATCTGGTGTGCGGTATCGTCTGGTTGGGCTTCGGTAGTGTGATCGGCCAAATGCTGCGTAGCCGCCGCGCCTGGTTTACCTTTAATGTCTCGATGGGGATATTGACGGCGGCCTGTGTGCTTCTGATCTGGCATTAATCACATCAATACTTTGCTGCTATAGGATATCGATTTGAGCGATTTTAACTATTTTCACGTAGATGCCTTTGTTGGCGAGGGTCTGCTGGGTAATCCGGCTGGCGTCTGCCTGCTAAAACGTCCGTTAACGACAGAGCACATGCAAGCCATTGCTGCGGAATTGCATTTACCTGAGACCAGTTTTATTTGGGATGATGGGGATCAAACTGCGATTCGTTGGTTTACGCCAACGCGGGAAGTGGATTTGTGCGGACACGGAACGCTGGCAGCGGCGCATGTGATGTTCAGCCATGTCAATCCGGCCTTGAGTGACATTGTCTTTCGTTCTGCCAGCGGCGAGCTTTATGTGAAGCGCGAAGCCGAAGATTTTGAACTGTTATCCTTGAATTTCCCTTCTCTACCGCCGCAAGCTATTGCTACACCAGACATTTTAACTAAGCTGCTGGACGTGGACATTCAGCTGGTGTTGCAGGCTAAATCACTATTAGTAGTATTGGCGTCGGAACAGCAGGTACATGATTTGCAGCCTGATATTGGCGAACTGATCGAAAAAATGGGGCGTGGTGTGATCGTTACCGCCCCCGGCGATGAAGTCGATTTCGTTTCGCGCTTCTTTACGTTGGGTGGAAATGAAGATCCGGTGACCGGCTCGGCGCACTGTACTTTGATGCCATATTGGGCCGCGCGTTTAGGTAAAAATAGTCTCCATGCCCGCCAAATATCGCATCGGGGAGGCGAGCTTTTCTGTACCTTGAAAGGCGATCGCACGGTGATTGCCGGTTATGCCAAGATATTTCTGCAAGGCGCAATTGTGTTGTAATTAATACCTCGATTTTTATGCGCTGAATCAGACTCATAGGTTATTTCCCTCCGGGTCTGTGACAGCGATACTCACCCCAGATCCTCTTATTGGCTCGAGCTTCACTCTGCCGTTTTATTTATCTCTTATTCATCAAAAGAATAAAAAATATTTTTTTATTCTTTTATGTCGTTATCTCTCTTGGGTACAACTGTGGATACCGAGCGTCTTTGCGCTCCTGCTGCAGTGATGTCACTGAATGGCAACTTTATCCAAGTGGAGCAAACCATGGCGTTCAAACCTTTCTCTTTGAGTTTATTGGTGTTGTCGCTGGCAACGACTGCTGCCCACGCGGTGGACGTTACCGTGGCCTACCAGACGGCTGCGGAACCGGCGAAAGTGGCACAGGCAGAAAACAGTTTTGCCAAACTCTCCGGAGCCAAGGTCGATTGGCGCAAATTTGACAGTGGCTCCAGCGTGGTGCGCGCACTGGCCTCTGGCGATGTACAAATTGGCAATTTGGGTTCCAGCCCATTGGCAGTTGCTGCCAGTCAGCAGGTTCCCATTGAAGTGTTTTTGCTGGCTTCTCAACTCGGTAGTTCCGAAGCTTTAGTGGTGAAAAAAGACATCAAAACGCCGCAGGAACTGATCGGCAAACGCATTGCGGTTCCCTTTATCTCTACAACGCATTACAGCCTGTTGGCGGCGTTAAAACATTGGGGGATAAAGCCCGATCAGGTCACTATCCTGAATTTACAACCGCCGGCCATTGCGGCGGCGTGGCAGCGCGGAGATATTGATGGCGCTTATGTTTGGGCACCTGCGGTAAATGAATTAGCGAAAACAGGCAAAGTGTTGACCGATTCGGCGGAAGTCGGGCGCTGGGGGGCACCAACGCTGGATGTATGGGTGGTGAGAAAAGATTTCGCCAAGGCGCATCCTGAAGTTGTGACCGCCTTTGCCCGTAGCGCGCTGGATGCGCAGCAGGCTTATTTGTCTCAACCGAACCAATGGCTGATAAACGCGCAAAATCTACAACAGCTTTCCCGTTTGAGCGGCGTGCCGGAAGCTCAGATTCCCGAATTAGTGAAGGGAAATACTTATTTACCGGTAGCCGAGCAAATTACCCAACTGAGCAAACCCGTGGATAAGGCGATTGCCGATACTGCCGCCTTCCTGAAAGCGCAGGGGAAAATTCCGCAGGTTGCTGAGGATTACAGCGATTACGTTACCGACCGCTTTGTTAAAGCGGTACAAGCAGCGCCGCAGTCTTAGGAGGCCAGATGCTAAACGTCAGCGGCCTGAGTGCGGAATATCAGGGAAAAGCGGCATTAAAAAATGTGTCGTTAAATATAGCCTCCGGCGAACTGGTGGTGGTGCTTGGGCCATCAGGATGCGGAAAAACCACGTTATTGAACCTGATTGCCGGCTTTATTCAACCCTCGGCGGGAAGTATCACTTTAGACGGTGTGCCGATTACTGGGCCGGGTGCCGATCGCGGCGTGGTGTTTCAGCATGAAGGATTGCTGCCGTGGCGAGATGTGATTAGCAACGTGGAATTCGGTCTTCAACTGGCTGGCATGGATCCCTCGCAGCGACGTGAAACGGCGTTGAAAATGCTGGGCGAGGTCGGATTAAGCGGTTTTGAGCATCACTTTATCTGGCAGCTCTCTGGCGGTATGCGCCAGCGCGTCGGAATAGCTCGTGCATTGGCGGTTGATCCGCGCTTGCTGCTGTTGGATGAACCTTTCGGTGCGCTAGATGCATTCACGCGTGAGCAGATGCAAGAACTGTTACTGAATATTTGGCGCGATACCGGTAAGCAGGTGCTGTTAATTACCCATGATATTGAAGAAGCTGTTTTTTTAGCCAGCGAGCTACTGTTGTTATCGTCAGGGCCGGGGCAGGTGGTGGAACGGTTGACGCTCAATTTTGGTCAGCGATATGCCAATGGCGAAGCCTGCCGCTCAATTAAGTCAGATCCAGAATTCATTGCTCAGCGTGAATATGTGCTGAGTAAAGTATTCCAGCAGCGAGAGGCTTTGATATGAGCCTGCACAGCACATTGCGTTCTTCGGCACCGAATACGGCATCTTCAGGGCGAATTAGCCGCCGATTCGTTCGCTCTATCGGGCAGTTATTGCCCCGCAGTTTAGGGTTAAGTTTGCTGACGTTAGCGCTGATATTAGTGATTTGGTGGAGCGTTACGGCGCTGCAACTGATTAGCCCGCTCTTTCTTCCTGCGCCGCAGCAAGTGCTGCATCAGCTCATGACCATTGCCAGCCCACAAGGCTTTATGGACGCTACGCTGTGGCAGCATTTAGCCGCCAGCCTTGGGCGGATTATGCTGGCTTTATTAGCGGCAATCGCGCTGGGAATCCCAACCGGCATTGCTATGGGATTAAGTCCGACGGTACGCGGCATATTGGATCCGCTGATTGAAATTTATCGGCCCGTACCTCCTTTGGCTTATTTACCGCTGATGGTGATTTGGTTTGGCATCGGTGAGACATCCAAGATTTTGCTGATTTATTTAGCCATTTTCGCGCCGATTACTCTGGCTGCGGTAGCCGGTGTGCGCAGCGTAGCGCAGGTGCGAGTCAGAGCCGCGCAAGCATTGGGTGCCAACCGTTGGCAGGTATTACGACATGTGGTATTGCCGAGTGCCTTACCCGAGATTCTGACCGGCATCCGCATTGGTCTGGGCGTGGGTTGGTCTACTTTAGTCGCCGCCGAGCTGATTGCAGCCACGCGAGGTCTGGGATTTATGGTGCAGTCTGCCGGTGAATTTTTAGCAACGGATGTGGTTATCGCCGGTATCGGCGTAATCGCAATAATCGCTTTCAGCATGGAATTAGGGCTTCGGGCCATTCAGCGCCGCTTAACCCCTTGGTACGGAGTGCAACAATGAACGAACGTTTAGTGGTTAATCCCCTTGGGCCTTATATCGGCGCACAAATCGAAAATATCGATATTTCCCGCCCATTGGGCGATAGTCAATTTGAGCAGCTTTATCATGCGTTGCTCAAACATCAGGTGCTCTTTCTGCGTAATCAGCCGATAACGCCGTTGCAGCAGCGAGATTTGGCGGGGCGTTTTGGCGACCTGCATATTCATCCAGTTTATCCACACGCCAAAGAGTGTGAGGAAATTATCGTACTGGATACTCACGATGATAATCCGCCGGATAATGATAACTGGCATACGGATGTGACTTTCATCGCCAATCCGCCGTTGGGTGCCATTCTGGCGGCGAAGCATCTACCTGCTACCGGCGGTGACACTCTATGGACCAGCGGCATCGCGGCCTACGAGGCGCTATCTGCCCCGTTTAAGCAGCTTTTGGCGGGATTGCAGGCCGAGCATGATTTTACTAAATCATTCCCTGAGCATAAGCATCGGGCTACGCTGGAAGATCACCAACGCTGGCTGCTGGCGAAAGAGAAGAATCCGCCGCTTTTGCATCCGGTGGTACGCACCCATCCGGTCAGTGGCCGTCAGGCGTTATTCGTTAATGAAGGTTTTACGACAAAAATCAATGAATTAAGCGCTAAAGAAAGTGAGGCTTTGTTGGGATTCCTGTTTGCTCACGCGACGAAACCCGAATTTCAGGTGCGCTGGCGTTGGCAGCAGGATGACGTGGCTATTTGGGATAATCGGGTTACCCAGCATTACGCCAATGCGGATTATTTGCCGGAGCGTCGGATTATGCATCGGGCCACGATCCTCGGTGACAAACCCTTTTATCGGCCTTAAGTGAAGGTTTTTGTCTGGCGTAGCGGCGGAAAATGATAATGCAACGTAGCGCCCGCCAGAAATCCCGCAGGCCGATCGCTCCCCGGATTAAGGGCATTTCCAATCCTAATTCTTTGAAACGTCTGGCAAGCTGGCTACGCTCTGCGCAGGTTCTGGTTTGCCAACGGGTTAAGCCTAATAGCTGGCCGCTTTCTCGATTAGCGTGGCGTAGCAGTGCCTTGCTCAGCACTGGCTCTGATTGCGCCGCAATACGGACTAATTCGCTGATAATATCGAGATAACTCGCTGCTCGTAACATTCTTAGATGAAAACAGTGTTTTCTGGTGATGGAGTGGGGCGCGGTGCGATAGCCATAAAGCGGTTCAGGGCAGTAATTTACGCGCTGTGCGGCTAACGCCAGCCGAGTGGTCCATAAAATATCTTCATGGAGCTGATGAGGCGTAAAAGTTAATTGATGCGCCTGGATTAGCTCTCGACGGATCAGTTGTAGCCAGCAAAAATGCAGCCAGTTGTTTTGTGCGACGCTGTGGATAATCCATTGTTTTCCGGTGAGCGTCTTTTGCCAGCGTTGTTCGGGTAATAAAGGTTTGACGCTCTGCTGAGTGGGTTCGCCGCAGAAACGATAGCCGTTGCCAATCAGTAGATCCAACTGCTGTTCTGTGGCCTGTTGTAGCCAGATTTGCAGTGCGTTCGGCGCTAGCCAGTCATCGCAATCGGCAAATGCGACCCATTGCCCTTTTGCCTGAGCAATGCCCTGATTACGGGCAATGGATAAACCTTGATTGGGTTGATGTATGACGCGCAGAAAAGAGTGACGGCGGGCGCGATCCGTGAGTATGGCGGCGCTGCCGTCGCTGGAGCCATCATTGATAGCGATGATTTCGAAAGATACGCCTGACTGACTGCTCAATGAATCAAGCAGCGTGGCAAGATAGGCTTCGCCGTTGAACACCGGCACAATAATGCTGATATCAATTTTTTCCATGCCGCGATCATCCATGAATAGCGGCAGTTTTCAGCTTGGAAACGCTTAATTTTCTTCAAATTCCTTAGTCAGATGCTCTAATTGCTCCTGGGCATCCAGCCAATTCATTTCGGTTTCTTCCAGTTTGGATTTCACCTGATTTTGCCGCTGCAAACATTCGGTTAGCTCGCTCTTGCGGGAGATATCGTACAGCGCAGAATCTGCCAATTCATCTTCCACGGCGGCTAGTTCGGCGCTCAACTTATCCATTTGTTTTTCCAGCGTCATGATTTGCTTACGCAGTGGCTGGGTTTGCGTGCGGAACTCAGCGTCGCGGCGTTTTTGGTCTTTACGCTGCTGGGCGCTATTTCCAGAGACTTCTTTTTCCGGGCTACCTTGCTGTGACTGCTGACGCTGTAAATCGACCAGCCACTGCTGATAATCCTCCAGATCGCCGTCAAATTGCTCGACTTTGCCGTCGTGAACCAGATACAAATCGTCAGTTGTAGAACGCAATAAGTGACGATCGTGGGAAACAACGACCAATGCGCCTTCAAAATCAATTAGCGCCTCGGTGAGTGCCTGCCGCATATCTAAATCCAGATGGTTGGTCGGTTCATCCAGCAGCAATAGGTTAGGGCGCTGCCAGATAATCAGCGCCAATACCAGACGCGCTTTCTCTCCACCGGAGAATCGAGCGGTCGGATCTGTGACTTGATCACCCTGGAAACCGTAGCCGCCCAGATAATCCCGCAGTTGCTGTTCCGGCTCTTTCGGCGCCAAACGGCTCATATGCTGGAGCGGGGATTCATCCGCACGTAAGAATTCCAACTGATGCTGAGCGAAGTAACCTAGTTTGATGCCTTTCGACAAACCGATCTCACCGCTTTGTGGTTCCAGCGTGCCAGCCAGCAATTTGATTAGCGTAGATTTACCTGCCCCGTTGCGTCCGAGCAGACCGATACGGGAGCCGGGAACCAGATTTAACTTAATAGATTGCAGAATGGTTTTATCGCCGTAGCCGGCGCTGACTTTCTCCATTCGCAATAGCGGATCGGGCAGGCTTTCCGGCGTGCGAAAGCTAAAGCGGAACGGGTTATCAACGTGCGCTGGCGCAATCATTTCCATGCGTTCGAGCATTTTAATTCGGCTTTGTGCCTGCTTGGCTTTGGTCGCCTGAGCGCGGAAACGGTCAATATAGTGTTGCAGATGCGCGACTTTTTCCTGCTGGTGTTGATACATCGATTGCTGCTGAGCGAGCTTGGTCGCACGCTGGCGTTCGAAAGATGAATAGTTGCCGGTATATTCATTTAGCGACTGCTGTTCAATATGCAGAATCTTATCGATAATAGGATCGAGGAAATCCCGATCGTGGGAAATCAGGATTAGCGTACCTGAATAGCTTTTCAGCCATTTTTCCAGCCAGATTACGGCGTCCAAATCCAAATGGTTGGTCGGTTCATCCAGCAGCAGCAAATCAGAACGACATACCAGAGCCTGTGCCAGATTAAGGCGCATTCGCCAGCCGCCAGAGAAAGAATGAACGGGCTGCTGCAACTGATCCTGCGAAAAGCCTAAGCCATTTAGCAGACTGGCTGCGCGAGACTGAATGGTCCAGGCCTGAATGGCATCGAGTTTCCCATGTACCGTAGCAATAGCATGACCGTCGTTTTTTTCGTTGGCGGCCTGTAATTCGGATTCCAACTGACGAAATTCACGGTCGCCGTCGATAACATACTCTATCGCTGGCATATCTAGCGCCGGGGTTTCCTGATTAACCCAGGCCAGCGCCCAGTTATTGGGGAAAGTGGCGTTGCCCCCATCGGCGCTCATTTCGCCTTTCAGCAAGGCCAGCAGGGTCGATTTGCCACAGCCGTTTTTACCTACCAGCCCGACCTTCTGGCCCGGATTGACGGTCGCTGTAGCATTGTCCAGCAAGACGCGAGTCCCGCGTCGAATTTGAAGCGAAGAGAAAACAATCATAGAGTGCCGTATGTTTAGAGTATGTTAAATTGTCATTATATTAAGGTAACCCTTAGTACCTGAGGTCGCAGAGGCATTAGTTTCTAGCCTAATCTGCAATACCCACTACTTCTACTTTGGGTACAAACAGGGCGTTAAACGCCCTATTTTAAGTCTTGCGACGCATGGTAACGGAAAACCCGCACCCTGACGACGCTTTGGAGGGGAATGATGTCACAGCCGCCGAAGGTTTTGCTGCTGTATGCCCATCCGGAATCACAGGACTCGGTCGCCAATCGGGTTTTACTGCAACCGGTAAAGCAGCTAGCGCATGTCACTGTGCACGATCTTTACGCACATTATCCGGATTTCTTTATTGATGTTCATCACGAGCAACAGCTACTGCGTGAGCATCAGGTCATTGTCTTCCAACATCCGCTTTATACCTATAGTTGCCCGGCCTTATTAAAGGAATGGCTGGATCGCGTACTGGCGCGCGGGTTTGCCAATGGCGTCGGAGGCCATGCTCTGCGGGGAAAATACTGGCGTTCGGTGATTACCACCGGCGAACCGGAAGGGACATATCGAGTCGGCGGCTATAACCAATATCCGATGGATGACATTCTGCGCCCGTTCGAATTGACTGCGTCTATGTGTCATATGCATTGGATAAATCCGATGATTGTTTACTGGGCGCGTCGGCAAAAGCCGGAAGTGTTGTCCAACCATGCGCAGGCCTACGCCGAGTGGTTAGCTTCTCCGTTGCCACAAGGGAGGCCATAATTATGGAAGGCTCGGCGCTATTAACCGCAATTTTACTGTTTTTGTTTGCAGCTGTCGTTGCGGTACCTATCGCACAACGATTGGGTATTGGAGCGGTATTGGGATACCTGATTGCCGGTATCGCCATTGGCCCGTGGGGGCTGGGTTTTATTCGCGATGTGGATGAGATTCTGCATTTTTCTGAGCTAGGCGTTGTTTTCCTGATGTTCATCATTGGTCTGGAACTGAATCCAGCCAAACTCTGGCAATTGAGGCGCTCTATTTTTGGCGTCGGAGCGGGGCAGGTGATCATCACCGCGACGGTTTTGGGCGCGCTGCTCTATTTCACTCAGTTTGCCTGGCAGGCCGCGGTCATTGGTGGCATCGGTTTAGCCATGTCCTCAACCGCAATGGCACTTCAGCTTATGCGTGAAAAAGGGATGAACCGTAACGAAGGCGGCCAACTTGGTTTCTCTGTATTGTTATTTCAGGATATGGCTGTTATTCCCGCATTGGCGCTGATTCCCATTTTGGCGGGCGGCGGTGGGGGCGCTAACGATTGGGCGAGAATCGCTCTGAAAGTGGCCGCTTTTGCTGGCATGCTCATCGGAGGGCGATACCTGCTACGCCCGTTATTTCGTTATATTGTTGCCTCCGGCGTGCGTGAGGTGTTTACCGCCGCCGCGCTTCTGGTCGTGCTAGGTTCGGCAATATTTATGGATGCGCTGGGCCTGTCGATGGCGTTAGGGACATTTATCGCCGGAATCCTGTTGGCGGAAAGTGAATTTCAGCATGAACTGGAAATCGCTATTGAGCCTTTTAAAGGCTTATTGCTCGGCCTGTTCTTTATCTCAGTGGGGATGGCGCTGAATATTGGCGTTATCTTTACCCATCTGCGGGAAGTATTACTTGGCGTATTGGCGCTGGTTTCCATCAAAGCCACGGTACTTTATGGGTTGGCCAGAGCCTTTGGCCTGAGGCGTTCAGTGCGGCTTCAGTTTGCCGGTGTGCTGAGTCAGGGCGGTGAGTTTGCCTTCGTACTATTCTCTGCGGCTTTTAGTCAGCATGTATTAAGTGTCGATCAACTCGCGCTGCTGCTGGTGGTCGTGACTTTATCAATGATGACTACACCGTTATTGATGCAAGGTATCGATCGTATTCTGTCTCGCCGTTATAACGCTCCGGAAGAAAGCGACGAAAAACCTTTCGTGGAAGACAACGATCCGCAGGTTATCGTTGTAGGTTTTGGGCGCTTCGGGCAGGTTATTGGCCGTCTGCTGATGGCAAACAAAATGCGTATTACCGTATTGGAGCGGGACGTTAGCGCCGTAGGCGTGATGCGCAAATACGGTTATAAGGTTTATTATGGCGATGCAACCGAACTAGAACTGCTGCGTGCCGCCGGCGCGGAGAAAGCCAAAGCCATAGTGATTACCTGTAATGAGCCGGAAGACACCATGACATTGGTGCATTTATGTCAGCAACACTTCCCCAATTTACATATTCTGGCCCGCGCCAGAGGCCGCGTGGAAGCACATGAATTATTGCAAAGCGGCGTGAAGGATTTTACCCGCGAAACTTTCTCCAGTGCGCTGGAACTGGGGCGTAAAACATTACGACAACTGGGTATGCACCCGCATCAGGCTTATCGGGCGCAGCAGCATTTCCGTCGTTTGGATATGCGTATGCTGCGTGAGCTGATGCCGCCGCACCATGGCGATGTGGCGCAGATTTCCAGAGTCAAAGAGGCCCGTCGCGAGCTGGAAGATATTTTCCAACGAGAAATGCTGCATGAAAGCAGGCAGCTTGATGGCTGGGATGAACACGAGTAAACCGGAGAAATCAGCATGTCTGTAACCCGTAAACGTTTTATTGCCGGCGCTACCTGCCCGCAGTGTAAGGCTATGGATACTCTCGCTTTATGGCGTGAAGATCAGGTGGAAGTCGTGGAATGTGTGAAGTGTGGCCATCATCAGCGTCAAACTGACGAGCAGGTCAATCAGCATGTCCGCCCGAAAGAGCAAGTTATCGGTATTTTTGATCCAAAGTAGCGTTATCCTCAGCGATTTTTTATGCTGAAGGGTACAGGGGTTCAGATTTCCGCTACAATCTGTGCCAATTTTTGTTCCAAGGGTAGGAGATGTCATGAAAGTAGCAAAAGACCTAGTGGTCAGCCTGGCTTACCAGGTACGTACAGAAGACGGTGTGTTAGTTGATGAGTCTCCGGTGAGTGCGCCGTTGGACTACCTGCACGGACACGGCTCCCTGATTTCCGGTTTGGAAAAAGCGTTGGAAGGCCACGAGGCGGGCGACCGTTTTGATGTGCGTGTAAGTGCTGATGACGGTTACGGCAACTATGATGAAAATCTGGTTCAGCGCGTACCGAAAGACGTATTTATGGGTGTTGACGAGTTGGAAGTCGGTATGCGCTTCCTGGCTGACACCGATCAGGGTCCAGTACCGGTAGAAATTACCGCAGTGGAAGACGAGCACGTTGTGGTTGATGGTAACCATATGCTGGCTGGTCAGGATCTGAACTTCAACGTTGAAGTTGTTGCCATTCGCGAAGCGACTGCAGAAGAACTGCAACACGGCCACGTACACGGTGAGCACGATCATCACCATGAACACGGCGGCGGCTGCTGCGGCGGTCACGACCACGATCACGACCATGACCACGGCCATGACCACGCTCAACAGGGCGGCGGTTGCGGTAAAGGCGGCTGTGGTTGCCACTAAGGCATCACGATCGTCAATGAAAAAGCCAGCCGCAAGGCTGGCTTTTTTGTGCCGCAAATAAACCTCAATAGTGAGGTGGGGGCGTTTCGTCTGCCTGTGATGCCAACATTGAAGGCTGGGAGGCCCGTAATTTATCCGTCAGCAAACGCAGGTGTTCCCGCAGTTTGGTCATTTCCATCTGGTGTTCAGTCACAATCAAATTCAATTCTTCAATTGTCACTTCCTGAAACGCCAGACGACTTTCCAGCATTTCAAGCCGTTGTTCGAACAAAGACGCTTCCATAGTATTTCCTCTCATAACTGCTAACGACGATTCTGTCATCGATTCCTGCCGCGGTGGCCGCATGCCGGAGCGACAGCGATGTCAGAGATTCTACCTGTAAACGCCGCGGAATGCCTTGCGCAGAGAGTGAGAACAATAAAAAGGAAACTTCTTGTGATAAAAAAAGTCGAAATATCACTGCATACTGTAGATTCGGAGATTGTTTTGTCTTCGCTCCGGCAGTTATAGTACTGAAACATACACAATCGTTGCTTGGGGTAAGAAGCCCTGAGCCATTGGAGAAATGGATGAAATCATTGTTTAAAGTAACCTTGCTGGCTACAACCATGGCATTGACCCTGAATGCAACTCAGGCTATGGCTGCTGACGCGGTAAAAACTCCTGACGCGGCAGCAACGACTAACAGCAAGTTCAAAAATGACGACCAGCAATCTGCATATGCACTGGGTGCATCCTTAGGTCGTTATATGGACAACTCGCTGAAAGAACAAGAAAAACTGGGAATCAAACTGGATAAAGACCAGTTGATCGCCGGTGTTCAGGACGCTTTTGCCAATAAATCTAAGCTGACTGACGAAGAAATTGAAAAAACTCTGCAAGGTTTTGAAGCTCGTGTGAAATCCTCGGCTCAGGCCAAGATGGCGCAAGATGCGAAAGAAAATTCAGATAAAGGCACCAAGTACCGCGATACTTTTGCTAAAGAAAAAGGCGTGAAGAAAACCGCGAGCGGCCTGCTGTATAAAGTTGAAAAACCAGGTGCTGGTGACGCGCTGAAAGACAGTGATACCGTAGTAGTTAACTATAAAGGTACTTTGACTGACGGCACCGTCTTTGATGATTCATACAAACGCGGCGAGCCACTGTCTTTCCGTCTGGACGGCGTTATTCCAGGCTGGACTGAAGGTCTGAAACAAATCAAGAAAGGCGGCAAAATCACTCTGGTCATCCCACCAGAACTGGCTTACGGTAAAACCGGCGTTCCGGGGATCCCCGCTAACTCCACTCTGGTATTCGACGTGGAATTGCTGGATGTGAAAGCTGCTCCTAAAGCCGACGTCGCTGCTGAAAAAACCGCCGCAGAAGCTGAAGCAAAAGCCCAAAAATAATTCGGAAATAGCTTAGTATCGCTTTGGCGAACAGCACAGACCGTTGCGAATTGCTTTCGCGGCGGTTTTTTTTTGTATTCTGCTGATTCATTTTGCGCTTCTGCTCTTGGATAACTTGACGCTTATGGGTTGTGGGCTTAACGTCAATACCACGCACAAACGCAAGGATTTAGCTTTGGCATATTTGCTAAGCTTATATTCCAAGATATTGAGTTATGAGTCTGCCCGTTGCTATTGAGACAGGCTCTACCTAGAGGGTGGTGTCTTCGATGTCTAATTCGCTTTTAACTGGCGAAACCAGTGAACTGGATTTACTGGATGAACGTCCGTTCAGTCAAACAGATTATGAAATACTGAAATCATACGAGGCCGTCGTTGATGGCTTGGCCATGTTGATTGGCGGACATTGTGAAATTGTTCTGCATTCGCTGGAAGATCTTAAGTGTTCAGCCGTCAGAATTGCCAACGGTGAACATACTGGCCGTCAGATTGGTTCGCCGATAACCGATCTGGCGCTGCGTATGCTGCACGATATGGCCGGTGCGGACAGTAGCGTCTCTCGCGCCTATTTCACTCGCGCAAAAAGCGGCGTATTGATGAAATCCGTCACTATCGCTATTCGTAATCGCGTTCAGCGAGTGATTGGCTTGCTGTGTATCAACATGAATCTGGATGTGCCTTTCTCACAAATTATTCAGACATTTATGCCACCGGAAACGCAGGAAGTTCCTTCTTCCGTCAACTTTGCGTCATCGGTGGATGATCTGGTGGCGCAAACGCTGGAATTCACCATTGAAGAGGTGAATGCGGATCGCAATGTGTCTAACAATGCGAAAAATCGCCAGGTGGTGCTCAATCTTTATGAGAAGGGTATTTTTGATATTAAAGATGCCATTAACCAAGTGGCGGAGCGGTTGAATATCTCGAAGCATACGGTTTATCTGTATATTCGCCAGTTCAAAAGCGGCGATCTTATCGGGCACGAGCGCTAATGCTGCGTTACTGCCTATTGGTTACCGGCCCTGCCTATGGTACTCAGCAGGCCAGCAGTGCTTATCAGTTTGCTCAGGCGTTACTGGCGGCGGGCCATCAATTGGTCAGCATTTTTTTCTATCGGGAAGGGGTGCTGAACGCCAATCAACTGACTTCGCCTGCCAGCGATGAGTTTGATCTGGTTCGCGCGTGGCAACAACTGGCGCAGCAGAATGGGATTGAGCTCAATGTGTGTGTGGCCGCGGCGTTGCGGCGAGGAATCTGCGATCGGCATGAGGCGGAGCAGCTTGATCTGGCCGCCGCCAATCTACAGCCCGGTTTTACTCTGAGCGGATTGGGTTCGCTGGCCGAAGCGGCGCTGACCTGTGACCGCGTTGTTCAATTTTGATCGCGCAATTTTAGAGATGGGCATGAAATCTATCGCTTTTGTTTTCACTCAAGGCCCACACGGAAACGCGAGTGGCCGGGAAGGACTAGACGCGCTATTGGCGGCTTCGGCTCTCAGCGAAGATATCGGCGTGTTTTTTGTCTCGGATGGCGTATTCCAGTTACTTCCGCAACAACAGCCGGAAAAAATTCTGGCCAGAAACTATATTGCCACTTTCGGTGTCTTACCACTTTATGACGTAGAAAAGTGTTATATGTGCGCAGAGGCATTACGGCAACGCGGTCTGGCTCAGGCCAAAGATTGGGTGTTGGATGTTGAAGTGTTAGCGCCTGAAAAGTTACGCCAACAGTTAGCCGCTTACGACGTTGTGCTGACATTTTGACCGTATCAGGATACTAAATATGTTGTATACCTTCAGCCGTTCACCTTTTCAATGCGATTTATCCGCGCTGCTGAGACTGACCACCGACGAAGATGCCATTCTGTTTTTGCAGGATGGAGTGCTAGCGACGTTAAAAGACGCCGATGTTCTTAACATATTGTTAAATAACTTAGCTTCTCTCTATGTTCTGGAAAATGATCTGGCTGCGCGTGGTTTGGTTGGTCAAAATTCAGACAAAATACTAGCGATCGGCTATACTCACTTCGTCGATTTAACCACTAAACATCGTCAACACTTGGCATGGTAATACGACTAATGCTGTATATTTCTTGACACCTTAGGTAGTCAGCCATAAAATTCTGCGTCCTCGTACTCTGCCCTTAGTGCATACGAGGGGGATTTATCACGTGTTTACGAAGCAAAAACCCAGGAGCTTTTTTAATAATGGCAACGATTAACCAGCTGGTTCGCAAGCCACGTAGCATGAAGGTTGCTAAGAGCAACGTTCCTGCACTGGAAGCCTGCCCGCAGAAACGTGGTGTATGTACCCGCGTATATACCACCACCCCGAAAAAACCAAACTCCGCACTGCGTAAAGTTTGCCGTGTGCGTTTGACTAACGGTTTTGAAGTCACCTCCTACATCGGCGGTGAAGGTCATAACCTTCAGGAACACTCCGTGATCCTGATCCGTGGCGGTCGTGTTAAAGACTTGCCAGGTGTGCGTTACCACACCGTTCGCGGCGCGCTTGACTGCTCAGGTGTTAAAGACCGTAAGCAAGCTCGTTCTAAGTACGGCGTGAAGAAGCCAAAGGCTTAATGGTTCTCCGTTAAGTAAGGCCAAACATTTTCACTTTAATGTCAAAATAAACTCTTAGAGTTTTGGACAACCCTGAATTAACAACGGAGTATTTCCATGCCACGTCGTCGTGTTATTGGTCAACGTAAAATCTTGCCAGATCCTAAGTTCGGATCTGAGTTACTGGCCAAATTTGTAAACATCCTGATGGTAGATGGTAAAAAATCTACTGCAGAAGCAATCGTCTATACCGCGCTGGAAACCCTGGCTCAGCGTTCTGGTAAAGACTACCTGGAAGCGTTTGAAACTGCTCTTGATAACGTGCGCCCGACTGTAGAAGTTAAGTCTCGCCGCGTTGGTGGTTCAACCTACCAGGTACCAGTAGAAGTTCGTCCGGTTCGTCGTAATGCCCTGGCAATGCGTTGGATCGTTGATGCTGCTCGTAAACGCGGTGATAAATCCATGGCTCTGCGCTTGGCGAATGAACTGTCTGACGCAGCAGAGAACAAAGGTTCTGCTGTTAAGAAACGTGAAGACGTTCACCGCATGGCAGAAGCCAACAAGGCGTTCGCCCACTACCGCTGGTAATTACCACGCAGTAGTAATGCTAACCATGCGGGCGCTTCAATTAGCCAACCCGCATGGGTTAACTGAACTTGAACGCCCTAGGAATAGAGGAATCAAATGGCTCGTACAACACCCATTGAGCGCTATCGTAATATCGGTATCAGTGCTCACATCGACGCCGGTAAAACCACCACTACCGAACGTATTCTGTTCTACACCGGCGTAAATCATAAAATCGGTGAAGTTCATGACGGCGCAGCCACCATGGACTGGATGGAACAGGAGCAGGAACGTGGTATTACCATCACTTCTGCTGCAACCACGGCCTTCTGGTCTGGTATGGCTAAGCAGTTTGAGCCACACCGCGTCAACATCATTGACACCCCAGGACACGTTGACTTCACCATCGAAGTAGAACGTTCCATGCGTGTTCTTGATGGTGCTGTAATGGTTTACTGTGCTGTTGGTGGTGTTCAGCCGCAGTCTGAAACCGTATGGCGTCAGGCTAACAAATATAAAGTTCCACGCATCGCGTTCGTTAACAAAATGGACCGTATGGGTGCTAACTTCCTGAAAGTTGTTGGTCAGATCAAATCTCGTCTGGGCGCGAATCCAGTTCCATTGCAACTGGCAATCGGCGCAGAAGAGAAATTCACCGGCGTTATCGATCTGGTGAAAATGAAAGCCATCAACTGGAACGATGCAGATCAGGGCGTTACCTTCGAATACGAAGATATCCCTGCTGACATGGTTGAGCTGGCTAAAGAATGGCACCAGAACCTGGTTGAATCTGCAGCTGAAGCTTCAGATGAGCTGATGGACAAATACTTGGGCGGCGAAGAGCTGACCGAGGCTGAAGTCAAGAAAGCTCTGCGTCAACGCGTTCTGAACAACGAAATTATTCTGGTAACCTGTGGTTCTGCGTTTAAAAACAAAGGCGTACAGGCGATGCTGGATGCGGTTATCGAATACCTGCCGGCTCCAACTGACGTTGAAGCTATCAACGGTATTCTGGACGATGGTAAAGATACCCCGGCTGTTCGTCATTCATCTGACAACGAGCCATTCTCTGCACTGGCGTTCAAAATTGCTACCGACCCGTTTGTTGGTAACTTGACCTTCTTCCGCGTGTACTCTGGCGTTGTAAACTCCGGCGACACCGTGTTGAACTCAGTGCGTTCACAGCGTGAGCGTCTGGGTCGTATCGTACAGATGCACGCCAACAAACGTGAAGAGATCAAAGAAGTTCGCGCAGGCGACATCGCAGCAGCGATCGGTCTGAAAGATGTGACTACTGGTGACACCCTGTGTGACCCAGCTAATCCTATCATCTTGGAACGTATGGAGTTCCCAGAGCCAGTAATCTCTGTTGCTGTTGAACCAAAAACCAAAGCCGACCAGGAAAAAATGGGTATGGCTCTGGGTCGCTTGGCAAAAGAAGATCCATCATTCCGCGTTTGGACTGACGAAGAATCTGGTCAGACTATCATCGCTGGTATGGGTGAGCTGCACTTGGATATCCTGGTTGACCGTATGCGCCGCGAATTTAACGTGGAAGCAAACGTCGGTAAACCTCAGGTTGCTTACCGTGAAACCATCCGCGACACCGTTAAGGACGTGGAAGGTAAGCACGCTAAACAATCAGGCGGTCGTGGTCAGTACGGTCATGTTGTTATCGACATGTCTCCGCTGCCACCGGGTGGCGTAGGTTATGAATTCGTCAACGAAATCGTTGGTGGTTCTATTCCTAAAGAGTTCATCCCAGCCGTTGATAAAGGTATCCAGGAACAGCTGAAAGCTGGTCCATTGGCAGGTTATCCGGTTGTTGACGTTAAGATTCGTCTGCATTACGGTTCTTACCATGACGTTGACTCCTCAGAATTGGCGTTTAAATTAGCCGGTTCTATCGCCTTTAAAGAAGGTTTCAAACGAGCTAAACCAGTTCTGCTTGAGCCAATCATGAAGGTTGAAGTCGAAACCCCAGAAGATTACATGGGTGACGTAATGGGCGACCTTAACCGTCGTCGCGGTATCATCGAAGGTATGGAAGATACTGCTACCGGTAAAACCGTTCGCGTCAAGGTTCCGTTGTCTGAAATGTTCGGTTATGCTACTGACCTGCGTTCTCAGACTCAGGGCCGTGCTTCTTACTCCATGGAATTCCTGGAGTATGCTGAAGCACCTAGCAACGTCGCTAAAGCCGTTATCGAAGCCCGTGGCAAATAAGCTTTCGGGTTTAAAACAATGATCCAGTGCTCTCTCATAAGTGGGAGAGCACAAGAGTAAGGAATATAGTCGTGTCTAAAGAAAAATTTGAACGTACCAAACCCCATGTAAACGTCGGTACTATCGGCCACGTTGACCATGGTAAAACTACCCTGACTGCTGCAATCACTTCCGTATTGGCTAAAACCTACGGCGGTAACGCTCGTGCATTCGATCAGATCGATAACGCGCCAGAAGAAAAAGCTCGTGGTATCACCATCAACACTTCTCACGTTGAATATGACACCCCGACTCGCCACTACGCGCACGTTGACTGCCCAGGTCACGCCGACTACGTTAAAAACATGATCACCGGTGCTGCGCAGATGGATGGCGCTATCCTGGTTGTTGCTGCAACTGATGGCCCTATGCCACAGACTCGTGAGCACATCCTGTTGGGTCGCCAGGTTGGCGTTCCTTACATGATCGTATTCATGAACAAATGCGACATGGTTGACGACGAAGAGCTGCTGGAACTGGTAGAAATGGAAGTTCGTGAACTTCTGTCTACTTACGATTTCCCAGGCGACGATATCCCAGTAGTTCGCGGTTCAGCGCTGAAAGCACTGGAAGGCGCTCCTGAGTGGGAAGCTAAAATCATCGAACTGGCTGGCTTCCTGGATTCTTACATCCCAGAACCAGAACGTGCTATCGACAAGCCGTTCCTGCTGCCTATCGAAGACGTATTCTCCATCTCCGGCCGTGGTACTGTTGTAACTGGTCGTGTAGAGCGCGGTATCGTTAAAGTTGGTGAAGAAGTAGAGATCGTTGGTATCAAAGATACTGTTAAATCTACTTGTACTGGCGTTGAAATGTTCCGCAAATTGCTGGACGAAGGCCGTGCTGGTGAGAACGTTGGTGTTCTGCTGCGTGGTATTAAGCGTGAAGATATCGAACGTGGTCAGGTTCTGGCTAAACCAGGTTCTATCAAACCACACACTACCTTTGATTCAGAAGTTTATATTCTGAGCAAAGACGAAGGCGGCCGTCATACTCCGTTCTTCAAAGGCTACCGTCCACAGTTCTACTTCCGTACAACTGACGTGACCGGTACTATCGAACTGCCAGAAGGCGTTGAGATGGTAATGCCAGGTGACAACATCAACATGAAAGTTACCTTGATCCACCCAATCGCGATGGATGACGGTCTGCGTTTCGCAATCCGTGAAGGCGGCCGTACTGTAGGCGCTGGTGTTGTTGCTAAAGTAATCTCTTAATTTCTTTACTGATTAAGTTAGAAGGGCGCTCCGGCGCCCTTTTTTATATCAAAAGAAAATAATCTTAATTGAAATAAAAAGCATTCCCATTTACACTTACGGCATTGGTTAAGAAGTGAGCCTTATATGTACGTATGTTTGTGTAATGGAGTGTCTGATAAAGTCATCCGCAATGCTGTTCGCCAGCATCATCCCCATACTTTGAAGCAACTACGCCAACTGGTTCCAATCGGAACTGATTGCGGAAAATGTATCCGGCAGGCGAGAGAAATTTTGATCGAGGAGTGTGCGAATATTCCAGAAATGAATGACGTTGCTTAAAACATAGGTGGGATAAGATTCCCCACTCTTTGCCATCTGGTACTACACTTTTAGTACTGGAAGCGGAGGGCTTATCTATGAAAGGCGATAAAAAAATAATTTCTCATCTCAATAAACTACTCGGAAACGAGCTGGTTGCTATCAATCAATACTTCCTGCATGCGCGAATGTTTAAAAACTGGGGACTTATCCGTCTGAATGATAAGGAATACCACGAATCCATCGATGAAATGAAACATGCAGATCGTTACATTGAGCGGATTCTGTTTCTCGAGGGTATTCCTAATCTACAGGATTTAGGCAAAATCAATATTGGCGAAGACGTCGAGGAGATGCTCAGGTCGGATCTGGCTCTGGAATTAAGCGGCGCCAAAGATTTACGTGAAGGCATCGCTTATGCTGATTCGATACATGATTATGTTACTCGCGATCTGCTTAAAGAAATTCTGACCGATGAAGAAGAACATATTGATTGGCTGGAAACTGAACTGAGCCTGATAGAACGTTTAGGTATACAGAACTACTCTCAGGCGCAGCTAGGGAAGATTAACTAAGCTGTTGTGCCACAATGCTGGGATAACAAAAAAGTGAGTATCTCAACGGTGCTCACTTTTTGTCTATTCAATTGAGGGTGGCGCAGTACTTACTTACCAGCACTATATACACTGTGCACTAAGATTTATCGATATAGCTAGGCTGGTCGAGATAACTGATCTGAAATATAGGGCCTGCCGCCAAAGATGCCAGAGAGCGATCTTCTGGATAAGAAAGCAATAGAGGGAACAGAACTGCCTGCCCAATAATAGATCTCCTGCTACGATCTTTCGGCCCTAAGCCCCATATGTTTTGAAAGGTCATCGGCCGTTCTTCATCAGTGTTTCCTACGTACAGCATAATATGTCCCCGAATATGAATGAGGGTCATAAAAGGCCGACCATGCTTAGCCAGAAAGTCTAGGCGCTCGTTTGGCGGATATTGGCTTAAATCAACGGTTTTTCCCTGAGTGATTTGTTTTGAAGAGTGAGTGGGGAGCCAAAACCCGAATGCGGTCATCAGATTTTTTAATTCGCTCGAACAATCGTTGTAGCCGTACAAGCCTCCCCATCCGTAAGGGCGACCTAGTGAACGCTGAATCAGTAACGCAAAATTCTTACGGCTTGCAGTGAGCGGTAGGGTACTTATTTTGTCGGGCGCTACTCTGGCGATATGTATAACAGCTTGTTGCCGATTGTTAACCACCGGAATCATCAGGTGTTGGGCGTCAAGCTGTGGGAGAATGCTCCCCATGTCATCACTGGCATAAATACGAGATTGATGTGGCTCAGTCAACGCTACGTTGAAGTCGATTATTACCGCCATCTTTTTTTTTGCCGCACTTCGCCATAGTTGGATAAAAGCCTCATCGGCATAGGCAATAGAATTAGACAGCACCCATCCCTGTAAGTCTGGGCTCATAATGAAACTCCACAGAGTATCGGCACTATGCCCAATGACATAAATGGGCGTTCCAATGTGTAGCCGCGATTCTTGCAGGTTATCGAAAGGGTAACCTTCACCCGCGATAGCATCGCTATAAAAGCTAGGATCATTGGTAGGGAGCACTCTAACCATCGTTTGACTTACGGTTATTCCTCTCTGTGCAGCGTGAAAATGTAGCTTCTTGAACTGAGTTAGCGGCACATTGGTACGAATGCTATCAATCCATGTTTGTGTATAGGGACGATAATTACTGCCGTAATTAATGCTATCTCCCTTGGCATCTACATTGTCAAAGCGCTCTAATACTTTCTTTATAGAAGAAGCGATACTATCCGTTCCTTTATCCGATAGCTTTTGCTGAACATAGTGCTCATCCCAAGGCGAAGAAGAGGTAGGGCTGCCGCCGAAATAGTGTTTGAGTAGGTTTTGATGAGCTTGCTGCTGAAGTTTGGCGGAAACTAAGGGTTTAGTATAATCGGGGGCGTTGGGTGGAAACCAATAGGTAGGGCTTTGGTTGTAGGCCTGCAGGGGAAAAATCGAGCGCGTACTCGCTATTGCTTGAGTCATGAAACATACGATAACAAGTAGTAGAATACTCCGGCAATTATGAGCCATGGCATAGTCCCTTTTGCGAATATATGGATGACCAACTCTCCCTCTCCCTGTATTGGTCAATATTTGTTACTCACCTATAGTAACGTAGTGTGATAATAAGTAAATTCACTAAAACTTGAGATGAATGGCTAAATACGTAAGTTCTCGCATAGATTTTCAACAGTGACTTGCTTACTGCCCGAATTTACGTATAATGCGCGTGCCTACCTAATCTTGGTTGGTCAGATTGAATTTGATCTGTCGGGAGTAGCTAAATGATACTTCCGAACAATACTCCCGATTTGGGGGTTATATGTTGAACGATTACACTCTCCCATCAATCGAAATGGGTCTGAGTAGTAATCATTTATGTTTATAAATAATTGGAGCTCTGGTCTCATGCAGAACCAAAGAATCCGTATCCGCCTGAAAGCGTTTGATCATCGTTTGATCGATCAATCAACTGCGGAAATCGTCGAGACTGCCAAGCGCACTGGTGCGCAGGTCACCGGTCCGATCCCGCTGCCGACCCGCAAAGAGCGCTTTACCGTTCTGGTTTCTCCGCACGTCAATAAAGATGCGCGCGATCAGTACGAAATCCGCACTCACAAGCGTCTGGTTGACATCGTTGAGCCAACCGAGAAAACCGTTGATGCTCTGATGCGTCTGGATCTGGCTGCCGGTGTAGACGTGCAGATCAGCCTGGGTTAATCAGGTCATTGAGCGATTGAGAGGTTGAAACAATGATTGGTTTAGTCGGTAAAAAAGTGGGCATGACTCGTATCTTCACTGAAGATGGCGTTTCAATCCCAGTAACCGTTATCGAAATTGAAGCAAACCGCGTAACTCAGGTCAAAGACCTGGAGAACGACGGTTACCGTGCCGTTCAAGTAACTACCGGTGCTAAAAAAGCTAACCGCGTTACCAAACCGGAAGCGGGTCACTTCGCTAAAGCTGGCGTAGAAGCTGGCCGTGGCCTGTGGGAATTCCGCCTTGCAGAAGGTCAAGAATTCACTGCTGGTCAAGAAATTAGCGTTGAAATTTTCGCAGACGTTAAGAAAGTCGATGTTACAGGTACATCTAAAGGTAAAGGTTTTGCCGGTACTGTTAAGCGCTGGAACTTCCGTACCCAAGATGCTACCCATGGTAACTCCTTGTCTCACCGCGTTCCGGGTTCTATCGGTCAGAACCAGACTCCGGGCAAAGTGTTCAAAGGCAAGAAAATGGCTGGCCACCTGGGTGACGAGCGTGTAACCGTTCAAAGCCTGGACGTAGTACGTGTTGACGCTGAGCGCAACCTGCTGCTGGTTAAGGGTGCTGTACCGGGCGCAACCGGTGGCAACCTGATCGTTAAACCAGCTGTGAAGGCGTAAGGGGATAGCAATGGAATTAGTATTGAAAGACGCGCAAGGCGCGCTGACTGTTTCCGAAACTACCTTCGGTCGTGATTTCAACGAAGCGCTGGTACATCAGGTTGTTGTTGCTTATGCAGCAGGTGCCCGTCAAGGTACTCGCGCTCAGAAGACCCGCGCTGAAGTGACTGGTTCCGGTAAAAAACCGTGGCGCCAGAAAGGTACCGGCCGTGCACGCGCAGGTTCTGTAAAGAGCCCGATCTGGCGTTCAGGTGGTGTGACCTTTGCTGCGAAGCCTCAGGACCACAGTCAGAAAGTAAACAAAAAGATGTACCGCGGCGCGCTGAAAAGCATCCTGTCCGAATTGGTACGTCAAGATCGTCTGATCATTGTCGAGAAGTTCTCTGTAGAAGCGCCTAAAACTAAGCTGCTGGCACAGAAACTGAAAGATATGGCTCTGGAAGATGTGCTGATCGTAACTGGTGAAGTTGACGAGAACTTGTTCTTGGCAGCTCGCAACCTGTACAAGGTTGATGTTCGCGATGTAGCAGGTATCGATCCAGTTAGCCTGATCGCCTTCGACAAAGTGGTTATGACTGCTGATGCTGTGAAGCAAGTTGAGGAGATGCTGGCATGATTCGTGAAGAACGTCTGCTGAAAGTACTGCGCGCGCCGCATGTATCTGAAAAAGCGTCCGCTGCGATGGAAAAAAGTAACACCATCGTTCTCAAAGTTGCCATCGACGCGACCAAAGCAGAAATTAAAGCTGCAGTGCAGAAACTGTTTGAAGTCGAAGTTGAAGACGTTAACACCTTGCTGGTTAAAGGCAAGAGTAAGCGTCACGGTCAGCGTGTTGGTCGTCGTAGCGACTGGAAAAAAGCTTACGTCACCCTGAAAGAAGGCCAGAATCTGGACTTCATCGGCGGCGCAGAGTAAGTCGGAGGAGTAAACAATGGCAATTGTTAAATGTAAACCTACATCTCCGGGTCGTCGCCACGTTGTTAAAGTGGTTAACCCTGAGCTGCACAAGGGTAAACCTTATGCCCCGCTGCTTGAGAAATTAAGCAAAAGCGGTGGTCGTAACAACAATGGCCGTATCACCACCCGTCATATCGGTGGTGGCCACAAGCAGCATTATCGTCTGGTTGACTTCAAACGCAACAAAGATGGTATCCCTGCAGTGGTTGAGCGTCTGGAATACGATCCGAACCGTTCCGCGAACATCGCGCTGGTTCTGTACAAAGACGGCGAACGCCGTTACATCCTGGCGCCAAAAGGCCTGAAAGCTGGTGACCAGATCCAATCTGGCGTTGATGCTGCAATCAAGACAGGTAACACCCTGCCTATGCGCAACATCCCAGTTGGTTCAACGGTTCATAACGTAGAGATGAAACCAGGTAAAGGCGGCCAGATGGCTCGTTCTGCTGGTGCATACGTTCAGATCGTTGCTCGTGACGGTTCCTACGTTACTCTGCGTCTGCGCTCCGGCGAAATGCGCAAGGTTCAAGCTGATTGCCGCGCCACCTTAGGTGAAGTCGGTAACGCTGAACACATGCTGCGTGTGCTGGGTAAAGCAGGTGCAAGTCGTTGGCGTGGTATTCGCCCTACCGTTCGCGGTACTGCGATGAACCCGGTAGATCACCCACACGGTGGTGGTGAAGGTCGTAACTTTGGTAAGCACCCGGTAACCCCGTGGGGCGTTCAAACCAAAGGTAAGAAGACCCGTAGCAACAAGCGTACTGATAAGTTCATCGTACGTCGCCGTAGTAAAAAATAATTAGAGGATAAGCCATGCCACGTTCTCTCAAGAAAGGTCCCTTCATTGACCTGCACTTGCTGAAGAAGGTAGAGAAAGCGGTGGAAAGCGGAGACAAGAAGCCTATTCGGACTTGGTCCCGTCGTTCAACGGTCTTTCCAAATATGATCGGTTTGACCATCGCTGTCCATAATGGTCGTCAGCACGTTCCTGTCTTTGTTTCCGATGAAATGGTCGGTCACAAATTGGGTGAATTCGCGCCGACCCGTACTTATCGCGGCCATGCGGCCGATAAAAAGGCTAAAAAGCGCTAAGGTAGGAGGAAGAGATGGAAACTATCGCTAAACATCGCCACGCTCGTTCTTCTGCTCAGAAGGTTCGCTTGGTAGCGGACCTGATTCGCGGTAAGAAAGTGTCGCAAGCTCTGGAAACTCTGGCCTATACCAACAAGAAAGCTGCTGGTTTGGTTAAGAAGGTACTGGAGTCTGCCATTGCTAACGCAGAACACAACGATGGCGCTGACATCGATGATCTGAAAGTCACGAAGATCTTCGTAGACGAAGGCCCAAGCATGAAGCGCATTATGCCTCGTGCAAAAGGTCGTGCAGATCGCATCCTGAAGCGCACCAGCCACATTACTGTGGTTGTGTCCGATCGCTGAGACTCTGGAGACTAGCAATGGGTCAGAAAGTACATCCTAACGGTATTCGCCTGGGTATTGTCAAACCTTGGAACTCTACTTGGTATGCGAATACCAAAGAATTCGCTGACAACCTGGACAGCGACTTTAAAGTTCGCCAATTCCTGACTAAGGAACTGGTGAAAGCTTCCGTTTCTCGCATCGTTATCGAACGTCCAGCGAAGAGTATCCGTGTGACTATTCACACTGCTCGCCCTGGCATCGTTATCGGCAAGAAAGGTGAAGATGTCGAAAAACTGCGTAAGGTCGTAGCGGATATCGCTGGCGTTCCTGCGCAGATTAACATCGCCGAAGTCCGTAAACCGGAACTGGACGCAAAATTGGTTGCTGACAGCATCACTTCACAGCTGGAACGTCGCGTTATGTTCCGTCGTGCTATGAAGCGTGCTGTACAGAACGCAATGCGTCTTGGCGCTAAAGGTATCAAAGTTGAAGTAAGCGGCCGCCTTGGCGGTGCTGAAATCGCGCGTACCGAATGGTACCGTGAAGGTCGTGTTCCGTTGCATACTCTGCGTGCGGATATCGATTACAACACATCTGAAGCGCACACCACTTATGGTGTAATCGGCGTTAAGGTATGGATCTTCAAAGGTGAGATCTTGGGTGGTATGGCTGCTGTTGAACAACCGGAACCGGCTGCTCAACCTAAAAAGCAGCAGCGTAAAGGCCGCAAGTAAGGAGAATCGCTGATGTTACAACCAAAGCGTACAAAATTCCGTAAGATGCACAAAGGCCGTAACCGTGGCCTGGCGCAGGGTACGGATGTTAGCTTCGGTGAGTTCGGCCTGAAAGCTTGTGGCCGTTGCCGCCTGACGGCTCGTCAAATCGAAGCAGCCCGTCGTGCGATGACACGTGCAATTAAGCGTCAAGGTAAGGTCTGGATCCGTGTATTCCCGGACAAACCGATCACTGAGAAGCCGCTCGAAGTGCGTATGGGTAAAGGTAAGGGTAACGTAGAGTATTGGGTTGCCCTGATCCAGCCAGGAAAAATGTTGTTTGAAATGGCTGGTGTGCCGGAAGAAACTGCTCGCGAAGCATTCAAGCTCGCGGCAGCAAAACTGCCTGTCGGAACCACCTTTGTAACTAAGACGGTGATGTAATGAAAGCACAAGAGCTGCGTGAAAAAAGCGTTGAAGAGCTGAACACTGAGCTGCTCAACCTGCTGCGTGAGCAATTTAATTTGCGCATGCAGGCGGCTAGTGGCCAGCTGCAACAAACTCACCTGTCGAAACAAGTGCGTCGTAATATCGCACGTGTTAAGACTTTACTGACTGAAAAGGCGGGTGCGTAATGACTGACCAAACTCGTACTCTGCAAGGTCGCGTAGTTAGTGACAAAATGGAGAAATCCATGGTTGTTGCTATCGAACGTGTGGTGAAACACCCTATTTATGGGAAATTCATCCGTCGTACGACGAAATTGCATGTACATGACGAGAACAATGAATGTGGAATCGGTGACGTGGTAGAAATCCGCGAATGCCGTCCATTGTCAAAGACTAAGTCTTGGACCCTTGTTCGCGTTGTAGAGAAAGCGATTCTGTAATAGAGTAGCCAACTCGCATAGAATAAACGGCTCAGAAAGTGAGCCGTTTATTTTTTCTACCCATAATTTGGAACCGGTGTTATAATGCCGCGCCCTCATTAGTGGGGCTTTTAAACGACCTATTCTGGGTCCTAAAGTAGTAGTTGACATTAGCGGAGCACTAACATGATCCAAGAACAGACTATGCTGAACGTGGCCGACAACTCCGGTGCACGTCGCGTAATGTGTATCAAGGTTCTAGGTGGCTCGCACCGTCGCTACGCAGGCATCGGCGACATCATCAAGATCACCATTAAGGAAGCAATTCCTCGTGGCAAGGTGAAGAAAGGCGATGTGCTGAAGGCGGTAGTGGTGCGCACCAAGAAGGGTGTACGTCGCCCGGACGGTTCTGTCATTCGCTTCGATGGCAATTCTTGCGTTATTTTAAATAATAACAGCGAGCAGCCAATCGGCACGCGTATTTTTGGGCCGGTAACTCGTGAACTGCGTAATGAGAAGTTCATGAAAATTATCTCTCTGGCACCAGAAGTACTCTAAGGAGCGAACCATGGCAGCGAAAATCCGTCGTGATGACGAAGTTATCGTGCTAACCGGGAAAGACAAAGGTAAGCGCGGTAAAGTAAAGAATGTCCTGTCTGCTGGTAAGGTCATTGTTGAAGGTATCAACCTGGTTAAAAAACATCAGAAGCCGGTTCCGGCCCTGAACCAACCAGGCGGCATTGTTGAAAAAGAAGCTGCTATTCAGGTTTCTAACATTGCGCTGTTCAACGCGACAACCGGTAAGGCTGACCGTGTAGGCTTTAGATTCGAAGACGGCAAAAAAGTACGCTTCTTCAAGTCTAATAGCGAAACTATCAAGTAATTTGGAGTAATACGATGGCGAAACTGCATGATTACTACAAAGACGAGGTGGTCAAACAACTGATGTCTCAGTTTGGCTACAACTCTGTCATGCAAGTCCCTCGGGTCGAGAAGATCACCCTGAACATGGGTGTTGGTGAAGCGATCGCTGACAAGAAACTGCTGGATAACGCAGCAGCTGACTTGACAGCAATCTCCGGTCAAAAACCGTTGATCACCAAAGCCCGCAAATCTGTTGCAGGCTTCAAAATCCGTCAGGGCTATCCGATCGGCTGTAAAGTAACCCTGCGTGGCGAACGCATGTGGGAATTCTTAGAGCGACTGATCTCCATTGCTGTTCCACGTATCCGTGACTTCCGTGGCTTGTCCGCTAAGTCATTCGATGGCCGTGGTAACTACAGCATGGGCGTGCGCGAGCAGATCATCTTCCCGGAAGTCGACTACGATAAAGTCGATCGCGTGCGTGGTTTGGATATTACCATTACCACTACTGCGAAATCCGATGATGAAGGCCGTGCATTGTTGGCTGCTTTTAACTTCCCATTCCGCAAGTAAGGTAGGGTTACTGATGGCTAAGCAATCAATGAAAGCACGCGAAGTTGTTCGCGTGAAACTAGCTAACAAATACCGCGCTAAACGCGAGGAATTAAAAGCTATTATCTCTGGTGTGAACTCATCCGATGAAGAACGTTGGGATGCTGTTCTGAAGCTGCAGTCTCTGCCGCGTGATTCCAGCCCGTCCCGTCAGCGTAACCGCTGCAACCAAACTGGTCGTCCGCATGGTTTCCTGCGGAAGTTCGGGTTGAGCCGTATTAAAGTCCGTGAAACCGCAATGCGCGGTGAAATCCCGGGCCTTAAAAAGGCTAGCTGGTAATTTCACCAATTGAATCACGGGAGTAAATACAGATGAGCATGCAAGATCCGATCGCGGATATGCTGACCCGTATCCGTAACGGTCAAGCCGCGAACAAAGTAGCGGTCACCATGCCTTCTTCCAAACTGAAACTGGCAATTGCCAAGGTTCTGAAAGAAGAAGGTTTTATTGAAGATTTTAAAATCGAAGGCGACACCAAGCCTGAACTGGTCTTAGTACTTAAGTACTTCCAGGGCAAGGCAGTGGTAGAAAGCATTCAACGTATCAGCCGTCCAGGTCTGCGCATCTATAAGAAAAAAGATGAGCTGCCAAAAGTTATGGCCGGTTTGGGTATCGCTGTTATTTCTACCTCTAAAGGTGTTATGACCGATCGTGCAGCTCGCCAGGCTGGTCTTGGTGGCGAGATTATCTGCTACGTAGCTTAATTCGGGAGGAAAGAATGTCTCGTGTTGCAAAAGCACCCGTCGTCATTCCTGCCGGCGTAGAGGTAAAACTCAACGGTCAGGTTATTTCGATAAAGGGTAAAAACGGCGAGCTGACTCGTACCATCCATAGCTCCGTTGTTGTTAAGCAAGAAGAAAATACACTGACTTTCGCTCCACGCGAAGGCGCTGTAGACGGTTGGGCCCAAGCGGGTACCACTCGTGCACTGCTGAACTCAATGGTTATTGGTGTTACCGACGGCTTCACTAAAAAGCTTCAACTGGTAGGCGTAGGTTACCGTGCCGCAGTTAAAGGCAATGTGGTGAATTTGGCCTTAGGCTTCTCTCATCCAGTTGACCATGAATTGCCGGCTGGCATCACTGCAGAGTGCCCGACCCAAACTGAAATCGTGCTGAAAGGCGCAGATAAGCAGGTGATTGGTCAGGTTGCGGCAGATTTGCGTGCCTACCGTCGTCCTGAGCCTTATAAAGGCAAGGGTGTCCGTTACGCCGACGAAGTCGTGCGTACCAAAGAGGCTAAGAAGAAGTAAGGTAACACTATGGATAAGAAAGCAGCTCGTATCCGTCGTGCGACCCGCGCACGCCGCAAGCTCAAAGAACTGGGTGCGACTCGCCTGGTGGTACATCGTACCCCACGCCATATTTACGCGCAGGTTATTGCACCAAACGGTTCTGAAATTTTGGTAGCAGCTTCTACTTTAGAAAAAGCTATCAATGAGCAATTGAAGTACTCCGGCAACAAAGATGCCGCAGCAGCTGTAGGCAAATCTATTGCTGAGCGCGCATTGGAAAAAGGGATTACTAAAGTATCCTTTGACCGTTCCGGTTTCCAATATCATGGTCGAGTCCAGGCACTGGCAGATGCTGCCCGTGAAGCTGGCCTTCAGTTCTAAGGTAGAGGTGTAAGATGTCACACATCGAAAAACAAGCTGGCGAACTGCAGGAAAAGCTGATCGCGGTAAACCGCGTATCTAAAACCGTAAAAGGTGGCCGTATTTTCAGCTTTACCGCACTGACAGTAGTTGGTGATGGTAACGGTCGCGTTGGTTTTGGCTACGGCAAAGCACGCGAAGTTCCAGCAGCGATCCAAAAAGCGATGGAAAAAGCCCGTCGCGCTATGATTAACGTTGCTCTGGATGGCGGCACTCTGCAGCACCCTGTTAAAGGTGCTCATACGGGTTCTCGCGTATTCATGCAACCAGCTTCCGAAGGTACCGGTATCATCGCCGGTGGTGCAATGCGCGCCGTTCTGGAAGTTGCAGGGGTTCATAACGTATTGGCCAAAGCCTATGGTTCCACTAACCCGATCAACGTGGTTCGTGCAACTATTTCAGCTCTGGAAGATATGAAATCCCCAGAAATGGTCGCTGCCAAGCGTGGTAAGTCCGTCGAAGAAATTCTAGGGAAATAACCATGGCAAAGACTATTAAAGTAACTCAAACAAAAAGCAGCATCGGTCGTTTGCCAAAGCATAAGGCAACTCTACTCGGTTTAGGTCTGCGTCGTATTGGTCATACTGTAGAGCGTGAGGATACTCCTGCTGTGCGTGGTATGGTCAACTTGGTTTCCTACATGGTTAAAGTTGAGGAGTAACAGATGCGTTTAAATACTCTGTCTCCGGCTGATGGTGCCAAGCATGCGCCTAAGCGTGTAGGTCGTGGTATCGGTTCTGGCCTGGGTAAAACCGCTGGTCGTGGTCACAAAGGTCAGAACTCACGTTCTGGCGGTGGCGTACGTCGTGGGTTTGAAGGTGGTCAGATGCCGTTATATCGTCGTCTGCCGAAATTCGGCTTCACCTCTCGCAAAGCAATGATCACGGCAGAAGTTCGTCTGTCTGAACTGGCTTTAGTGGAAGGCGACGTAATCGACCTGAACACGCTGAAAGCCGCTAACGTTGTTGGTACCCAGATTGAATTCGCGAAAGTTATGCTTTCAGGCGAAGTCACTCGTCCGGTAACTCTGCGTGGTCTGCGTGTCACCAAAGGCGCTCGTGCTGCTATCGAAGCTGCTGGCGGTAAAATTGAGGAATAAGTAGCAGATGGCTAAGCAACCAGGATTAGATTTTCAAAGTGCTAAAGGCGGATTAGGCGAACTGAAGCGCAGACTTTTGTTTGTTATCGGTGCGCTTATTGTTTTCCGTATCGGCTCTTTTATTCCGATTCCTGGTATCGATGCCACTGTGCTTGCCAAATTGCTCGAGCAGCAGAGAGGCACCATCATTGAAATGTTCAACATGTTCTCTGGTGGTGCTCTCAGTCGTGCTTCGATCTTTGCCCTGGGTATTATGCCGTATATTTCGGCGTCAATTATTATCCAGCTGCTGACGGTGGTTCATCCAGCGTTAGCTGAAATAAAGAAAGAAGGGGAGGCTGGCCGTCGTAAGATTAGCCAGTACACCCGTTATGGCACGTTGGTATTGGCTATATTCCAGTCGATCGGTATTGCTACCGGTCTGCCGAATATGCCTGGGATGCAAGGTCTGGTATTAAATCCAGGCTTTGCCTTCTATTTTACCGCTGTTGTGAGCCTGGTTACCGGGACTATGTTCCTGATGTGGCTGGGTGAACAGATTACTGAACGCGGTATCGGTAACGGTATCTCAATCATAATCTTTGCTGGTATTGTCGCGGGTCTCCCGCCGGCAGTTGGTCATACCATCGAGCAAGCTCGGCAAGGCGACCTGCACTTCCTCCTGTTGCTGTTGGTTGCAGTATTAGTGTTTGCAGTAACCTTCTTCGTTGTTTTCATTGAACGTGGTCAACGTCGTATCGTCGTTAACTATGCGAAACGTCAACAGGGTCGTCGTGTTTATGCAGCACAGAGCACACACTTACCGTTGAAAGTGAATATGGCTGGGGTTATTCCCGCAATCTTCGCTTCCAGCATAATTCTGTTCCCTGCCACGATTGCATCATGGTTTGGGGGCGGGACAGGTTGGAACTGGCTGACGACTATTTCGATGTATTTGCAGCCGGGACAGCCGCTTTATGTGTTACTCTATGCGTCTGCAATCATCTTCTTCTGTTTCTTCTACACGGCGTTGGTGTTTAACCCGCGTGAAACAGCAGATAACCTGAAGAAGTCCGGTGCATTCGTGCCAGGAATTCGTCCGGGAGAGCAAACGGCGAAGTACATCGATAAAGTAATGACGCGTCTGACCTTAATTGGTGCGATGTATATTACTTTCATCTGCCTGATCCCGGAGTTCATGCGTGACGCGATGAAAGTACCATTTTACTTTGGTGGTACCTCACTACTAATCGTAGTTGTGGTCATCATGGACTTTATGGCTCAAGTGCAAACTCTAATGATGTCGAGTCAGTACGAGTCTGCATTGAAGAAAGCAAATCTGAAAGGCTATAATCGCTAATCAGATATGTTTGAGAAGTTACGGAGAGTAAAAATGAAAGTTCGTGCTTCCGTCAAGAAATTATGTCGTAACTGCAAAATTGTTAAGCGTAACGGTGTCGTTCGCGTAATCTGCAGTGCCGAACCAAAGCATAAACAGCGTCAAGGCTGATTTATCTTGCATATTTTTCTTGCAAAGTTGGGTTGAGCTGGCTAGATTAGCCAGCCAATCTTTTGTATGTGACAGCAATGCTATTTGAGTATCCTGAAAACGGGCTTTTCAGAATGGTATTGCCGTATAAAATAGTAGGAGTGCATAGTGGCCCGTATAGCAGGCATTAACATTCCTGATCAGAAACATACTGTTATCGCTTTAACCGCGATCTACGGTATCGGTAAGACCCGTTCACAGGCTATCTGTGTCGCTGCGGGTATTGCTGAAAATGTTAAGATCAGTGAGCTGTCTGAAGAGCAAATCGAGAAGCTGCGTGACGAAGTTGCCAAGTACGTTGTAGAAGGTGATCTGCGTCGTGAGGTGACCCTGAGCATCAAGCGTCTGATGGACCTTGGGACTTATCGTGGTTTGCGTCATCGTCGTGGTCTACCAGTTCGCGGTCAGCGTACTAAGACCAACGCACGTACCCGTAAGGGTCCGCGTAAACCGATCAAGAAATAATCGGGGTGATTGAATAATGGCAAAGGCACCTATTCGTGCACGCAAGCGTGTAAGAAAGACAGTCTCTGACGGTGTGGCTCATATCCATGCTTCTTTCAACAACACCATCGTTACCATTACTGATCGTCAGGGTAACGCTTTGGGTTGGGCAACAGCCGGTGGTTCCGGTTTCCGTGGTTCTCGTAAATCTACTCCGTTTGCAGCGCAAGTTGCAGCAGAGCGCTGCGCAGAAGCAGTGAAAGAATACGGTATTAAGAACCTGGAAGTTATGGTTAAAGGACCTGGTCCTGGTCGTGAGTCAACTATTCGCGCGTTAAACGCGGCTGGTTTCCGCATCACTAATATTACTGATGTGACTCCGATTCCTCATAACGGTTGTCGTCCGCCGAAAAAGCGCCGCGTATAACGTTGCTTTTAGGTTTGTTGGAGAGAGAAAATGGCAAGATATTTGGGTCCTAAGCTCAAGCTGAGCCGTCGTGAGGGCACAGACCTGTTCCTTAAGTCTGGCGTTCGCGCGATTGACACCAAGTGTAAGATTGAACAACCACCTGGTCAGCATGGTGCGCGTAAACCGCGTCTGTCTGATTACGGTGTGCAGTTACGTGAAAAACAAAAAGTTCGCCGTATCTATGGTGTTCTGGAGCGTCAATTCCGTAACTACTATAAAGAAGCAGCACGTCTGAAAGGCAACACAGGTGCAAACCTGTTGCAATTGCTGGAAGGCCGTCTGGACAACGTAGTTTACCGTATGGGCTTTGGCGCAACTCGTGCTGAATCACGTCAGCTGGTTAGTCATAAAGCTATCATGGTAAATGGTCGCGTTGTTAACATCGCTTCTTATCAGGTATCTCCGAATGACGTAGTCAGCATCCGTGAGAAAGCTAAAAAGCAGTCTCGTGTGAAGGCAGCTTTGGAGCTGGCTGAGCAGCGTGAAAAGCCGACTTGGCTGGAAGTTGATGCTGTTAAGATGGAAGGTGTGTTCAAACGTATTCCTGAACGTACTGATCTGTCTGCGGACATTAACGAACACCTGATCGTCGAGCTTTACTCCAAGTAAAGCTTAGTACCAAAGAGAGGACACAATGCAGGGTTCTGTGACAGAGTTTCTAAAACCGCGCCTGGTAGATATCGAGCAAGTCAGTTCGACGCACGCCAAGGTGACCCTTGAGCCGTTAGAGCGTGGCTTTGGCCATACTCTCGGCAACGCACTGCGCCGTATTCTGCTTTCATCTATGCCGGGTTGCGCGGTGACCGAGGTTGAGATTGATGGTGTACTGCATGAGTACAGCACCAAAGAAGGCGTACAGGAAGATATCCTGGAGATCCTGCTCAACCTGAAAGGGCTGGCGGTGAGAGTTCAAGGAAAAGATGAAGTTATTCTTACCCTGAATAAGTCTGGCATTGGCCCTGTGACTGCAGCCGATATCACCCATGATGGTGATGTCGAAATCGTCAAGCCGCAACACGTGATCTGCCACCTGACCGATGAAAACGCATCTATTAGCATGCGTATCAAAGTTCAGCGCGGTCGTGGTTATGTGCCGGCTTCTGCCCGAATTCATTCGGAAGAAGATGAGCGCCCAATTGGTCGTCTGTTAGTAGACGCATGCTATAGCCCTGTAGAGCGTATTGCCTACAATGTTGAAGCAGCGCGTGTAGAACAGCGTACCGACTTGGACAAGCTGGTCATCGAGATGGAAACCAATGGTACGATCGATCCTGAAGAGGCGATCCGCCGTGCGGCCACTATCTTGGCTGAACAACTTGAAGCTTTCGTTGACCTACGTGATGTACGTCAGCCGGAAGTCAAAGAAGAGAAGCCAGAGTTCGATCCGATCTTGCTGCGCCCTGTTGACGATCTGGAATTGACTGTCCGCTCTGCTAACTGCCTCAAGGCAGAAGCTATCCACTACATCGGTGATCTGGTACAGCGTACCGAGGTTGAGTTGCTGAAAACGCCGAACCTGGGTAAAAAATCTCTTACTGAGATTAAAGACGTGCTTGCGTCACGTGGTCTGTCTCTGGGCATGCGCCTGGAAAACTGGCCGCCAGCAAGTATTGCTGACGAGTAACCGGATCACAGGTTAAGGTTTTACTGAGAAGGATAAGGTCATGCGCCATCGTAAGAGTGGTCGTCAACTGAACCGTAACAGCAGCCATCGCCAGGCTATGTTCCGTAACATGGCCGGCTCTTTGGTTCGTCATGAGATCATCAAGACGACCCTGCCGAAAGCGAAAGAGCTGCGTCGCGTTGTTGAGCCGCTGATTACTCTTGCCAAGACCGACAGCGTTGCTAATCGTCGTCTGGCATTCGCCCGTACTCGTGATAACGAGATCGTGGCAAAACTGTTTAACGAGCTAGGCCCGCGTTTCGCGAGCCGCGCCGGTGGTTACACTCGCATTCTTAAGTGTGGCTTCCGTGCAGGCGACAACGCTCCGATGGCTTACATCGAGCTGGTTGATCGTGCTGCGTCTGAAGCAGAAGTAGTAGCTGCAGAGTAATCTGTGAACGCGTAAAAAAACCGGGCTTGCCCGGTTTTTTTACGTCTATTGACAGCCCTGCCCAAAATAAGACCGTCTTAGCCGTTCTTCGTGATTATTTCCCTCGCTTATTATCTGCATCCTAATGCGTTATGCTATGTATATCGGTTAAAGCTGGGAACTACGTGTATGTCATTAATTGATGAATGGGCTGAAAGGCACATAATGGATGCGCAAAAAAAGGGTGAACTTGAAAATTTGCCCGGTTTTGGTGTGCCCCTGGAACTTGATGATGATACTCATATTCCTACTGAGCTTAGGGTCAGTTATCGAATTCTGAAGAATGCTGGCTATATTCCCGTCGAGTTACAAGATCGGCAAGAAGCACTGACTATTATTCATCTACTCGCGCAATTAGATCACAATGAAGCGGAGTATCAGAAATTATCGAAGCGGCTGGGTTTACTCGAACTGAAGTTGAAACAAGCGGGATTGAATACCGATTTTTTGCACGGTGATTATCAGCTGCCATTATCCGAAAAACTGTCTGGAGAATCAGGATGTTGAAAATAGGTCAATTGGCCAAGCTGGCCGATGTCACACCTGATACGGTGCGATATTATGAAAAACAGGGAATGATGGAACATGGCATTCGTACTGAAGGCGGTTATCGCTTATATAATGAACAGGATTTACAGCGTTTACGCTTTATCCGATATGCCAAACAGTTAGGTTTTACTCTGGAGACGATCGCGGAACTATTATCGATCCGAGTCGATCCTGAGCATCATACATGTCAGGAATCCAAATCGATCGTCGATTCCAGACTCAGTGAAGTTGAGGGGAAAATTAAAGAATTGCAGAAAATGCGGGAATCTCTCAAACGTTTAAGCGATGCCTGTTGCGGTAGCCACCATACCAGCACTTACTGTTCGATCTTAGAAGCGCTGGAGCAAGGCGCTACGGACGAAACCTCGCGAAACTAAATTTGTTTGCCTAGTTATTTCATTACTGGACGAACAGCAGTATGATTCGAACGTTTTTCAAACAATGTTTATTACAATGAGGATCTACCATGACTACTTACCGTCATACTAAAGGCAAAATTAAAGATAATGCTCTGGAAGCATTGTTACATGACCCACTGTTCAGGCAGCGAATAGAGAAAAATAGTAAAGGGAAAGGCAGCTATCAGCGTAAAACAAAACACGCGAAAGGCGGTAACTGGGAGGCCAGTGGCAAACAATCAGCAGATTCTTTACCACTGGCCTTCTGGTTTTAAGGAATAAAAAAAGCCATCTTACGATGGCTTTTGACGTACTGAAATCGTGATTATTTAGTTTGTTGTTCTTTTAATAAATCACGAATCTCGGCTAATAACTTTTCTTCCGTAGTTGGTGCCGGTGGTACCGCTGGTTCTTCTGCTTTTTCGCGACGCATTTTATTCATCAGCTTAATTGCAGAGAAGATTGCCAGTGCAACGATAACGAAATCAAAAATGCTTTGAATAAATGAACCATAATTCATGACAACTGCAGGAATCGCACCTTGGGCTTCACGTAGTACGAAATGGAATTGTTTGAAGTCCACGCCGCCTAATAACAGTCCTAGAGGTGGCATGATAATATCTGCGACCAGCGAGGAAACAATCTTCCCGAAAGCGGCACCGATAATAACACCGACCGCCAAATCAACCACATTCCCACGCATGGCAAATTCACGAAATTCTTTCATAAAGCTCATAGCAACACCCCTTCAAAATTAAACGAAACAATCTTAACTAACAGAAATCCCTGTACCTCAAGAATTATAGGAAATTTTTCATCCTTTCCCATGGGAATAGTTTTAATTAATTCACTCGTCCCTGAAATTAAGATTATAGCCTTATAAGAAGAATGGGCTTGGTTGGAACAAGCGTTCAACGTCAGGAACGAATTTTTTATCGGTAATAAACATTACAACGTGGTCACCTTGTTGAATAACCGAGCTGCTATTAGCGATAAGCACTTCATCTCCACGTACAATAGCGCCAATCGTAGTACCCGGCGGTAATTTAATATCTTCAACCACTCGTCCTACTACTTTAGATGTACTTTCATCACCATGAGCGACAGCTTCGATAGCTTCTGCTACGCCGCGTCGCAGTGAAGACACGCTAACAATATCTGCTTTGCGCACATGGCCGAGCAGTGCGGAAATCGTGGCTTGCTGTGGTGAAATGGCAATATCAATTACACTGCCTTGCACTAAATCTACATAAGCACTGCGTTGAATGAGCACCATGGCTTTTTTGGCCCCCATACGTTTGGCTAGCATGGCAGACATAATATTAGCTTCGTCATCATTGGTGATGGCAATAAATACATCGACTTGCTCAATGTGTTCTTCGGCTAATAATTCCTGATCTGAGGCATCACCGTAAAATACGATAGTGTCGTGTAGCATCTCCGCTAATTCAGCCGCTCGCTGCTGGTCACGTTCAATTAATTTTACGCTGTAGTCTTTTTCTAATCGTAATGCCAATCCGGCGCCGACGTTACCACCGCCAACAATCATAATTCGCTTATAGGGTTTTTCCAGTCGCTGTAATTCACTCATTACTGCGCGAATGTGCTGGGAGGCGGCGACAAAAAAGACTTCATCACCGGCTTCGATAATAGTTGAACCCTGTGGACGAATAGGTCGGTCTTGACGAAATATAGCCGCGACTCGCGTATCAATATGCGGCATATGTTCGCGTAGTGAAGATAAGGCATTGCCCACCAGAGGACCGCCGTAATAAGCTTTTACTGCGGCAATACTGACCTTACCTTCGGCAAAATTAACTACCTGAAGTGCGCCAGGATATTCAATCAGCTTATATATATAATCGATTACTAACTGTTCCGGCGATATAAGATGATCAATTGGGACAGCTTCCGGTAGGAAAAGCTTCTCAGATTCACGGATATATTCAGGAGAGCGAATACGAGCGATACGGTTAGGTGTATTAAATAATGAGTAGGCGATCTGACAGGCGATCATGTTGGTTTCATCGGAGTTAGTGACAGCAACCAGCATATCTGCATCTTCTGCGCCGGCTTCTCTCAGCACCCGTGGGTGCGAACCGTGACCTTGTACTACGCGCAGATCGAACTTGTCCTGTAATTGACGAAGCCGATTGGTATTGGTATCCACAACGGTAATATCGTTGTTTTCACCGACCAAATTTTCTGCCAGCGTCCCGCCAACCTGTCCCGCACCGAGAATAATTATTTTCATCGCGTTCTCTGTTTACCCTGAAAGTAGGCCCGAAGGCCTAACAATAACCGCTACTCTGAGGTTTGATTAGCCTTTAATTAGCTTAGCGTAAAAGAAGCCATCACCGTCTTCCGGGTGAGGAAGGTTTTGTTTACCGGGATGAGCCGCTGAGCCTGTTTCTACTAAACGCGCTTCCGGATGGCGCTGCAAGAATGCGGCGATCTGCTGTTGGTTTTCTTCCGGCAAAATTGAGCAGGTTGCGTAAACCATCACGCCATCTTTCTTCAGCTTAGGCCAAATAGCCTCAAGAATTTCTGACTGCAATTGGGCAAGATCGGCAATATCGCTGTCACGGCGCAGCCATTTGATATCTGGATGACGACGAATCACGCCGGTGGCAGAGCAAGGCGCATCCAAAAGGATACGATCGAATAGCTTATCTTCGCACCAGTCATCAGGTGTACGACCATCACCGACCTTAACCACCGCATTCAGTTGCAGGCGTTGCAGATTTTCTTTTACGCGGCTAAGACGTTGTTCATCAATATCTACCGCCAATACGTGCGCTTTGGGAGCGGCTTCGAGAATATGGGTGGTTTTACCGCCGGGTGCAGCGCATAAATCGAGGATCTGTTCGCCGTTCTGCGGATCGAGCAGATCAACGCAGCCTTGAGCTGAGGCGTCTTGCACCGTCACCCAACCCTGAGCAAAACCAGGCAGATCGTTTACCGCACATGGAGTGATCAAACGAACGGCATCGGCGTATTCAGCGTGAGGTTCCGCTTCAATACCCGCTTGTTGCATCAATTCCAGATAATCTGCTCGGCTATGGTGTAAGCGACTAACGCGCAGCCACATCGGCGGTTTTTGATTGTTGGCATCGATGATTTGCTGCCATTGCTCCGGGTAGGCTTTTTTAATTCGAGCCAGTAACCAGCTTGGATGCAAATAGCGGCTGTCATGATTGGCTGCGCGTTCCAACAACTCTACCTGCTGGCGTTGGAATTGGCGCAATACGCCATTAATCAAACCTTTAAGCTGTGGTCGCTTTAGGGCTACGGCGCCTTCTACCGTTTCAGCCAAAGCCGCATGAGGTGGGATCCGGGTGTACAGCAATTGGTAAATGCCCACCATGATCAGGTAATGAAAGACCCGCTGTTTACCCGTCATCGGACGTGCCATTAGCTGCTGAATACACCATTCCAGCTGCGGCAGCACGCGTAAAGTCCCAAAACACAACTCCTGCAACAGCGCGCGGTCTTTATCGGAGATATTTTTCTGGAGACCAGGAAGGACGCTGCTGAGAGATTGCCCTTGATCCAGTACCTGGCTAATTGCTTTGGCAGCGATGCTGCGGAGGTTATATGTGTTTTTCATAGCCAAAAAAGCTGACAAATGTCAGCAAAATAAAGGGAAAGAATAGCCCGATAGTGAAGTATCGGGCGATGAAGTCGTTGTTAAAATTCGTCGGTTATGCCAACTGATTACCGACGGTAAACCATTCGCGTCGCGAATTGAGCAAATCTGCCGCCGACATCGGTTTCTTCCCTGCTGGCTGCAACTGAGTAATATTCAGCACGCCGTCAGCCGTCGCCACCTGAATACCCTGTTTATCCGCCTGTACTATGGTGCCGGGTAAAGTATTAGATGCCGCGGGTAGAACATGAGCTTGCCAAACTTTTATCGGCTGTTCGTCGATGACAAAATAGCTAACCGGCCAGGGATTAAAGGCGCGAATGCAGCGTTCTAGCTGAGCAGCAGAAAGTGACCAGTTCAGTCTGGCTTCCTCTTTGCTCAGTTTTTCCGCATAAGTCACCAGACTTTCATCCTGTACTTCCGGTTTGGCTTTACCTTCCGCTAACAGTTGTAGCGTGGCCAGCATACCCTGTGGCCCAAGTTCAGCGAGTTTGTCGTATAGGCTCGCGCTGGTATCTTCCGGCTGTATATCGCAGGCAATTTTATACAGCATATCGCCGGTATCTAACCCGACGTCCATTTGCATAATAGTGACACCGGTTTCTTTGTCCCCAGCCCAGAGTGAACGCTGGATTGGCGCAGCTCCACGCCAACGGGGCAGCAGAGAACCGTGTACGTTAATACAACCTAAACGTGGCATATCCAACACCGCTTTTGGCAGGATGAGGCCATAAGCCACCACGACCATGATATCGGCGTTAAGATCGGCTACCAGATGCTGATTTTCTTCTGGCCGCAGAGATTTTGGCTGAAAAACAGGAATATCGTGTTGCTCAGCTAAAACCTTTACCGGGCTTGGAGTGAGTTTGTTACCTCGGCCAGCAGGGCGATCGGGTTGAGTGAAAACCCCGATAATCTGGTGCTTGGAAGAAAGTAGCGCGTCAAGATGACGCGCTGCAAAATCAGGCGTTCCGGCAAAAATAATCCGCAATGAATCAGACACGTTTGGTTTCCTGCATAAAAAAGGATTAGTTAGCGCGCGCGTTGAGCTTAGCCAGTTTTTCCAGCTTTTGGCGGATACGCTGACGCTTCAGAGGCGACAGATAGTCCACGAACAGTTTGCCAACCAAATGATCCATTTCGTGCTGGATACAGATCGCTAACAGATCGTCTGCTTCCAGTTCAAAAGGTTTCCCATCACGGTCCAAGGCTCTGACTTTGACTTTTTCTGCGCGAGGAACCAGGGCGCGTTGCTCAGGAATAGAGAGGCAGCCTTCTTCAATACCGGTTTCACCGCTTTTTTCCAGCAGCTCAGGGTTGATTAAGACCAGGCGCTGATCGCGGTTTTCAGAAACATCGATAACGATAATCTGCTGATGGACATCTACTTGCGTAGCGGCAAGCCCAATGCCTTCCTCTGCGTACATGGTATCGAACATATCGTCCACGATGCGTTGGATTTCTGCATTGACTTCTTTTACCGGCGCAGCAACTTTGCGCAGCCGGTCGTCTGGGTAATGTAACACCTGTAATACTGACATAAATATCTAGATCTGCGTCCGATTGGTGAATGATATTCAGTCTCTATTCTAGACATTTTTGGCTCCGATTGACAGCATCGACTACCAATTGAACAAATTGGTGTTGACAGACAAATCCGCCAGGGAGGGGGAATGTTAGCAACGGAGCTATGGCTAAGGATCAATGGAGTTCAGGGGCTTGATACCAGTAAAAGTCGCTTACTAGGGATTGGGTTGCTAAAACTCAGTGATATCAGCGCAGAAGCCCTACGGAAATCGGGGCTTTATGATAAACAAATTCAACAATTTTGGAGCCTAAACCCGCGTTATATCGAGAAGACGTTATCCTGGCTGGAACAACCTGGCCACCATTTACTGGTCTATGGTCAGCCTGGCTATCCAGCGCAGTTAATGGCGATTTTATCGCCCCCTTTGCTGTTGTTTGTTTCTGGAAATAAAGAGCTATTACCTGCATCGCAGATAGCGATGGTTGGCAGTCGGAGTTACAGCCATTACGGAGAGCGTTGGGCGCGTTATTTTGCTGCTGAACTTGCTCAAAGTGGCCTGGCGATTACTAGCGGGTTGGCGTTAGGAATTGATGGTATTTGCCATCAGGCAGTATTGGGTTGCGGTGGTAAAACTATTGCGGTTCTAGGGAGTGGGCTTGCCAATATTTATCCCAAGCGGCACGGGCGATTGGCGCAAGAAATTGAGGCAAATGGCGGTGCGCTGGTTTCTGAGTTTTTATCTACGGCATTACCTATTGCCGCTCATTTCCCTCGGAGAAACCGAATTATAAGTGGGCTAAGCGCGGGGGTGATCGTCATTGAAGCAACGCGTAAAAGTGGCTCTTTGATTACGGCTCGGTATGCTTTGGAGCAAGGCCGGGAAGTTTTCTCTCTACCCGGCTCACTCGATAGCTCTGGGAGTGAAGGGACACACTGGCTGATTCAGCAAGGAGCGAACCTGGTTTGCCATCCGCGGGAGGTCATTGAGCAGCTGGGGAGTTCCTTACATTGGCTACCTTTGCCTATGGAAGAAATTATTTCTGCGCCAGAACCGCAACTTGAATTGCCATTTCCTGATGTGTTGGCTAACGTAGAATATGAGGTGACACCCATTGATGTCGTCGCCGAACGTGCCGGCCATACTGTGCCAGAAATCGTAGTGAAATTACTCGAGCTGGAGTTAGCAGGGTGGATCGCAGCTGTACCCGGCGGCTATGTCCGAATAAGGAGGGCAGGCCATGTTCGACGTTTTGATGTACCTATTTGAAACATACATGCATAACGACACCGAAATGCTCGCCGATCAGGACAAAATTACTGACGATCTAGCGGATGCGGGTTTCTATCGTGAAGACATCTATAACGCCTTGAATTGGCTGGAGGCGTTGGCTGATTTACAGGAAGGTGAAATAGCGCCTTATCAGTACAGTGCCGATCCTTTGGCGCTTCGTATCTATACTCCTGAAGAAATCATGAAGTTGGACGTCGAATGCCGTGGTTTTATCCTATTCCTCGAACAAATTAATGTGCTAAAACTCGATACCCGCGAAATGGTTATTGATCGTATTATGGCGCTCGATTCAGCCGAGTTTGATCTGGAAGATCTTAAATGGGTGGTGCTGATGGTGCTGTTCAACGTGCCTGAATATGAAAATGCCTATCAACAGATGGAAGAATTGCTCTTTGAAGTTAATGAGGGTTATCTGCACTAGGTGGTAATATCGGCGCAGATTAATCGATTAGAGAAAGCGTTATGACAAAAACTGCAACTGCGAAGGATAATGGGTCCTGCCCTGAGTGTGGGTCAGCATTAGTGATCCGCCGCGGTGGTCATGGCCCGTTTCTTGGTTGTTCTCATTACCCCGAATGCCAATATATGCGGCCGTTAAAGGCGCAGGCGGACGGACACATAGTTAAAGTGTTGGAAGGGCAGGAATGTCCGAAGTGTCAGGCGGTATTGGTGTTACGACAAGGGCGCTACGGTATGTTTATTGGCTGTAGCAAATATCCTGAATGTGACCATACCGAAGTTATCGATAAACCAGATGAAACATCTATTACTTGCCCACAATGCGGTAAGGGAAAACTGTTGCAACGTAAATCCCGTTTTGGAAAGGTTTTTCACGCTTGTAATCGCTATCCTGACTGCCAATTTGCGCTTAATCAGCAACCTATAGCCGGAGAATGTGCCCATTGCCACTACCCGCTTCTAATGGAAAAACGCACTGCGCAGGGCGTGAAGCGTTTTTGTGCTAGCAAATTATGTGGGAAACCAGTGGCAATCGAGTAAGAACCCATGTGTAAAGAAGATATCTCCCTTTTTGAAGGTGTACTGCAAGCTTTGCAGCAAGAAGACGTTATTGCCTATCCAACTGAGGCTGTATTCGGCCTGGGTTGCGATCCCGATAGTGAAAAAGCGGTAAATGCTTTGCTGGCGTTAAAACAGCGTCCCTGGCAGAAAGGGCTGATTCTGATTGCAGCAAATTATGAGCAACTCTTGCCTTATATTGATGACTCGCAGTTAGATGAAACGCAACGCGCAACAATATTTGCCAGCTGGCCCGGTCCGGTGACATGGGTTATTCCAGCCAGGAAAACGACGCCTCGTTGGCTGACGGGGCACTTTGACTCTCTGGCCGTTCGGGTTAGCGACCATCCCTTAGTGCAACAGTTGTGTACCTATTATGGAAAGCCTCTGGTTTCAACCAGCGCGAACCTCAGTGGGTTAGAGCCTTGCCGTACGGAAGAAGAGGTTCGAAAGCAGCTTGGAACCGATCTGGCAGTATTGTCCGGGCTGGTGGGCGGGCGTTTAAATCCATCTGAAATTCGTGATGCCCTCACCGGTGAGCGTTTCCGTCAAGGTTAAGGAAAGAGAGTGGAACAACCGTTTGCAGTTTTTGGCAATCCGATAGCCCATAGTAAGTCGCCGCGAATACATGCCCTTTTTGCCGCCCAAACGGGTATTGAGCATCATTACGGAACGGTGCTGGCTCCTCATGATGAGTTCGAAACAACGCTGGCTACGTTTTTTGCTCAGGGGGCGAAAGGTGCAAATATCACCACGCCATTTAAAGAGCGGGCTTATGCAGCATCGGCGGAGTTAACTGAGCGTGCCGAATTTGCCGGTGCGGTGAATACCTTAAAGGTTTTGGAAGATGGCCGCTTACTCGGAGATAACACCGATGGTATCGGTTTGCTCAGCGATCTGGAACGTTTGGAGCTGATCAAGCCGCAGGATCGTATCCTGCTGGTCGGTGCCGGTGGCGCTGCGCGTGGCGTTATCCTGCCTCTGCTTTCTTTTGGTTGTAAGATTGTTATTACTAACCGAACTTTTAGTCGGGCGCAGCAGTTATCCGAAGTGTTTAGGCACCTTGGCGAAATAGAAGCAGTAGAAATGGCAGATCTTGAAGGGCAGTGCTTCGATCTTGTTATTAATGCTACAGCTTCGGGCATTCATGGCGACGTTCCCGCACTCCCTGCTTCTCTTATTGCCCCAAACACTCGTTGTTACGATATGTTTTATCAACAGGGAGATACGCCCTTCCTTACTTGGGCCTCCGCGTTGGGAGCAACGCAGTATGCCGATGGTTTAGGAATGTTGGTAGGGCAGGCGGCGCATGCGTTTTATCTTTGGCATGGCGTGATGCCGGAGATTACGCCGGTATTAGCGCTTTTGAGCGAAGAACTCGGCCACTGATTGGCATAGGTGTCGTTTTATTTAGGCATCAGATATATGTCTATATAGAGGGAGTCTATTGTTTCCCTCTATATAGATAGAGAACAAGAAGGGGGGTATTACTTTTCTTCAGCCAGGTAATCATCCTTCCAACGTACATAGTTGTTTGCCGAGTAAATCAATCCTTCCAGCTCTGCGGGGGTTAACGGACGAATCTGCTTAGCCGGGCTTCCCATATAAAGGTAACCACTGACTAATCTTTTACCGGGCGCAACTAAACTGCCAGCGCCAATCATCACATCATCTTCTATAACCGCGCCATCCAGCAGAATCGAACCCATCCCGACTAATACGCGATTACCAATCGTGCAGCCGTGAAGCATCGCTTTATGCCCGACGGTCACGTCTTCGCCGATGATAAGAGGATGACCTGTAGGGTTGTATTCGGACTGATGGGTGACATGCAAGACGCTTCCATCCTGAATATTGGTGCGAGCACCAATTTTGACCTGATTTACATCGCCGCGAATAGCAACTAACGGCCACACGCTGACGTCATCACCGAGCAAAACATTGCCGATCACTACGCTCGATTTATCGATCATTACCTTCTGGCCAAGGATCGGAGTGTAATTTAGGTAACGACGAATAGAATCAGACATAACAAAGCCCCGTAATAAGATCATAATTTACTGGCAATACTATCCTTTGCTGGTGGAATTACAACCAGACAGCCGGTTGGATCGAGCCGAAAATGGCGGAGATCGTGCAAGATCTACCCGTAAGGAGCGAAAAGTATTCAAACAGTAGAAAAAGGCGAAAAAAGAGTTGTGCAAAAAATTCGACTCCCTATAATGCGCATCCATCGAGACGGCACACAGCGAATCAAGTAACTGAGTGGCCGGCAAAGAGAACAGAGAAATTCAACGAAATAAGTAGTTGACTCTGAGTGAGGAAAGCGTAATATGCGCACCTCGAGTTACCCACCGAAAGGTTGCTAACTCACTGCTCTTTAACAATTTATCAGACAATCTGTGTGGGCACTCGCAAGACGATATCAAAGCCTGTTTCGGCAGGCAGAAGA